>JANXPB010000083.1 GCA_025357545.1 Holophagaceae bacterium
GCCCCAACGCCGAATCGATGAGCTGGCTGAATCGGATCGCGCCCAAGCGATCCGTCCAAGGCGTTGGTGGCTTACCCGGGGCTCTAGTGTCGGGAACGGCACGCCAGATGCCGCGCTTCATTCCATAATCGACCATGCGCCGCGCTGACCGCCTATTCCAGATCGTGCTGCTCCTCCGGCGGGACCGCATCAGCACGGCGGCCCGGCTGGCGGAGGAACTGGGCATCTCGCGCCGCACCCTCTACCGCGACGTGGCGGACCTGCAGGCTTCGGGCGTGCCCATCGAAGGGGAGGCTGGCACCGGCTATCGCCTTCCCCGGCATTTCGACCTGCCGCCGATGATGTTCACCGTGGACGAAGCGGAGGCCATCTTCCTGGGTCTCAACATCGCCTCAGCCTGGGCGGACCCGGTGCTGGCCGCCGCCGCCAGCACGGCCCGGCGCAAGCTGGAGTCGGGCCTCACCGAAGGCCTCCACCGCTCCCTGAAGGATTCGGTGCTGGAAGCGCCAGACTTCCATGTCGCCGCGGCGCATAAGGCTCCCCTGGGGGACCTGAGGCGCGCGGTGCGGGACCGGCTGCGGGTGTGCGCCACTTACGAAGACAAGGAAGGCCAGCCCAGTGAACGCCACCTGCGGCCCCTGGGGCTCTATTTCTGGGGCGGTGCCTGGACTCTGGCCGCCTGGTGCGAAGCCCGCCAGGATTTCCGGACCTTCCGGGTGGACCGTCTCAAAACCTGGGAAACCGGCGATGCTTTTCCTCGGGAATCGGGGCGGGAACTGGAGGACTACCTGGCCCGGGCGAGGGCCCGTTAAGGAGGCCCGCAATGACTGCTGCCAGCACGGTGGCAGCAGGGGCTGGGAAGCTGGAAGTCCATTCCAAGGAGCCAGCCATGTACCGACGCCTCGACGATTTCCGCAGCCACTTCCAGGAGGAAGTGGAAGACACCCTGAAAGTGCTGCAGGCCATTCCTGACGCGGCCACCGCCCAGGCCGTCAGTCCCGCCCACCGCGATCTGCGGCGCCTGGGCTGGCACCTGGTGGCCAGCCTCGTCTCGCTGCCCCTCGAGTTGGGCCTGAAGGTGGAAGGACCTGCGCTGGATGACCACATGAATTGCGTGGAACCGGCCCCGGATTCCATGCAGGAGCTGGCGGCCCGCTATGAGAGCGCTGCCGCGTCTCTGTTCGAAGAGCTGGGGGCCTGGACGGACGCGGATCTGGTGAAGGAGGACACGCTCTTCGGCCACCTGCTCTGGGCCCGGGGCTACAGCCTTCAGGCGCTGGAACTGCACCAGGCCCACCATCGCGGCCAGATGACCGTCCTCATGCGCCAGGCGGGCCTACGGGTGCCGGAATTCTACGGCCCGGTGCTGGAGGGCTACGCAGCCATGGGCGTGCCGGCGCCTGCGATTTAAGGCTTTGCCGAGCGCCGGAGCGCCGAGGGCGAAGTGCCGAATTCGGCGCGGAAGGCCTGGGTGAAGTGGCTGTGGGAGCAGAACCCGGCCTGGAGCGCCAGCCGGGTGAGCTCCCCGGCCGATGGGCTGAGCTCATGCAGCGCCACCCGCAGCCGAACCGCCCTGAGGTGCTCGTGGATGGACTGCCCGGTCACCGCCCGGAACACCCGGCTCGCATGGGAGGGAGAGGCGCCGCACCCCCGGGCGATCTCTGCAAGGGTGAGCTTCTCCCGATGCCGCGCTGCGATGAGCTGCTGGATCTCCTCCACCATGCGGCGCCAGGGGAAGGGTGGCAGGCGGAGGGTCGGGGCAGCTTCCCGGCCCGCCGCATCCGCGAGGGTCCTGCGCAGGAAGGCCCAGGCGAACTCCTCGACGGCGACCGGGTCCCGGGCCGCGCGCATGCGGTAGTGCAGCACCGCCGCGGCAGCGGAGAGCCGGGTGGTGCGGGCAGGCAGCCCCGAGGCCAGTTCCTCCATGGCCTCGTCTTGCAGGAGGAGAATCGTGCTTCGCTGGGGCTGTCCGCCCGGCGAGGCCATAAGGTATTCATCCCCGGCTGGATGCAGGGTCACCAGCAGCGGGTCCACCACGTATTGCTCGCCTCCGGCCCGCCGCCGGTGGGTGCCCGCGAGCTGGACCGCGATCTCCCAGTAGCGCGTCCGTTCCGGGGTCCAGGGACGCGGCTCGCCTGGGCAGCGCCATTCGCCCACCAGGAGGGATGGGGCGACCAGTGCCGGATGCAGGGTGAAGCCAGGGTCCCACTTCATGAGAGTCGGATTCTGACAGCGGGCCGGATTCCACTGCCACATCTTGTGGTCATGACAACCCCCCATCCCATCCTCCCTCACTCCCGTCCGGACCGGCGCCAACCGGGCCGGGCCGCTCCGGCCCTGTTGATGCTGGGCCTGCTCTTGATTACAACGGCCTGCGTCCGCCGGCCTGGGAGGGTCCCCGTCGCCACGGTCCCGGCGCGACCCGAGGACGTGGGCACCCTCGACGGCCTGATGAAGGCCTTCTACGAAGTGGTGAACCTCGAACCTGAGGCGCCCCGGCAGTGGTCCCGGGACCGCACCCTTTACATTCCGGACATCCGCTTCGTGTCCATCGGCCAGGCCCAGGGCCGCCCGCAGGTCGATGTCTGGGACCACCAAGCCTTGGTTGATGCCACCGAACCCATGGTGCAGACCGGTTTCCACGAAACCGAAATCCACCGGGTCACACGCGGCTACGGGAACATCGTCCACATCTTTTCGACCTATGAAACCCAGCGTGGGCTGGACCGGGCCAAGCGCGACCGGGGCGTCAACAGCCTGCAGCTCTACTTTGACGGCTCCCGGTGGTGGGTCGCCAGCGTCACCTGGCAATCCGAGGACGCGGCCCATCCCATCCCTCAGGACCTGCTGCCGTGAACGGCTGGAGTTTCCGGGCGGCTCAGTTCTTCCCGATGGCCAGCACGTTGCTCGCCCACTCGATCCAGTGCTGGGCGGAACTGTCCTTGCCGAGCTTGAGGGCTTCCAGGGTTGCGGGGGTGGGCTCCGAGAGGGACAGCACCGGTACGTCCGGCAGGCCGTAGGCGGCGGCGCAGACCATGACCCGCGCGGCGTTGCCGAGGGTCACGACCTTCAGCTTGCCCAGGGCGCGGGTGTGGGCCTCGAAGATCAGCGTCTGCAGGCGGTCCAGGTTCCAGGGCCGGGTGATGCGCTCGAAATCGATGACTTCGCCCTTGGGGGAGAAGCCGGTATAGGTCATGCACAGGCCGTGGGTGCGGGGCGGCTGGTCGTCCCAGAAGCCGCCGCGTCCCAGGGCGAACTCCGCATCCTTCTTGTGCAGCAGCCCCGCGTTGCGGAGGGCCTGCCAGATGAGGTAGCTGCCGCCTTCGTTGTCGTTCCAGAAGGGCAGGGGCTGCGTGATGGTCCGTTCGTCGGCGAAGCCGCCCACCAATAGGATGAGGATTGGTCCCTTCTCCGGAAAGAGCGTCGGGATCTCCAAGGGGGTGAAGGTGCGGCGCTCTGCCCGTGGGGCCCCGGCCCGGTGCTGCCGGCGCTCGGCCGCCGGCGCGGCGGCATGGGCCGTCTCCAGCTTGGAACCGGCCTCGGTGTGGCGGACGAACACGCGGCCTTCCTCCAGGCGCGCCAGGATGTCTTCGATGCTGAATTTCTGGGTCTCGCGGGAGCGGCTCTTGGCGGGGTCCACGGGTTCCATGGCCGCCTCACTTTTTCATGAGCTTGGACGCGGAGCGCGCCAGCTTCTTGAAGGGATCCGCCAGGCTTTCCATCCGGGAGGTGGCGGAGGAGGCATTGGCGTCATCCGTTTCATGGGGATCGTGGACCTCCACGAAGGCCCGGCCGCGGGGCTGCTGGAGCACGATGAGGTAGCCCCCCACCACGAAGCGACAGGGGCGGTCGCTGGGGAGCACCACCGGCTCGCCCGCCGGCAACTTGCCCAGGCCCTGGTACTGGGTGGCGTTGGTGGCCCCCAGATCCTGGGCCCACCATTCTCCGGCCTCCTCCTTCAGCAGCAGGTGGGCGCGAGAAACGCGGCTGTTGCTAAGTTTGACGGGGGTGAGGTTGTTGCCGAGGTTCGTGACGGAGGGGTCCCGCCCGATGAGGAAGGCGGTGGAGGCGGAGGCAAGTTCGATGCGGCGCATGTGGGTCTGGTTTGGAGGAAGATGGAGATTCTACCCTCCGGAGCCAGCCCCATGGACATCCTGCTTCTCCCTGGTAAGCGAACGCCCTTCGCGGAGTACAACGGCGCCTTGCGCCAGCAGCGGGCCCAGGACCTGGGCGCCCACGCCGCCAAGGCCGCGTTGCAGGCCGCTGCGGTGGACCCCGCCCACATCGGCCACGTGGTCTTCGGCATGGTGCTCCAGACCACCGCGGACGCGCTCTACGCCGCGCGCCATGTGGGCCTGGACGCCGGGGTGCCCCAGGAAGTTCCCGCCCTGCTGGTGAACCGCCTTTGCGGCTCTGGGTTCGAAGCCGTGGCGGAGGCCGCGCGCATGTTGCAGGTGGGCGAGGCCCAGGCGGTGCTGGCGGGGGGCATGGAGGCCATGAGCCAGGCGCCCTTCGTGCTGCGGGGGGATCTGCGCACGGGCCTTAAATTGGGGCAGGGCAGGCTCGAAGACAGCCTGATGCAGGGCCTCTTCGACACCCAGTGCGGGCTCTTCATGGCCCAGACTGCCGAGAACATTGCCCGGGACCGGGCCATCAGCCGGGAGGCCCAGGACACCTTTGCGGCCGAAAGCCAGCGCCGGGCCCTGGCCGCCTGGAACGCGGGCATCTTCGCTGAAGAAGTGGCGCCCATGGAAGTGGCTGCGGGGCGGGGCCGCACGACTCTCGTGGAGCGCGACGACCACCTGCGGGCGGGCACCACCGCGGAGGTGCTGGCCAAGCTGCCGCCGGCCTTCGGGAAGGAGGGCACCGTCACTGGAGGGAATGCCTCGGGCATCGTGGATGGCGCCGCGGCCATGGTGGTGACCACCGCGGTGGAAGCAGCGGCGCGCAAGTGGAAGCCCATCGCCCGGCTGGTGGCCTCGGCCGCCGTGGGGGTGGAACCGGCGCGCATGGGATTGGGGCCGGTACCGGCCATCCGCGCGGCGCTGGCCAAGGCCGGGTTGAAGCTGGCGGACATGGACCTGGTGGAGGTGAACGAAGCCTTCGCGGCCCAGTGCCTGGCGGTGATGCACGACCTGGAGCTAGATCCCGCCCGCACCAACGTGAACGGCGGCGCCATCGCCTTGGGCCATCCTCTGGGGGCCAGCGGCGCGCGGTTACTCCTCCATCTCGCCTACCGACTGCGCGCCGTGGGCAAGCGCTACGGCCTGGCGGCGGCGTGCATCGGTGGCGGCATGGGCATGGCGGTGATCATCGAACGCTGTTGAACGCGGCGGTCGCTCAAGAAAAGGGGAGGCACATCTCCACCTGGTTCATGGCGTCCACCTGGAATCCGGCGCACTGGAAGAATTCCGCCGCCATGGCTTCGGGGAGCAGGGGCGGAAAGTGCAGGGCGTGGCCGGGGTGCATGGCCGCCAGCGCCCCCAGCAGCCGGGTGGCCAAGCCTTGGCGGCGCTGGGCAGGGGCGACGAAGAGGCCCCGGAGCACCAGCATCTCCGAGGAGGTTCCGTAGATCAGGGCCCACGCCTGCCCCTCCAGGCAGGCCACCCGGGCGGGCGCGCCGAGGGTGGCCAGGGTTTCGGGCTCCAGCTGCCAAGGCAGATCCGCCGCCTCGAAGGAGGTCGCCCGGGTCCAAACGGGCGTGTCGTGCAGCTCCAATTTCGCCATTAGCGTCCTGGGGTGCAGGCAGGTGCGCCCCACCAATCGCCGGTGGGGCGCAAAGCCCAGGCGCGTGTACAACTCCGGTGCCGGGAAGTTCGCCTCGAAGACTTCGAGCCGCAGCTCCCGGTCCCCGGCGCCATGCCGGCTCCGGGCCTCGGCGACCAGGGCCTCCACCATCAAGCGGCCGAGCCCATGGCGTCGGGCCTCCGGAGCCACGCCCATGGCGGCCAGGCGGCTCCGGCAGCCACGCCGGGCGAGCAACGCGAGGCCCGCAGGCTGGCCGTCCATGCGGCCCACTTTGGAGGCGGCGAGGTCCACGTCCTCGGTGCGCAGGCGCTGGGCCAGGACATCCACGGTGGCCTTCACCGGGAACACATAACCCTCGAAGCCCCGGTTGAAGAGCGCCGTCAACTCCTCCAGGCTGAAACCCGAGGCGGAAACAACCTCAATCCGAGGGGAGGTCATTGGCATCCTCACGGGCGCTTTCGCCGCGGCAGCATTCGTCGATGTTGGTGCCGCAGCGCTCGCACTGGCCATGCCCGTGGATGAAGAGGAGCCGCGCTGGCTGGCCGCAGTAGGGGCAACGCAAGTCCATGGGGGAAGGCCGGAATTGAGTGGGTTGCAGGAAGGAGGGCGGTCCGACCCACGGCCCGCCGTGGGCCATCATAGCCCTGACTCCCGGTAGCGATTGCGCCCAAGCGGCTCCCCTTGCCATGCTCGAAAGCTGGGATGGGGGTTGCACATGGGCCTGACGGTGGACGGCATCTTTTCGGCCATGCCCGGCCTGTTCCGGGCGGACAAGGCGGCGGGTGTCACCTGCTCGGTGGCCTACAAGGTGACCGGGGAGGGTGGCGGCGACTACACCTGCCTCATCACCGAGGGAGCCTTCTCCCTGGTGAAGGAACAGCGGGCCGACGCCCAGGCCACCGTGACCATCACAGCCGAGGACTGGATCGCCCTCAATGAAGGCCGGCTGGATCCCATGGCGGCCTACATGAGCGGCAAGCTCAAGGGCGCCGGCGACTTGGGCCTGCTGCAGAAATTCCCCCGTTTTTTCAAGCGTCCGGAGAATGACAACGGCTCGGGCATTCCCTTGGCGGAACTGGTGCCCGGGCGCCTCGCGCTGCTCAGCGCCCCGTTCCAGGTAGCCGTGGGCACCGAGCGCTTCGGCAGCGGCGCGACCCTGTCGGGGGAGGAAGGCCCACTGCGGGCGGTGGTGGAGGGGCGCCGGGAGCCCGGTCCCGCCCTGCTGGCGGGGCGGCTAGCTTTCGAGGGCGACATGGCGGTGCTGCGGGGCGCCTGGCAGACCTGGAGCGCGTCGCCGGTGCTGCCGCCCAAGCCCGCCCGGCCCGGCAAGCTGCAGCTCCTGGGCATGTGGCTCAAGGGCAAGCTCGGCGGCTGAATTCCATTGCGCCCGGTTCCTCTGCGGGACCATGCTCAACCCCAAAGCTCGAAGACCAGGAGGACGGCCATGGCCCTGACGGTGGATGGAATCTTCTCCCTGATGCCCGAGCTGTTCTTGCCCGAGAAGGCCGTGGGCATGAACGCCTCGGTGGCCTACCGTGTGACCGGGGAGGGCGGCGGCAACTACACCTGCGTTATCCAGGACGGCGCCTTCACGCTGCTGCGGGAATACAAGGCCGACGCGTCGTCCACGGTGCATATCAGCGCGGAGGATTGGATCGCCTTGAGCGAAGGCAAGCTGGACGCCATGCAGGCCTTCATGAGCGGCAAGCTGAAGGGGGCCGGCGACCTGATGCTGCTCCAGAAATTCCCGAAGTTCTTCAAGAAGCCCGAAGGGCCCAAGGGCCCCCAGACACCCCTGAAGGACCTCGCCGGGGCGCGCCTGAAACTGCTGGCTCAGCCCCTGTGCCTGAAGGTCGGCGCGGACAAATTCGGCGATGGCGACGAATTGAGCGGCGAGGAAGGGGCCCTGCGCGGCCTGCTGACGGGCCTCCAGGACCCAGGCCCGGCGCTGCTGAGCGGGCAGCTGCGCTTCCAGGGCGCCATGGTGAACCTGCGGGCGGCATGGAAGACCTGGTCCCAGGATCCCGAGATCACGTATCCTGCCACCCCTGGCGGCAAGGCCCTGGCCACCCTCTCCAAGCGCTACAAGGGTGGCGCCAGCGGCACTCTGGAACTCAAGGTGGACGGCGCGCCCTATACCCTGAGCTTCACGCCCGCCCACCTGTCGGTGCGCCCCGGCGAATGCGACGGTGTGCATACCGTCAGCCTCACCGACGCGGATTTCGCGGCCCTCAACGTGGGCAAGCTGAACCTCGTGGGGGCGCTGCTCAGCGGGCAGGCCAGCTTCAAGGGCGACTTCACCCAGGTGGCGGCCTACACCGGGCTGTTCGACGCGGCGGTGAACCCCGCCCAGGCCATCCTGGAATCCATGCCCGCGCGCTTCGACAAAGAGAAGGCGGGCGACCTCGAAGCGGTGGTGGGCTACAAGCTGGACGACCTGGAATACACGCTGCTCATCCGCGAGGGCCGCTGCGTGGTGATGCCGCGCCTGCTGAGCCCCGCCGACACTACCCTCAGCGCCAAGCCCGACGATTTCACCGCCATGAGCACCGGCCAGCTCAATGCCCAGGAAGCCTTCCTGTCCGGCAAGATCAAGATCGAGGGCGATCCCCTGCTCATGCAGAAGGTGGCCAAGAGCTTTAAGCGGGTGGAGCTCTAGCCCAGCCCGCAGCGGCTTCAAGGCGCGCACAGCTTGGGCCCAAAGCCGGGCCCTTGGCACGGCGGGCCCAGTTGGATAGGATCACGGCTTGCCACATGGCGCTCCGATGGCGGTTCCTGGAACCGTAGGACGCTTCGGCTGAGGCCGTGCATCCCCTAGCTTGAGGTCGTGATGATTCGTCCAGCTGCGTTTCTGGTTCCGTGGCTGATGCCCGTTTTGCTGGTGGCCCACGAGCCGGGCACCCTCACCGGCAGCGTGAAGGACGCCGCGGGGCAGGCCATCGTGGGCGTGGCGGTGGAACTCAGCGGGGGCGGCCTGAAGGTGCCACTCAAGCTGCGCAGCGATGGGGAGGGCCGCTTCAGCGCCTCCCACCTGGCCAAGGGGCGCTACGTGGCCACCTTCAGGCATCCGGGCTATTTCCTGGCCCAGCGCACCGTGAACCTCGTGGAGGGCCACGCGGCGGAAGTGGAACTGACGCTCTTCGTCTACTCGGCGCAGGTGGTGGTGGAGGCCAAGGCCGGAGTGGCCAACATCAACGAGCTGGACGCGCCGCTCAATCACCTGCTGGGCATCGCCGACACTGCCAGCGAAGGCATCGTCACGCCGGAGATGATCCAGCGCAGGCCCTACCAGCGGCCCGGCGATGTGCTGGAGACCGTGCCGGGCCTGCTCATCAGCCAGCACAGCGGCCAGGGCAAGGCCAACCAGTACTACCTGCGCGGCTTCAACCTGGACCACGGCACCGATCTGGCGAGCTTCGTGGACGCGATGCCCGTCAACCTGCCGACCCACGCCCACGGCCAGGGCTACTCGGACCTGAATTTCCTGATCCCTGAACTGGTGGACCACATCTCGTACAAGAAAGGCCCCTACTTCGCCGAGGAAGGGGATTTCGCCGCGGCTGGCGCCGTGCATCTAGCGCTCGTCCACCGCCTGGACAAGTATCTTTTCGCGGCCGAAGGCGGCTCCTCCGGCTACCGCCGGGCCCTGGCGGCGGGCTCGCCCAAGGTCGGCGACGGCTACCTGCTGGCCGCAGTCGAAGGCGTCCACAACGAAGGCCCCTGGGACCGCGGCGACGACTACCGCAAGGCCAACGGAGTGCTGCGCTATTCGCTGGCCAGGGACAGCACCCAGCTGAGCGTGACGGCCATGGCCTACACGGCCACCTGGAATGCCACGGACCAGGTGCCCCAGCGGGCCCTGGACCGGGGGCTCATCTCGCGCTTCGGCGCCCTCGACCCCAGCGATGGCGGCGCCACGCTGCGCCAGAGCCTCTCCTTCGACTTGAAGCACGTGGACCAGAACGCGGTGGACAATGTCACCGCCTACCTCATCAACTACCGCCTGGACCTCTTCAACAATTTCACCTATTACCTGGAGGATCCCGTCCATGGGGATCAGTTCCAACAGTCGGACCGGCGCACCCTCGCGGGGTTCCGGGGCAGCCGATCCTGGAATTTTGAAGTGGGCGGCACGGCCATGGACGCCACCTTCGGCCTCCAGGCGCGCAATGACAACATTGCCCGGGTGACGCTCAGCCATACCGAACAGAGGCGGCTCATCGACACCACGCGGCAGGACAACGTGGTGCAAACCAGCCTGGCGCCTTTCGTCCAGGTGAAGTCCATCTGGAGCGACACCTTCCGCTCCAGCCTGGGTCTGCGCTATGACGCCTACCGCTTCGAGGTCCGCAGCGACAATCCCTTGAACAGCGGCCAGCGCCGCGCCAGCCTTACCAGCCCCAAAGTGGCGCTGGTCTTCGGCCCCTGGCGGGACACGGAGGTCTATCTCAACGCGGGCTATGGCTTCCACAGCAACGACGCGCGCGGCACCACGCTCCGCGTGGACCCCAAGACCGGCGACCCAGCCAGTCCGGTGACGCCACTGGTCCGCGCCCAGGGCTATGAGCTAGGCCTGCGCAGCACGGTCCTCCCCCGCTGGCAGACCACCTTCACCCTGTGGCGCCTGGACATCGGCAGCGAGCTGGTCTTCAGCGGCGATGGCGGGTCCACCCAGGCCAGCCGCCCCAGCCGCCGCATGGGCCTGGAGTGGTCCAACGAAATCCAACTCTCGGCTTGGGCATCGCTGGAGGCGGACCTGGCCTACAGTCGCGCGCGCTTCGCGGACAACGATTTCACGACCTTCGCCGACGGTGGCCCCCGCATCCCCGGCGCGGTGGAAGGCGTAGCGCAGGTGGGGCTCCAACTGCGCCCAGGCCCCGGCTTACAGGCGGGCCTCAACCTGCGCTACTTCGGCCCCCGGCCGCTCATCGAAGACAACAGCGTGCGCAGCCGGTCCTCGACGCTGCTCCAGGCCGAACTGCGCTACGACCTTACGCCTCAGGTCCGCGTGGAACTGGAACTCTTCAACCTCGCCAACACCCGGGCCAGCGACATCGACTACTACTATCAGTCCCGCCTGTCCAAGGAAGGCCTGGAGGGCGCCAACGACATCCACACCCACCCGGTGGAACCCCGTAGCGCGAGGGTGGGAGTGAGTTGGAGGTTTTGAGATAGCTCACAGCCGCGTAGCCGCCAGCCGCGCCAGTTCCTCCAGCTGGGGGGCGGTGAAATTGGCGGCGCCACCCTTCTTCCAGCCCATGGACTGGATCCACACGCCGGTGTCGCCCTTGCGGAACACGATGTAGCCAATGAAGTCGCCGGTCTTGGAGCGGAAGGCCTCGGCGCCCAGGCCCGCCACAGGCTCACCCTTGGCACCGTATTGCTTCTTCCAGAACTCGAAGGTGGAGGTGGGCTGCACCATCACCATCAGCACCAGCTTGTTGTCGGCGCCCGCGAAGTTGAGCTCGCCTCCGGCGCCGGTGGTCGGGTTCTTGGGCACGGCATGGACGCCCGCCAGACCGCCGGCCTGCTCCACCTCCGCGACTTTCAGCAGATCCGAGGCGGGCGCACCCACCAGCAGGAAAGGTGCGGCGATGGCGAACAGGCGCATGAAAGACTCCACGATCAGGGAAGACGCAACTGTAGCGGAACCCGGAGCCGCCGAACGATGAACTTAGATCGATCTAATTCCGAGCAAAACGAGCAGGAGGATGGGAATGGCGATGAAGGCCACCCCGCGTAGCCGCGGCTCAAGCAGGTTACCGTTCGCGTTAGTGGCGCTGGACGAAGTCGAAATCAATGGCCCGGCTGACGATGCGTTCAAGGCCCACCTCGGCGGGCAGGGCCCCGCACAAGGGCCGGCCGGCGCGCAGCAGCCTGGGGAGCTGCGTGAGCGTGAGTTCGTCGGTGAGGCCCGCCGCCAGGAAGCGCTGGAGCATCACGCCGCTGTCGACGACGCGGTACTGGCACCCCTGCGCTGCGAGGCGGGCCACTAGGGGCCGCCGGCGCTTCGCGAGAGATCGACACGGTGCTAGGAACCGGGTCCGGCAGCGCGTCCATCCAGCTGCGCAATACCACCCTGGCGTGGCGCCCTAGCGCCGCTTCGGGAAGGCGGGCATCGGCTCGAAGGAATGGCGGCCCCGCAGCAGCACATCCACCCTAGCCATGAAGGTGCCGAGACCGCAGTCCTTGCTGGCGGGGACGGTGGCATGGGCCGCGTCCAGCCAGTCCATTTCTCCGTCCGGCCGCGCGCTCTAGCCGTCTCGGCTCGTGGCGAGGTAGACGGAGCAGCGGGTGGGCATCGGCCAGCTTCCTCGGGAAGACCAGCGCATTGAGAATCCCCAACCTAACGAGAATGAGAGCCTCGCTGCAGCAAGAATCTCACCCCCGCCGGCCGTTTGGAGGCGCGGTCTGCGGCGCCGAGCAGACCTTTCTTGGAGCCTGGTCCAGAATGAGGCGTGGCCGCGCCAGGAGTGCCGAGACGGACAAGCGGGAACCGTTGTTTAGCGTCGCCGGATGCCGCCCTGACATTGCGGAACGCTTGCCACCCGGACCATAGTGTCACCTCAGATGGAGGCGTCCGAGGTGCTCAGATCGATTCGCTGGATGGCTTTGAGCGGGATGATCTGGCTGATGCTCGCCCTTATCAGCTCGGGGCAGATGCTGATCACCCAGCCCGCTCGGATGGGCCGGCTGCTCACGGTGGTGCTCGCCTTCAACGTGCCCACTTACGCGTTCTGGTGGCTGGCGACGCCCTTCCTGTTCTACCTGGCCAACCGGTTTCGACTTGAGTCAGGCGCGCGTGCGACCACCGTGGGCCTGCATGTGGTGGCGGCCCTGGCGCTGGCGCTGGTTCCCAGCGCCGCCAGCACGCTATTCATCCAGATCCTCGATCCCGGCATGCTGCCAAGCGCCGCGTCGGCCGCGGGACGCACCCTGCTGGGGCTGCGCTACGGCTTCGACATCATCACCTACATAGCGGTCATCGGCGTGGCCACGGGGATCCGGTTCTGGGACAGCTCGAGAGACAGCGAACTCCACGCGGCGCAGCTGGAGCGGGCACTGGCGGTGTCCCGGCTGGAGGCGCTCTCCGTGCAGATGCAGCCGCATTTCCTCTACAACGCCCTCAACAGCGTTGCGATGCTGATCCGTGCGGAATCTCGCATGGGAAGGCCCTGGACGCGGTGGTCGGCTATGGCGCGCTGCTGCGGGCGGTGCTCACCACCGACGACGAGGAGCTTCCCTTGAGTGAGGAGGTCGCCTTCATCCGCAAATACCTCGAGATGGAGCTCCTGCGCTTTCCGGACTCCTTCACGACCTCGGTGGAGATCGGGCCCGGGGCGGCGGACGCCCTGGTGCCGCGGCTGCTGTTGCTGCCCCTGGTGGAGAATGCGCTCCACCACGCTTTCACTGGGGAGGAAGCCTCAGCGCACCTGGGCATCCATGCGAGCACCCGAGATGGCCAGCTGTTGCTGAGCGTCCACGACAATGGCCAGGGCATGCCCCGGGGGTTTGCGTCCTCCCGGACGGCGGGTCTCGGCATTGCCAATACGCGGCAGCGGCTCCTCGCCTGCTACGGCGAGGACCAAGCCATGGACTTCACGGAGGGGGCCGGCCACCGCGGCACAGTCGTGCAGCTGCGGATGCCCTTGCGGCTCGCGCCCTCCCAAGGGGCTGCCACCGAATTCCGCGAGAGCCACCCATGACGGCCGCCATCAAGTGTCTGGTCGTGGATGACGAACAGCCCGCGCGCGATGGACTGCGCGCCATGCTTTCGGCGGATGCTGAGCTGGAGGTCTCCAGTTGCGCGTCGGGGGCCGAGGCGGTCGAGGCGATCCACCGAGGGGACATCCAACTGGCTTTCCTGGACATCCGGATGCGCGGCATGGACGGATTCCAAGTGATCGAAGCCGTCGGTCCGGACCGCATGCCCATTGTGGTGTTCACTACGGCCTGCGACGCCCACGCCATCCGGGCCTTCGAGGCCTGCGCGCTGGACTACCTGCTCAAGCCCATCGCTGACGAACGGCTGCGGCAGGCGGTGGTGCGGGCCAAGGACATTCTGAGGCAGCGGGGCCTCAGCCAGGTCCAGCAGCAGCTGCTGGCGCTCCTGCAGGCGGACCCTTCCCGCTCACCGGCGGCGGGCATTTACCGCATCCAAGTCCGGTCCGGCACCCGCACCACCTTCCTGGACGCGGCCGACATCGAGTGGATCGAATCCGCGGACAACTACGCGTGCGTTTGGATCAAGGGCCGCTCACACCTGGTGCGCGACTCGCTCAGCCATCTGGAGGAGGAGCTGAAGCCTTTCGGTTTCCAGAGGACCCACCGCACCACCCTCGTGAACCTGGCACGGACGCTCGAACTGCGGTCGGTGGGGCTCGGCAGCTATGTGGTCGTCATGCAGGACGGCACGCGGGTTCCCGTGAGCCGTGACCGGCGCGCCAGGCTGCTCGAGGCCTTGCGCCACCGGGCGTGAGGGGGAGCGCATCCACACTATTCCCGACCGGTCCAAGGGGCGCGCGGACATCCCGGGCGCGCGGACATTCCGAATAGGCCGCAACGCTCCTTCAGCCTCCTCTCCGCTCAGCCTCAAATAACTGCGATTCGCACCATCCCGGTGGAGGCTCGGATCTCCAAGCGGTAGATTGCTGTGTCTTCAGCAAACCGGTGAGTGCATATCTAAGCTAATGAATTGGAGTCTTTATGAATCAATTCGGGACCCAAATGACCCTCGTGGCGTGCCTCTTGGCTGGGTGGGCGCCTCAGCTTTCCGGCCAGGGAAGCAGCCCCGCCACCCCTGCGCCGGCCGCGCCGGTGGCCCACGATCCCATCGACGGGACCATCTGGCTGGGGTCGATCACCTCCCCGACCGGCCTGTCTCCCTATGGCCTCGCCTTCCGCCGTTCCCCGCGCGGAGCGCTGTTCCTCGTGGAATACCTGCCAGCCATGCACGTCTTCTCCCAGGTCGTTTCGCGGGTGACGCCGCGCGACGGCGGGTATGAATTCAACGATCTGCCAGGCTCGGCTCGAATCGATGGGCCGAAGCTAAGGGGGACAGCCTTCTTTTCCCGCATGCCCTTCGAGCTGGCACGAGGGGAGCGCCTTCCGCCCGCGGCCGACCCGCCGCTCGCGGAGTGCCCGGCAGGACCAGTGCCACGGTGGACGCGCGGCCTGGGCGCCGCGGTCTGGGCGCCGCGGTCTGGGCGTCGCCTGTGGTGCGGGATGGAGCGATCTACGTAGGCACCGTGGACGGCAAGTTTCACGCGGTCCAGGCCAAGGACGGCGCGGAGATCTGGACCTGGGAAGGCGCTGCGCCGATCTACGGCGACGCGTTGGTGACGGGCGACGCCGTGTTCGTGGTGAACGATCGCACCGAGCTCGTGCGGCTCGACCGTAAGACCGGCGCGCTTCGCTGGCGCGTGGCACTCGACCCCGCCCGCAGCGCCCCGGCGGCGCTGCCGGACGACGACATCTTCAACCACCGCACGGCGGTTCCAGTATTGGCGGCAGGCAAGCTGTTCGTGGGGTCCACCGATGGTGGCATGCTGGCCATCGATCCTGCTCGGGGCCAGACCCTCTGGCGCGTCGAGGCGGGTTCCAAGATCTGCGCCCCGGCCGCGGTGGCTGCCGAAGTGGTGGTGATCGGCACCGTGGATGGCTCACTGTTGGCGCTGCGGCGGGCGGATGGCGGCCTGGCGTGGCGGCGGAAGCTGGACGCGGGAATCGTGTCGGCGCCGGTGGTTCACCATGGAATGGCCATCGTGGGGGCCCGTGATTTTCAGCTCCACGGAGTCGATCTCGCTACCGGCCGCGAGGTGTGGACGCGGCACTTCTGGGCTTCCTGGGTGGAATCGACCCCTCGGATCGCGCAGGACGTGATGTATGTGGGTTCCTCCGATCTCCGCGCGGTCCGCGCGATGGATCCCGCCACCGGCGAACTACGGTGGTCGACCGACGTCCTGGGCGCGGCCTGGGGTTCCCCGGTGGTGGCGGGCGCCACGGTCTACATGGGCGCCGCCGCCGTGCAAGGGTACATGATCGCGCACGCGCCGTCGTTGGTGGCGCTGGATCGCCGCACGGGCGCGATCCGCTGGCGCCAGACCGGCCCCACGGGGGGGACGGCCGCCGTCACGGGCTATGCCGGCTCGCTGGCCTATGCGAACCACACCTTGTTCGCCGCTGGACTGGACGGTTCGCTGGCGGCTTTGCCGGTGCCGTGAAGGGGCAAGGCTCGTGCTCCGATGGAGGCCTGCCGGCCCTTGAGCTGCGCGAGGCGGGGTTGCTGAGGGCCTCAGGACCTTTTCTTGATGGATAGCCGAAGGCTGAAAGTCGACGGGTTCTCCGCCGAAGGCGTGACCGAGGCCGTCGCATCCCAGGCGGCGCCCCTTTCATCGGTGAAAGTCCAGTGACCACGGGAATCGCCTGCGTCCACCCCTGCGTTCACCTTGGTCCAGCTGGCCGAGAGCCGGGCGTCGCAGGCCTTCAGGATGGCCTCGCGGGTAAGGCCGGTACCGGTGATCCGCCACCCTTTGGTCCAGTCATGGGTCCCGCCCGAGAACTCGGTGGTCTCGGCGTTCGCGCCGGGCGGCAGGGCGATGCCGCCCATCAACGCCTTGTTGAGGAAGCGTGCGCCTACGGCGCCGGTGATGTAGCCCGTGCCGGGCTGCCACGCGTACTCCTCGGCCGCGGCGGTTTCCTGAGCCTTGCCATGCCCGGCGAGGCGCTCCAGCAGCAGCAGGGCGCCATCGATCCCGGCGGTGCCGGAGCCCGTGGAAATGAGATTGCCATCCTCCACCACCCGCTGGTCCGTCACCACCTTGGCGGTTTTCGCCATGCGGGGCAGCAGCTCGAGGAGACCATGGGTCGTGGTGACCGATTTGCCTTCCAGGCTCCCGGCCAGGGCGAGCAGGAAGGCCCCATTGCACACCGAGAGGACGTGCTTCGTATCCTTGGCGCGCGCGCGGAGCCATGCGATGAGTGGTGCGTCCTCGTCCTCCCGAGTGAGCACGTAGCCCCCGGGGACCACGAGGGCGTCCAGCTTCGGGCACGTCTCGAAAGTGCAGTCGGGCGTCAGCGTGAGCCCGGAGTTGCTGGAGATGGACCCGGCGGATTCTCCCACCAGGACCACATTGAGATGCGCCCCGACGACCATGTCGTAAGGGCCGTGCACATCGATGCTTTGGCAGCCCGGAAAGACGAGGATGCCGACGGTGGGTCCCGCCGCCAGGGCGCCCGTGATGAACTGGCCGAACTTGAAGGCGCGGTCCGGGATTTCCCGGGCCATGCGGAGGGCGGACGAGGACCCCGCCAGGAAGATGCGGCCCTCATGTACGGTGTGGAGATAGGGCAGGGCGCGCATCTTCGGCATGAAGAAGCACCAGTCCGGATTCTGCACCGAATAATCCGCTGGGTGGCTCAGGAACGTGGCCTTGTCGGCTTCCGTGGCGAAGAGGTACCGGAACTTGCCATGCTCCGCGAACAGGGCGGGCTTGCCGGGCACTTCCTTGCCGGCGACCAGCTGGACCGGATCGAGACCCGTGAGGACGACCCCTTTGGCTTCCTGCGCCTGGACCATGGCCGGCACCGCGCAGGCGGCTATGGCACCGAGGAAGACGGGGGCGGGCCAGGCGAGGGCGGGCCAGGCGAGGGCGGGCCGGGCGGGGACGGGCCAGGGAAGGAGGCGGAATGGGGTTCGCATGAGGGAAGTCTAGGCAGCCCAGCCCTAGGCCTCCGGCGCCATGGGGCGAGGGGTGGCTTTATGGGGCGGAGGGCGAGGATTGTGGATCGAGGATCGCGCCGGCCACCTGCCGGCGGCGCCTGGGCCCTCGTCCGGCTCCGGGCGATGCCCACCCAGTGGGGCGGGGGATCAGTCCTTCACGTGCGAGGGGCGGATCGTGATCTTCACGGTGGTGGCGCCGCCCACGCCGAAGCCCAGGAACTTTCCCTCAGCGCTGAAGCTTACGGACAATTCGATCTCGGAGACCTCCATATCCTGGGTCATGAACTCCGCGAATTCCGAGATGCTCTCCCGGATGGCGCCCTTGGCGGAATCCAGGCCCTTCTTGAACTTCGAAGCGGGGATCACCGCCTGGGCGGAGTCAGGCACCACGATGCCGCTGGCGGTCTGCGTAAAGCCGGAAGGGATGGGTTGTTTGGAAGCCTTCGGCAGCACCTTGGCGGGGATCTTGGCCCGGCTGGGCGCTTTCGCCGGGGCCGCGGGCTTGGCGGTGGTTTTTTTCGCGGGGAGCTTCTTCTCGGGCGAGTCCTTCCTGGTGGGTGTCATGGGGCTCTCTTTAGATGCGGGTTCAACGAGAAGGTACGCCGCACTCAACCTCAGTCGGCTCATGGGCTGTTGCGTCTGAAGGGCGGCAGGTAACTCTCTTCTACCATGCGAAATGGATTTTTCTCGGCGAGCAACTTGTCTAGGAGTTCGTCCTGCGTCCATGGTGACGTGATGAGCACCATTCTGCGTTGATCCAAATTTCCTCGTGAATCCTGATCACTATGTCGATGCACTTGGCTAGGCGCGGGTCGTATTTGTGTAGATTGGTCAAAATTAGTGGGACGGCTTTCCTATCACAAACCATCATCTTAGGCAGCGGAATGAAAACAAATCCGCAATCGGCTCTAGGAATGGGGGTGCGAGAAGATTGTGTAAATTCGTCAGCTCTCGATTTTGGGTAGTGGGTCAATTGGAAATCCGCGCCAGCCACGGCCCTCGGGCACGGACTCCAAACTGATCCACTTCCCTATTCTCGAATTTGACTTTCGATTGTCCTGATTCCAAATAATTTAATCTCAGTTTCCCTTCATGAACTTCTCATCTGTCCCCATCAGCACCCAGTCGCGGCCCTGCTTCTGGTAGGTGGCGTGGCGGTCTTTGGTTTCGCCGATCTTCACGCCGGGATGCAAGGCTTCGAAGAGGGGGAACTGGGGCGTGGGCTTCACCAGGCGCACCTGGTAGGTCACCACCTGGCCGTTGCCGGCGGGGTCGATGCGCGTGGCCTTCACGAACTCTGCCTCGGCGGCCTTCACCTGGAAGCCGCCGGATGGCGCGGCCATGGCGGCCTTGGGCGCGTTGGCGTTGAGCTGGTAGGTGAACTCTTCGCGCTTGCCATCGTCATGGCGCTGGATGGTGAACCAGCCGGTCTTGGTCAGGTTGTCGTGGAGCAGCAGCAGCTTCTGGTGGGCGGGCGTGCCCTTGTCCGCCGATACCTTGGCGGGCACCGGCACCAGCACCAGCACCGGGTAGTCCTTCTTGATGTCGCGCTCGGCCTCGCTGCGCTGAAGCTTGGCGGACCCGCAGGCGGCCAGGGTCACCAGGGCGGGCAAGGCGAGAAGGGCTAGCAGGGTTCGGGGGCGGCGCATGGATACTCCAGGGAAGGTGCAGACATGGTGCCACAGGGTTCAGCGCGGGTCCTGGGGCCACTGACCGGAACTGTCCTGGGGGCGCTGTGAGACGCCCGCCCGGGGTGGCGGCAGGTAGGGCTCCAGACTGCGGCGGTCCAGAGGCGGAATGCGGTGGCCGCGCTCTTCTTCCTGCATGAAATCGCGGAAGGCCTGGACCTGCATCAACTGGTCGAAGGTCGCACCCTCGGAGCGGGCCTTGCGGAAGCCTTCGGCCAGTTCGCCGTAGCGCCCCTGGTGGTAAAGCTCCGCCAGGGTGCGGGCGTGGGCCTCCAACGCCGCGGCGGAGGCCGGGGGTGGATTCGCGGGGCGATCGGCGGCCTGGGCGGGCGGTTCCGGGCGCGGGGCCGGAGGGCGCTCCGGGGGCCATATTGAGGAGCCCAGGGCGGTGGCCCGCGCGGGGACCATGGGCAGTGTCGAAGCCGAGGCTGGCGTTCCGGTCAGCGGTGCCGACTGCCTCTGCGCGATGGCCGGGGAAGCGGCCTGGGCCAGGATAGGAGCGGGGCCCTGGTCTGTGGGGACGAGGGGTGCCGACCGGCTGCTCCACCAGACCAGCAGGCCCACGCCCGCGGCCCCCAGCAGGCCGAGGGTCCAGCCATCCAGCTTCCGCACGGGTTCCGGCGGTGTTTGCACCCACAGCTTGGGGATCTGGACCGGCACTGGGCGGGCGCGGGGGCCTGAAGGGTCCGAGGTTGGCCAGCGGGAATCCGGCGGGTGGACGCTCACGCTCACGATATTGCCTGTGGTGGCTTCGCCGTTGGCGCGGCCCGCGGCGAAGCCCGGCCACACCGGATCCTGCGCAGCCCGCAGAGCCGAGGCCAGGTCCTGGGCGGATTGGAAGCGCAGCTCCGGATCTACCGTCATGGCCTTCACGACGATATCCCAGGTGTGGGAGCTGATGCCCGTGAGGGCGCCTTCGGGCAGGCCAAGTCCCGGCGCGGGGGCCATGACCCCCGATCCCTGGGGCATCGTCGGCGCCAGCATGGGCCGCACGCCCTTCAGGGCCTCGAAGAGGATCACACCCACGGCGTAGGTGTCCGAACGCGCGTCGGAGCGGCCCGTGGCCAGGGTTTCCGGCGCCATGTAGGCGAAGGTGCCCATGACCGCGCCGGTGGCGGTGAGGTCCGAATCCGGCACCCGGGCCAGGCCGAAATCCATGATCTTCACGTGCAGCTTCCTGCCGTCGCGCCAGACCCGCAGGTTTGAAGGCTTGATGTCCCGGTGCAGGATGCCCCTGGCGTGGGCATGGGCCAGGCCGTCGCAGACCTGGGCCAGCACTTCCAGAACCTCGGCGGGTGCCAGGGTGCGGGCCGACAGGAAGACCCGCAGATCCTGGCCCGGCAAGTATTCCATCACCATGTAGCGGGTGCCCTGGTCCAGGCCGAATTCGTGGACCGTCACCAGGTTGGGATGGCTCAGGGCGCCCGCGGCCTTGGCCTCCCGCAGGAAGCGCTCCTGGGCGTCCTGGGAGATGCTGCGGTCGCCGAGGATGGTCTTCACCGCCACCTGGCGCTCCAGCTCCGGATCCACCGCCAGGAACACTTCGCCCATGCCGCCTTCACCAAGACGACGGAGGATCCGGAATCGTCCGATCTGCTCCACTCCAGCTCCGCGATGATCTGCAGACATGGTGCCACACTGGGGGGATGGAACAGGTGGCGACCCTCGAAACCCGGCTGATGGACTTGCTGCGCGTGCGCCTCGGCAACCGCCGGGCCCTGGTCTGTTTTTCCGGCGGCGTGGATTCTACCTTGGTGCTGGCAGCCTGCGTGCGCGCCGGCTTGGACACCCTGGCGCTGCTGGCGGTGAGCCCCTCGCTGCCCCAGGCGGAACGGGCCGAAGCCCACGCGCTGGCGGGGCATCTGGGCGTGGGGCTGCAGGAGCTGCCGACTTTCGAGACCGACCTGCCCGCCTACCGCGCTAACGCCGGGGACCGCTGCTACCACTGCAAATCCACACTGTATGGCGTGGCCGAGGCGAAGGCCGCCAAGCAGGCCCTGGACGGCCTGCTGCTGAACGGCACCCAAGTGGACGATCTGGGCGAGGTGCGGCCGGGCCTGCGAGCGGCCGCGGAGCATCAAGTCTTCTCGCCGCTGCTGGACGCGGGCTTCCGCAAGGCCGACGTGCGCGCCCTGGCCCGGGCCTGGGGCCTGCCCAACGCCGACAAGGCCGCGGCGCCCTGCCTGGCCAGCCGCTTTCCCGTGGGTACCGAAGTGACGCCCGAACGCCTGAAGCAGGTGGAGCAGGTGGAGGATTTCCTCCGCGCCAAGGGCCTCTGGCCCGCCCGGGCCCGTTGGCACGACAGCGTGGTGCGCCTGGAAATCGACCGGGACCGCATGGACCTGGCGCTGCAGGAGCCGCTGCGCACGGAGCTGGAACGGGCCTGCTGGCGGGCCGGTTTCCGCTTCGTGGCCCTGGACCTGGCGGGCATCCAGAGCGGGAGCCTGGCAGTGGCGTTGCATTGAATCGGCGCATGAAGGCGGATAAAAACGGGCTCCGGATCCGCCACTATTCACGGTAGGCAATCAATGGAACCGATGTGGATTCCAATGAGAAACGCGAATGACGCGAATCGCTTCATGCAGTTTCGGAGGGCTTTGGCGGTGGGTCCGGGCTCCTTCGCGTTAAATCATTGCTTGCGAATTTAAAAAATAATTCATGAGAAAATGAAGCGAGATGGTCCCGACCCCCGAACCCCTTTTTCATCCATGTTGATCAGTGTTCATCCGTGGTTCCATTCAAGTCAGTGAGGTGAACTTTGGACATCCGCTGGGACCATGAACGCGAAGAGCGCACGGGCATTCCCGAGGTGATCTTCGGCCGCGGCAAGACCGTGGAGCAGGTGGTGCGCCTCTTCCAGGAGGCCCGCGAAGGCGGGCACCTGCGCATCGCCACGCAATTGAACGAGGCGCAGATGGACGCCCTGGAGCACCTGGCCACCGTGGATCCGGAGAGCCGCACGGCCACCCTGCATCCCCGGAAACGGAAGGCCCTGGCGCCCATCGGGCTGCTGACTGGCGGCACCGGCGACATCCCCGTGCTCATGGAAGCCAAGGCCGTGCTGGACGCCCTGGGCTATCCCTCCCGCTCATTTTTCGACGTGGGCGTGGCAGGGTTGCACCGGCTCCAGGGCGTGCTGGACGATATCCGCGCCTGCCCGGTGCTGCTGGTGGCCGCGGGTATGGAGGGCGCGCTGCCCTCAGTGGTGGCGGGCCTGGTGGACGCGCCGGTCATCGCCGTGCCCACCAGCATCGGCGCCGGGGTGAGCATCGGCGGCTCCGTGGCCCTGCACGCCATGCTGGCCAGCTGCAGCCCCGGCATCGCCGTGGTCAACATCGACAACGGTTTCGGCGCCGCCTGCGTGGCCATAAAAATGATGAACCGAATGGCAACCCACCCAAAGGCGTGAGCCCCGACCCGAGTTGCCTGGCCCACCAGCGTCGAGGTCTCTCGTATCCGCAGAGCGGATACCGAGAGGGATGATGAACCGGATGGGGATGAGCCCCAAGGCCTGACGCCCTGTGCGCGCCCTTCGAACCTGCTTTCCGCCGGTCCGGGCGCCGCTCCACACGGGGTTTCCCGAGGTGGGTGCGCTCCCCCCCAGAAGGGCGCCAGTCCTGGGTCTGGAGTAGTCGGGTCAATGCTGGGAAGGCCCAGGTGGGAAATAAATGTATCGGATTGCCTTGAATCCACTCAAACTAATGGGTGCCCGAAGGTTCGGGCTCAATCAAACGCGTTGCCTCCTCGCCTGGAAGGATCAATGCTCCACTCCTCCAGGATTCAGAAAATAGGAAGTCGTCATGGCACAAGGCACCGTCAAGTGGTTCAACGCCGAAAAGGGTTTCGGATTCATCACCCCCGATGAAGGTGGACAGGATCTCTTCGTTCACCACTCCGCGATCGAAACCACCGGATTCCGCACCCTGGATGAGAACCAGCGCGTCAGCTTCAACGTGGGCCAGGGCCAGAAGGGCCCCCAGGCTACCAACGTCCAGAAGCTGTAAATCACTCGCTTCAGGAAACGGCCTCCTTCGGGAGGCCGTTTTTTTTGTGCCTCCGGCCTGGGTCAGGCCCTGCCACCCACAACCCATGGTCCATAGCCCACCGCCCGCAGTCCTGCCCTTCAGCGCAGGGGCTGGGGCGTGGGCAGCGGCGGAAAGGTCCGGTCCTTGACCGAGTCCAGGATCTCGCCATCCCGCACCAGGATGTCCGCCGCCATGCCCTCGCCGCCGGGCTCGAAGTCCGTGCCCAGGCAGCAGAGATGGTAGTGGTCCAGCTTGGTGTTCATGCGCTGGGTGACGTTGCCGCGGCGGTCCGTGACGTCTTCCATGGGCACGCCCACGTAAGCCCGGTAGAGGAATGGATGGCCCCAGGGCGTTTCGGGCACGGACTCCAGGTAGTCGGGCACCAGGTCCGTCAAACTGCCGGGGAATTCGCCCTTTTTGGTCTTGTAGCGGCTGAGGGCATCCGTGACCCGCTTCAGGCCTTGTTTCACGGTCTGCTGGCGCTCCCCGAGTTCCTTCTTCTGCATGGACTCGATGAGGTACAAGTCCTTGCGGGCCTTGGTGGCGGCTTCGGACTCAGGGTATTGCTGCACGATGCGCTGCATCATCAGTTTTGCGGCCGCACCCTGGTTGGCCTGGTTCTTCTGCACTGCGTCTTCGTAGAGCTGCGTCGGCAGACGGGGATCCTCGGCATTGCAGCCGGCAAGGGCCATCAGAAGCAGAGGTGCTACGGCTTTTAGATTTAAGGACATGACAGATTCAGCATACGGCCGCCCAGCGCCGCTGGCAACGAAGGTAGGATGAAGAATGGAGGCGAAATGCAGGAGCATCCTTGGCTGGTGGGGATCGTCGGGGGATCCGGCAGCGGCAAGACTTCCGTGGCCAACGAGCTGGTGCGGCGCATCCGCAAGGGCGGGGCGGGAGCGCTGCTGCTGGACATGGACGCCTACTACGCTCCACTGGAGGTGGTGAAGGCCCGCTTCGAAGGGCGGCCCATCAACTGGGATCATCCCCACGCCTTCGATCTGGAGCTGATGGCGGCCCACTTGACATCTCTTCATCGCAACGAGCCCATCCGGAAGCCCATCTACGATTTCAACCTCTCCGACCGCACGGGCTGGGAGGAACCATTGCCGCCGCAGCCCGTGGTGATCCTGGAAGGCCTCCTGCTCTTCGCTCTGCCCGAACTGCGGGAGCAACTGGACGTGAAGGTGTTCGTGGATACCGACGCCGATATCCGCATCCTCCGGCGCATCCGCCGCGACACCAAGGAGCGGGGCCGCAGCCTGGAGAGCGTCATGGAGCAGTACGAAAACAGCGTGCGCCCCATGCACCTGGAATTCGTGGAGCCCAGCAAGCGCTGGGCGGATCTCATTGTGCCCACCGGCGTCGAAAACCGCCGCGCCATCGAGATGATCACGCACCATATCCTGGCCCGCCGGCAGGCCGGAATCAGCGGCGCCTGAGATGCGGCTCCTGGCTGAGCACCCGGCCGGCATCGATCCCAGCGCCCAGTGGATCGAAGGGGAGGTCAGCACCCGCCAGGATTCGCGCCTCTTCAAGCAGATCGTGGCCCAGCGCACCTCGCCGCACACCGGGAGGGGCCACGCCTACTACCGCCTTCAAGGGCCGGACTGGGTGAACATCATCGCCTTCACCAGGGATTTGGAAATTTTGGTGGTGGAACAATTCCGCCATGGCATCGACGCGGCCACCCTGGAGATCCCCGGCGGAGGCTGCGACGGCGGCGAAACGCCATTGTGCTCGGCCCAGCGGGAGCTGGTGGAGGAGACGGGCTTCGAGTCCCCCACCTGGATCAGCCTGGGCAGCTGCACGCCCAACCCCGCCACCCAGACCAACCGCGCCCATACCTTTCTGGCCCTGGACTGCGCACTGGCCCGGGACCTGGAACTGGATTTCACCGAGGAGCTGCGCGTCTGGGCCTTCTCGTGGCGGGAATGGGAGGAGCACCTGCGCAGCGGCAAAGTCCACCACGCCATCGTGCTCAGCGCTTTCCTGATGCTGAGCTATTGGGGCGGCTGGCCAGAACTCCGGCAACGAATCGAGGGTACTCATGAACGCTGACTTCCTGACCCATCTCCAGGCCGAGACTGAGAAACTGCGCGGTGCGGGCCTCTTCAAGACCGAGCGCGTGATCAGCTCGGCCCAGAGCGCGCGCATCACCGCCAACGGCAAACCCGTGATGAACCTTTGCGCCAACAACTACCTGGGCCTGTCCAATCACCCGGCCCTGGTGGAGGCCAGCAAAAAGGCCCTGGATGCCCGCGGCTTCGGCATGAGCTCCGTGCGCTTCATCTGTGGCACCCAGGACCTCCACAAGGACCTGGAGGCCCGTCTCAGCGCCTTCCTGGGCCTGGAGGACACCCAGCTCTACTCCAGCTGCTTCGACGCCAATGGCGGCGTCTTCGAGGGCCTGCTGGGCGAAGCGGACGCCGTCATCAGCGACGCCCTCAACCACGCCTCCATCATCGACGGCATCCGCCTCTGCAAGGCCCGCCGCTACCGCTACGCCAACAGCGACATGGCGGAATTGGAACTCCGCCTGAAGGAGGCTGCGGACGCGCGCTTCAAGCTGGTGGTGACCGATGGCGTCTTCTCCATGGACGGCTACATCGCCAACCTGTCGGCGGTCTGCGACCTGGCCGAAAAATACGGCGCCATGGTGATGGTGGACGACAGCCACGCGGTGGGCTTCATGGGTGAAAGGGGCCGCGGCACCCACGAGCACTGCGGCGTCATGGGCCGCGTGGACATCCTCACGGGCACCCTGGGCAAGGCGCTGGGCGGCGCCAGCGGCGGCTACATCGCGTCGAAAAGGGAAGTCATCGAGTGGCTGCGCCAGAAATCCCGGCCCTACCTTTTCTCCAATTCCCTGGCGCCGGCCATCACCGCCGCCAGCCTCGCTGCCCTGGACCTGCTTGCGAGCGGCGGCGATTTGCGATATCGACTGAAGGCGAACGCGGCCTATTTCCGCGCGGGCATGGAGCAGCTCGGTTTCAAACTCCTGCCCGGCGAGCACCCCATCATCCCCGTCATGCTCGGCGACGCGGCCCTGGCCCAGGCCATGGCCAATGCCCTGCTGGACGAGGGCGTCTACGTCATCGGCTTCTTCTTCCCGGTGGTGCCCCAGGGCCAGGCGCGCATCCGCACCCAGATGAGCGCGGGGCACACGACGGCGGATCTGGACTTCGCGATCCAGGCGTTCGGAAAAGTGGGCCGGAAGCTGGGCGTGATCGCTTAAGCCTCCGGGACTCCGGTCAGCGTTTCACGGCGAGGACCGCCAGGCGTTTCTGGGCCAGGGTGAAGCACGACCCGGGATCATCCTGGTCCTGCTCGCGGGCCTTGACCCGGGTGTAGCACTTGAACGCGGCCTCCGGTTCCTTCAACTTTTCGGCGATGCGGCCGAGGACGTACCACTCGTTGCCGCTGGGCTCCTCCAGCCCCTGGTTGGCCATCTCCAGCCAGAGCGTGTCCCTGGCTTCGGTGGTGCGGTCCAGCTCGGCCAGCACCGCCGCCAGGGTGTGCTGGGAACTCGAGTGCTCCCGCATCTGGAGGGAGCGCCGGATGGTCTCCAGGGTGCGTGCCGTCACGGCGCCATCCACGACTTGGCCCCAGGCCTGGTTGTTGAGTATCCCGGCGGTGACGGTCCCTTTTTCAGTCATGGATTGCACCAGCTGGTCGCGCTCACCGCCCCGGCCCATGGAGCCGAGGGTCCCGGCCCGCATAGTCAGGAGCTCCGGGTCCTCCGGGTACTTTTTCAATCGGTCGTCGATGTATTGGATCAGGTCAGCGAAACGCTTGGTCCCCTGCAGCTGGTCGGCCCTTTCCCGGAAGCCTGTCAAGGAGTCGGGGTAGGCCTTGATGAGGGACAGGGACAAGGGTTCGTGGTCCTTCCAATTCCGGCGCAGCGAATAGGCAAGAGCGAGGGTCACATCGAAACGCAGCCGGGTGGCTTCGTCCGTGGCCTTGGCCCGGCCTTTGCGCAGGATGGCCACGCTCTCAGAATCCTCCTTGTCGAAGGACATCAACGCCGCGGCGGCGTGGCGGATGTCGTCGGGGCTGCCTTCCTGGCCCCGGGTCCAGAACCGGGCGAAGGGGTGGCCGTCCAGGGGATCGTCGCCGCCCCCGAGGTGGAGCTGCTCCCGGATCTTGTCGAGGGTGGCCCGGGCCCCGGGCAGATTGCCCGCGCTGAGCTGGCGCAGAGCCTCGATGCCATAGCTGCTCCGGAATCCATCGAGGATCGAGATCCTGAATTCGTTGTTCTCCTTGACGACGTAATAGACCTCCTCGATGGCCCCGCCCTGATTGGAGCCCTGGACCTTGATCCGGTAGCCCTTGGCGTCATCGCCATCCAGGGAGTAGGGGACGACCGACAGGGCGAAATCCAGCGCCAATTCCCGGGTGAGCCCCCCCACCTTGGTGGGGTTGAAGGCCGACCGGAAGCCCTTCTGGAAATCCTCCAGGTTCGTGGCCTTTTCCATCTGGACCCGCAAGGGCGTCGTCAGGAGCCCCAGGTGCACTTTGGGATCCAGGTCATCGGCCATGACGGCGGCCAGGAAGCGCTTCACGACGGTCCGGGGATCCTTGGGGTCGAGTTTCAGGGCGTCGGCGCGCTGCACCTTGGCGATGAGCTCGGCCCGCGGCTGGGTCTGGGTGGCCTGCTCGGTGCCCCGGCTCCCCTCCTGCAGCATGGCCGCCGCCTGGGGGTAGTAGCGCATCTGCAGCAAGGTCTCGCCGACGGAAAGCAGCTTGGTCTTGCGTTGGCCGGCGTCGGCGACCAGGTTTTCCGCCTCCCGCACGGCCGGATCGATGCCTTTCAGCAGCGCCGTGGTCAAGACCATCCACACGTGCTTGTTGGCGGATTGCAGGGTCTTCTCCGCGAAATCATGGGCCTCCTGGAAACGCCCGAGCCGGACCAGCAGGATTTCCAGGTTGTCGTTCATGTTGTCGACCTTCAGCTCCTTCTGGATGTACTGGTGCTCCTTCAGCGCCGCCTCCAGATCCGCGCCGGCCCCGTAGCGGGTGCCCTTCGAGTTGTGCTCGAGCAGGATGCCCAGGTCGGCCCGCTTGGCCCATTCCTTGGGGTCGAGCTCCACGGCCCGCCGGTGTTCCCGCACCGAGGCCGCCTGGTCCCACCCCTTGGCGAAGCGGCGTCCGATCAGATTGTGCTGGAGGATCCAGCCATAGGACTGGTGGGCTGGCGCGGAATCGGGCTCGAGCTCAACGGCCTCCTTGGCGGCGAGGCGCGCCGCTTCGCCCAAGCCACTGGCCAGCAGAGCTCGGGACAGGTGGACCTGGGGGCTGGCCTTCTTGGGTTCCGCCAAGGCCAAGCGGCGGGCCGTTTCCACGGCCTCTTTCACGCGGCCTGCGGCCAGGTGCGCTTCGGCCGCATGGTCGAAACTCAGGACCACCACCTTCTTGGTCTCGAATTCCTTAATGAATTCCCGGGCCTTGTTGACCTCCTCCGCGGTCCACCGGCGCTGCAGGCATTCGAGCCGGTAGGTGGCGAGGAATTCGCCGTTGGGGCCTGCCTTGTAAGTCTCGATCAAGGTCGCGGCGCCGATCTTCCGGGTGGAATCCTCGGGATGGGTCACCATCACGAATCCCGAAGGGGGCACCAGGCGATAGGCCCACTCCCGGGTGTAGAGGTCCGGGATCCTCAGGTCGGACTTCCGGGGCTTCGGGTCGGGCCCGGCGTCCTTTTCATCCTCGTGGTCCGCCCGTGCTTGGGCCTGCACGACCGTGACCAAGCTGGAGAGCAGGGGCGACCGGTTCACGGCCACCGCCGCGTTCTGGAAATCCGTGGCGGTGACGCCGGATTCCAGCGCCTCTACCTTGATGGTGAAAGGGCGCTTCAGGTCATTGGAGGCTGAAAACTGCATGAGGCCGAGGTCCTTGGCCACGTAGGTGTCCTTGACGTATTTCTTCAGGGACTCCCGCGCCTTCTTTTCTTCGGCGCCCGTAAAGGAGGAGCGCAAATCCATCTCAGCGGCCCCGGAGACTTCCGTGGTTTCGACGACGCGGGCCTTGCCGGAGTCGGCGAAGAAGACCTCGCGGGTCTCCCGGGTCCAATTTTTCAAGGGCCACTCGGGCGTGGCCATCAGGGCGGTGGTGCCAACCGCGGCCACCAGGACCAGCCGCCCCTGGTCGCTGAGCGGCAGCTCGCCGGCCCGGGCGAATTCATGGGTGGGGTCGATCCAGGTAGGCCCGAGGCCCGGCGCCCCGGTGGGGATGTACACGATGGCGTGGTCGAAGCCGCCAATGCCGGGCATGTCCGGGTCCACATCGGTGGTATAGCCCGCGTTGATCAGCGCCACGTGGGCCTTGATGCCCACGGTCCTGAGCAGGCCCACCAGGAGCGTGGCCTTGTCCTTGCAATCCCCGAAGCCCCGCTGCAGGGTTTCGGCGGGCGTGTGGGGAACGATGGCGCATTCGCCGAACTCGACGCCGACGTAACGGACTTCCTTGGTGAGTCGGGCCAGGAGGGCCGAAATTTTTTCCGAGGGCTGCTGCAGACCACCGACGGCCTCTTGGGCCCAGGCCGATAGGTCTATCCCCTTCAGTTTGCTTTCCACCAGTTCTTCATAGGCTCGGGCGGCCTCCGCCCACGAAGGCACCGTGGAAAAGCTGAAGGCGGGGTGGACGAAAAGGTCGGTCGGGAGGTAGGGTTCCTGCGGCTTCAGCGGGTCCTGGGGGCCCAGATTCAAGGTGATGATCTGGCGTCCTCCTGCAATGGTCTTGACCGGCTCAGCCCCCGTGTGGCCTTTCACCTGCCAATGGAGGAGGAGATCCTGCGGCGCGTCCACGACCACGCGGGTCTGGGCCAAGGGGACGCCAGGCGCCAGGTTGATGGAATGGAAGCCGCCTGCCCTGAAGATGGGCGCGGTTTCCCGGGTGACGATCTCCACTTCGGCGATGGCGCCGATGGCCAGCTTCGGGAGAGGGGCCGTGACTTTTTTCCGATCGTCGTAGACCTGCGGGGAGTCCTCGTTGGCGGAATATTCGCCGATGGTTTTGGCGTCGAGGAGGTGGACCTTCCCATCGGGGGTGATTACACGGGCCCGCATCGCCGGGCGTTCCTCGTACCAAGGCGACCAGGCCGCTTCAATCGAGCCCCAGCCGCTGATGGCTGATTCCGCATCGATGCGGAACACGAAGTGGTGGCGCCGTTCCTGTCTTCCCGCCGCGTCGAGCGTGAACAGGTTTTCCTCCAGCAGCTGAGTGACGCTGGCGGCTTCCTTGCGAGGGTGGGCGGCTGAGGCGAGCAGGATAGCGGCCGGGTTGGCGGTCAAGGGCGGCAACGCATCCCACGCAGCCCCGCCTTGAGGGGGAGCCGCGGCCAGCAGTAAAGGTGCGGTGGCGGCGGGGATGACCCATGACAGGCCAAGGGATCGGTTCCGGATCGTCATGATTCAACCTCGATGATTTGGGCCGCGCCTGACCGCAGGGACGCACAGTGCCCAGGCTCGATTGAAATTCTGAGTGGGAAGCGGGGTGTTGCAGGTCATTAGTGCGGCCAAAAGGGCCGGATTGGAAGGCCACTGGCGGTGCCCTTTTCGAATGCGGATCGCATCGGGTGGACGGCACTCGCTTTGTATCCTCGGTGGATCGACGTTCCAGGGCGATAATGGCAGGACGGAGGCTCCCATGAAAGCCCTCACCAAATCCAAACGGGAAGAAGGCATCTGGATCACTACGGAGGCCCCGGTGCCGGACGTGGGCGTGCACGATGTCATGATCCGCATCCACAAATCGGCCATCTGCGGCACGGACGTGCACATCTACAACTGGGACGAATGGAGCCAGAAGACCATTCCCGTGCCTATGATCGTCGGCCATGAATATTTCGGCATCGTGGAGAAGGTGGGCATCGAAGTGGAGGCCTTCAAGCCCGGCGACCGGGTGAGCGGCGAGGGCCACCTCACCTGCGGCTTCTGCCGCAACTGCCGCGCCGGCAAGCGGCACCTCTGCCGCAACACCAAGGGCGTGGGCGTGAACCGGCCTGGCTCCTTCGCGGAATTCCTGGTCATCGATGCGGAGAACGTCTACCACATCCCCGACAACATCTCCGACGAGATGGCCTCGATCTTCGACCCCTATGGCAACGCCACCCACACCGCGCTCTCCTTTGACCTGGTGGGCGAGGACGTGCTCATCACCGGCGCAGGCCCCATCGGCGTCATGGCCGTGGCCATCGCGCGGCACGTGGGCGCCCGCCACATCGTCATCACCGACGTGAATGACTACCGGCTGGCCCTGGCCAAGAAAATGGGTGCCACCGCGGCGGTGAACGTGACGAACCAGGACCTCAAGCAGGTGATGCAGGACCTGGGCATGACCGAGGGCTTCGACGTGGGCATGGAGATGAGCGGTAATGCCAGCGCCTTCCGCCAGATGCTGGACGTCATGAACCATGGCGGCAAGATCGCCATGCTCGGCATCATGCCCGGCGAACAGGCCATCGACTGGGGCAAGGTGGTCTTCAAGGGGCTGCTGGTGAAGGGCGTGTATGGGCGCGAGATGTTCGAAACTTGGTACAAGATGGTGGCCATGCTGCAAAGCGGCCTGGATCTCTCGCCCATCATCACGCACCGCTTCGGCATCGACGAGTTCCAGAAGGGCTTCGACGCCATGCGCAGCGGGCAGAGCGGCAAGGTGGTGCTGGATTGGGGCGTGAAATGAGTGGGGCGTTCACCTTGAACCCGACCCACGCCGGCCTTCCGCCCTCCTCGCCGGGGGCCGACTCCAGCCGCGCCACTGGCGCGCCTTCCGTCACCCGGCGGTCGGGCGGGCACAAGATGGTGGCGATGCTCCAGAGCGGCTTGGATCTGTCCCCCATCATCTCGCACCGTTTCGGCATCAACGATTTCCAGAAGGGTTTCGACGCCATGCGCAGCGGTCAGAGCGGCCAGGTGGTGCTGGATTGGGGCCTGGAATAGCGGGACCCCCAGGAAAGGCGCGATGAGCTACCCGGAGCGTTTGAGCGAGATCGAAGCCGCGGTGGATCGCATCATCGAGCGGGCCGGGCCGCGCCTCATCGCGGCCACGCCTCTGGGCATTGGCAAGCCGAACCGGCTGCTCAACGCGCTGTACGCCAGGGTCAAGGCGGAGCCGGAGCGCCTGTCGCTCACCCTTTACACCGCCCTTTCGCTGCCACGCCCCCAGGGCAAGAGCGAGCTGGAACGACGTTTCCTGGCACCTTTCGTGGCACGCCACTTTGGCGTCGACTACCCCGACCTGGACTACCTTGCGGACCGGACGGCGGGGAAGCTGGCGGTCAACGTGCGGGTACACGAGTTCTACTTCGCCTCGGCCAGCCAGCTCGGGAACGCGGATGCCCAGCGCCATTACATCAGCCAGAACTACACCCATGTGGCGCGGGACCTCGCGGCCGCGGGGGTGAACGTGATGCTTCAGCAGGTGGCGCAACGCGATGGACGCTTCAGCCTAGCCAGCAATTCCGATGTCCTCCTCGATCTGGTGGAGCAACTGGCCAAACGCGACCGACGGCTCTACATGGTCGGCGTGGTGCACCAAGGCCTGCCGTTCCTGGGCGGTGATGCGGATCTAGGGCCGGAACATTTCGATCTGCTGGTGGACGCGGGGGAGAACCACGCGCTCTTTGCCCTTCCACGCGAGCCGGTGACCGACGCGGAACACGCGCTGGGCCTCCATGCGAGCACCCTCGTGAAGGATGGCGGCACGCTGCAGATCGGCATCGGCGCCTTGTCCGACGCTTTAGTCAATGCGCTCCTCATGCGCCACGGGAAGAACAGCGATTACCGCACTGCAGTGGCAGCTATCGGTGGCGCGGAACCCTCTGCGCTCGTGCGCGAATACGGCGGCTTGGAGCCTTTCGCCCAGGGGCTGTATGGTGCCACCGAAATGGTGATGGATGGCTTCATGCATCTGCGCCGCGGAGGCATCCTGAAGCGGCTCGTGGTGGATGGTGCGGGGGAAAATGCACAGGTCGGGCGGTATCTCGAAGGCGCCTTCTTCCTGGGCTCCCATGCGCTTTACGATTGGCTGCGCGGCCTGGACGGCGAGGATTGGGATGGGTTGGTCATGGCGCGTGTTTCCCATGTCAATGAACTGTATGGCGGGCGCGAAACCCTGGACCGGGCGCAGCGCTGCCACGCGCGCTTCTTCAACACCTGCATGATGCAGACTTTGCTCGGGGCGGCGGTGTCCGATGGTTTCGCGGATGGCCAGGTGCTCAGCGGAGTCGGGGGTCAATACAACTTTGTGGCCATGGCCCACGCCCTCGAGGACGGCCGCTCCATCCTACTGCTGCGTTCGACCCATACGCTCCGGGCCCAGGCGCAGTCCAACCTCGTCTGGAACTACGGCCACATCACGATTCCGCGCCATCTGCGCGATATCGTCGTGACCGAGTACGGCGTGGCCGACCTCCGGGGGCAGTGCGACGAGGAAGTCATCCTCCGCCTGTTGGCCATCACCGACGCGCGCTTTCAAAAAGGCCTCGTCGAAACCGCCCAGCGGGCCGGCAAACTGGACCGGGCCTTCCGCCTTCCCGCCACCTGGAGCTCGAACACGCCGCAGGCCCTTGGCGCGGCGCTCCGTCCCCTCAAGGCGGCAGGGCTGTTCGGCACCTTTCCCTTTGGCAGCGATTTCGATGCCACCGAACAGCGCTTGCTTTCCGCCCTCGGGGAACTGGAGCGGGTGACCGCGACTCCCCTTGGCAAAGCAGGCGCCATCCTGCGCAGTCTGCTGCCCTTCCTGCCGGCACCCGACGCGCAGGCCTGCCTCGCGCGGCTCCGGCTGGACGCGCCCCACGGAATCTATGAGCGCGTCCTGGCGCGGCTGGTGAGCCGCGCGGTGGCGGGTAGCGACCCACAGGAGCACCCATGAATTCCGGTCGGGAGGCTAGCCCCGGTTTGAGTCTTGCAGCCATTCGAGAGGCCCGCGATCGCATTGCGCCGTACCTCCGGATCACCCCCGTAATGAGGGTGAAGGTAGCTACACCCAAGGGCCTCAGGGAGATCGTGCTGAAGCTGGAGAACCTCCAGGTGACGGGCTCTTTCAAGCCCCGCGGCGCCTTCAATGCCCTGCTGCAAATTGAAGGCGAGCAGGTCATCGCGTGCTCCGGCGGCAACCATGGCTTGGCGGTGGCCCACGCCGCGCAGGTGCTGAACAAGAAGGCCCTGATTTTTGTGCCCAAGAGCGCCGCCGCCACCAAGGTCGCAGCCATGAAACTCGCCGGCGCCGAGGTGCGCCAGGTGGGGGACGTGCCTACCGATGCCTTCCAGGCCGCCGAGGCCATGGTCCTTAAGACAGGCTGGCCGCTGGTGCATCCCTATGACCAGGAGCCCACGCTGGCGGGGCAGGGCACGCTCGGCTTGGAGTTGCTGGAGCAGGCGCCCCTTGTCCGCCACTGGCTTCTGGCGGTGGGCGGCGGCGGCTTCCCCGCGGCGATGGCCGTGGCCATGGCGGGGAAAGCCGAAGTCATTCCCATCGAACCCGAGGGCTGTCCCGGCCTTTTCGAGGCCCAAAGGGCGAGCCATCCTGTGGCGGTCAAGGCCGAAGGCATCGCGCGCACCTCCCTGGGCGCGCCCATGATCGGCGCCTTGCCCTGGGAGATCCTGAAGGACTGGGTCGGTCCTACGGCCCAGGTGAGCGATGCGGCCATTCTGGAGGCCCAGGCCTGGCTGTGGCGGGAAGCCAGGACCGTCGCGGAACCCGGCGGGGCCACGGCTTTGGCGGCCCTGCTGAGTGGCGCCTGGGCGCCGCCGGATGAAGAGCCCCTCGGCGTGGTGGTGTGCGGAGGGAATGCGGACATGCTGCCGGTTTGAGCTAGTCTGGAAGTCGATCGCGAAGGAGAGGCCATGGCCACGGATTGCAGTTTCGATGTGGTTTCCAAGGTGGACATCACGGAAGTCAAGAATGCCGTGGCCCAGGCCATGAAGGAGATCGGCCAGCGCTACGATTTCAAAGGCTCCACCAGCGATATCGAGATGAAGGACGAGGCCGAACTGATCCTGAAGAGCGACGATGAGATCAAGCTCAAGGCGGTCATCGACGTGCTGCAGTCCAAGCTCCATAAGCGTGGGGTGAGCATCCGCGCCATGGAGTACGGCAAGCTGGAGCAGGCCACCAAGGGCACCGTACGGCAGGTCGTGAAGATCAACCAGGGGATTCCCGTGGAGAAGGCCAAGAAGCTGGTGGCGGCCCTCAAGGATAGCAAACTCAAGGCCCAGGCCAGCATCCAGGGCGACCAGCTGCGCATCACCGGCAAGGACAAGGACGTGCTGCAGGAGGTCATGGCCCTGTTCAAGAAGGACGACCAGGGTGTGGACCTGCAGTTCACGAATTTCCGGAGCTGAGCAACAGGTGTCGCGTCTTGATCTGAGCCGCTACTTCCTCCCCATCGCGCCCAAGCTGGCCGCGGTCGAGGTTGAACTGCAACGGGTGCTGCGCAGCGACGTGGCAGTGGCGGAAAAGCTGGCCGCCCATGTGCGGGGCGGGCAGCAGGGCAAACGGTTGAGACCGGCCCTCGTGCTGTTGGGCGCAAGGTTCTGCGGCGTGGATTCGGATCTCGAAGTGCGCTTTGGCGCGATTTTCGAACTCCTCCACACCGCCACCCTGGTGCATGACGACATCATCGACCACGCCCAGCTGCGGCGCGGGAAGCCCACCCTGAACACCATGTGGGGCAACACCCTCACGGTGCTCTTCGGTGATCTGCTCTACATCCACGCCATGGCGAGCGCCATCCAGGGCCGCGATTGGCGGCTCATGGAGATCCTGGCCGAAGTCACCACCCGCATGATCGAAGGCGAGCTGATCCAGAACGACGTGCTTTTCAGCCTGGAGACATCGCGCAAGGATTATTTCGATATCCAGGAACGGAAGACCGCGCTGCTCTTCGGCGGATGCACGGAATCCGCCGCGGTGATGGCGAAGCGCGGAGCGGCTGATTGCGCGGCGCTGCGCGGCTACGGCCTAAAAATCGGCCGGGCCTTCCAACTCACGGATGATCTGCTCGATTACACCGCCACCAGCGAACAACTTGGCAAGCCGGCTTTCAGCGATCTGCGGGAAGGCAAGCTCACGCTGCCGATGCTGAACCTCCTGGAAAGGGTGCCGGAATTGGTGAAGCCCATCATCGAGCGTGTCTGGGCGAACGGCGAGGCGGAGCCAGTTTCAAGTTCGGATGAAGAAGAATTGCGCGATCTGGTGGAGCGGCACGATGCCCTCCAGGAAACCCGCACCCTGGCGCACAAATCATCTGCAGTAGCTTCGGAATTGATTCGCGGCCTGGATGGCGATGCCGAGACGAAGGCACTGCTGCTGGATATCCCAGAGGCATTGCTGGAGCGCACGAAGTAGGGCGCTGCCCTGCGCTATCCGAAGGGATCCGCTTAAAATTCATGTGCAGCGTACTACCCTAAGAAGGGTTTCCCGGTGAGAGCACGAAGGCCCAGCCATTCCTGTGAGCTTAATCATTCAGTTTGACTAAAAAGCGAAAACAAAGCGAAGATATTCGGGTGTACCCCGCCCGCACCTACGAACCCCGCTGCTCTGATCAGACCATTCTGCACCGCTGTGTCTCGCGGTTCTGGCCCCGCGTGCGCGATACCTGCGAAGCCCATGGCAGGCCGCTTCCCTCCTTCGTTCATCGCGAGTTTGATGCGTACTTGCGCTGTGGGGATTTGAAATAAGGCTTCGCCCGGATCCACTGCGCCACCTGTGGTCACGACCGGCTGGTGCCTTTCTCCTGCAAGGGTCGTGGGTTTTGCCCTTCATGTGGCGGACGGCGGATGTGCGAAGGCGCAACCTGGTTGTGCGAGCGCGTGTTGCCACCGTTGCCACTGCGGCAATTCGTGCTGAGCCTGCCCAGGGCTCTGCGCTATCTGCTGGCCTACGATTGCAAGCTCTGCCGCGCCGTGGCGAAGACGGCCATGCAGGAGATCTTTCGCTTCCAGCGGCTGCAGGCTAGGAAGGCACTGGGCATTGCCTCCACGAGCCAGGCCATCACGGGCGCGGTGCTGGCGGTACAGCGGTTCGGCAGCGCGCTGAACCTCAATGTTCACTTTCATGCCCTGGTGCTCGATGGCGTTTATGTCCTGGATGTGTTCGGAAACGGTTGGAGCGGCTTGCTGAAGTGATGGGTGGTCCTGCGGCGGTACAGGCCTTTGTCCTGGAGTTTCAGGAGGACTGCCGCGCCCGGATTGCGCGCCTCAACTACGCCATCCCGGCCCTCGATCGCATTGAGATCGAGCGGCAAGCTCATGATTTGAAATCGAATGCGGCCAACCTGGGGCTGCTGGTGCTGACTCAGGCTGCGGCGGTGATGGAAGCGGAAGCCTTGGAGTCGGAGCCTGGGCGGCTTGTCCGCCTCCATCGCGAGCTCACCGAAGCCTTGGAGGCTGCGATGAAAGACCTCGCTGCCTACTTCCGTCCAAGTACAAGCGCCTGATTCTTGCAGGATCCGCAATTTCACAGCCTGGTCGCAAAGACTTCAAGGCCCCAGCTTCTCGGGCAGAAAGGCCAGGGTCTGCGGCCATGCGGTGGCCGCGCCCTTGGCGTTGGCGCCTTTGCGGCCGCTCTGCGGGCGCAGGAAGCCGTGGCCGGCGCCCTCCAGGATGTGCGGTTTGTAAACCTTGTAGCGCTCCCCCGATAGTTGGACAAGTTTGAAGGTTATTATGCATCCCAATCCCCTCTTGCTGGGCGAGATGGAGATTTGGTCTGCGCTGATTCGGGCGAGTCGATTCACTTTAACCCTCAACCATCGACCCTCAACCCTTCACATCTCCCCCGTCAGCCCCGCCCGCGGGTCGAAATTGATGCCGGCGCGCTTGACGCTTTGGATGAAGGTGTCCTTGTCCGGGCACTTCATGTAGGCGTCCATGGCGGTGATCTTCTTGTCCTGGATCATGTCGATGAGCACGTCGTTCATGAGCCGCTGGCCGTAGGCCCGGCCCACCTGCATGGCGCTGGGAATCTGGAAGACTTTGCCCTCGCGCATGAGGTTCGAGATGGCGGGGGTGATGAAGAGGCTCTCCAGGGCCGCCACCCGGCCGCCGCCGATCTTCTTCAGCAGGACCTGGGAAATGACCGCCTTCAGAGCGTCCGCCAGCATCACGCGGATTTGCTGTTGGCGGTCCGCGGGGAACTGGTCCACGATGCGGTCGATGGTGCCCACGGCGCTGGAAGTGTGCAGGGTGCCGAAGACCAGATGGCCGGTGATGGCCGTCTCCAGGGCGATGGCGATGGTTTCGAGATCGCGCATCTCGCCCACCAGGATGATGTCAGGGTCTTCACGCAGGGCGGCCCGCAGCCCGCTCTTGAAACTCTCGGTATGGGTGTGCACCTCGCGCTGGTTGATGAGGCATTTCTTACGGGGATGCACGAACTCGATGGGGTCCTCGATGGTGAGGATGTGGTCCATGCGCTGCTGGTTGGCCAAGTCGATGATGGCCGCCAGGGTGGTGGACTTGCCGCTGCCGGTGGGGCCTGTCACCAGGACCAAGCCTTTGGGAAGCAGGGCCAGCTGGCGGATGGGGTCGGGCAGGCCCAGGCGGTCGGGATCGGGGATCTCGTTGGGAATGACCCGGGCGACGAAGGCCGGTCCTACCCGGTCCTGGAAGAAGTTGACCCGCAGCCGGCAGCCGCCCTGCTCGAAGCCGTAGGCGAAATCCCCATCGTTGGTGGCGAGGAATTTCTCCCAGGTCTCCTGGTTGGGCAAGGTGATCATGAGCTCCATGAGTTGGGAGGGGCTGAGCACACCGAAATCACCCCGGTCCTCCAGTTCGCCGTTCACCCTGAAAATAGGGACTTCATAACTGCTGCAGTGGATGTCCGAACCCTTCTCCCGGACCAGGGCCATGAAGAGTTCCAGCGCCAGCGGGTGCAGGGGCCGGTGGGCCGGCGCCACGGCGGGCACGGGCTGGGGAGCGGGCGCAGGGGCCGGAGCGGGTGTCGGCACGGCGGCCGATGCGTGGACCGGCGCAGGGGCCAGTTCCGTGGCCGGCGGTGGAGCCGGCGCGGCGGGACGTGGGGCGGCGGGCCGGTCGCTCTCCAATTCGATGAAACTGATTTCTTGGCCCGCGCCCGCACCGGCGAAGTTCGGCTCGATGGGCTCGGCCTTGAGGCGGTTGCCGATGGCGGACCTTTCGATGGCGATGCGAAAATTGACCCCGCCCAGCAGGTATTCGAAGGAGATCTGCCCCCGCTGGCCCCAGGTCCCCAGCAGTTGGGGCGGAATCACCTCCTGGGTGATGTGCTCCAGCATGGTGGGGGGCAGGGCCTGGGCCAGCAGAGGCTGCGTGCCCCCGCCTTGGAATTCGAGGAAGGGGGGCTGGTTGGGCTCAAGGCGCAGGGCCCGGCTGCCTTTGGTCACAATATGCTGCAGAAGCTTGTCCAGCTGGGCCATCGGGTGTCCTCTGAGATGTCCGAGAATGCAGCATTCTTACACGACCAGAGCCAAGGTAAACTGAACCTTCCGCACTATCCGCCCAGGGCGGGATCCCACGCCGCGCGATCCCAGGCATGACCAACCCGAGGCCACCTTCCGGAGACCTGAATGAACATCCATGAATTCCAAGCCAAGGAACTGATCCGGCAGTACCAGGTAGCCACACCGGACGGGCGCGTGGCGACGGACGCCGAGGATGCGCGGCAGATCACCAAGGCCTATGGCGGCCAGAGCGTGGTCAAGGCGCAGATCCACGCCGGAGGCCGCGGCAAGGGCGGCGGCGTGAAGTTCGCAACGGACCCCGACAAGGCCGCCGAGCTCTTCAAGCAGCTGCTGGGCATGAACCTGGTCACCAAGCAGACGGGTCCCGAGGGCCGCCGGGTGTTCACCGTGTTCATCAGCAACCCCGTGGACATCGAGCGGGAGCTGTACCTGGCCTTGCTGGTGGACCGCGCCACCTCGCGCATCACCATCATGGCCTCCACTGAAGGCGGTGTGGACATCGAGGAAGTGGCGGAAAAAACCCCTGAAAAAATCACCCGCGTGGCCATTGATCCGGCCGTGGGCATGACGGCCTTCCAGGCTCGGGAGGTGGCTTTCGCCCTGGGCCTCGAGGGGGACGCCTTCAAGAAGAGCGTAGTGTTCCTGCAGAATCTCTACCGGCTCTTCGTGGAGAAGGACTGCTCCATGGTGGAGGTGAATCCCCTGGTGATCACCAAGACCGGGGACGTGACCGCCCTGGACGCCAAGATGGGCTTCGATGACAACGCCCTGTTTCGCCATCCGGACATCCTGGCCTTCCGCGACCTGAATGAGGAAGCGCCAGAAGAGATCGAAGCCTCCAAGTTCAACCTCAACTTCATCAAGCTCGATGGGACCATCGGCTGCATGGTGAACGGCGCCGGGCTGGCCATGGGGACCATGGACATCATCAAGTACCACGGCGGCTCTCCGGCGAACTTCCTGGACGTGGGCGGCAGCGCCACCGAAGACGCCGTGAAGAACGCCTTCCGCATCATCCTCCAGGACAAGGCCGTCAAGGGCGTGATGGTCAACATTTTCGGCGGCATCATGCGCTGCGACATCGTGGCCGGCGGCATCGTGAAGGCCGCCAAGGAGATCGGCATCACGGTGCCCGTGGTGGTGCGGCTGGAAGGCACCAACGTCGAAGAGGGCAAGCGGATCCTCGCTGAAAGCGGCCTCAACCTCATCGTCGCCGACGGCATCAACGACGCCGCCGAGAAGATCGTCGCCGCGACAAAGTGACGCCCCCACCAGCGAAGCAAGCCATGACCCAGGAAGAACCCAAAGCCCAGTACGAAGCCCTCTACGACGAGTACCAGGACGTCATGCACCGCGGCGCCTGGAAGCTCGGCTGGAGCTTCTTCTTCACGATGGTCGGCCTGCTGCCCATGATGTACGTCTTCATCTGGATCGTCGGGCCCACCGGGTGGGAGCGCACGTTCATGCATACCCCCAAACTCATGTGGTTGGCGGCGCCGTTGAACCTCGGCATCGTCCTCGTGCTGGGCGCCCGCCTCTGGCGCCGCAATCTGGAACTGGACGCCACCAAGCGCAGCTACCTGGCTCGGTTAAAGGAACTCAAGAAACAGCTGCCGCTGGCGCCACCAACCCCTTCCACACCCGTCCCTGAAAAGGATTGGGAGGGCTTCAGGGACGATGGGCTTGAACCTTGAGCCCTCGACAACCCCGCTGCAACCGCTCTCCAATCGGAAATCGCCCAGCATCAACCGTTCCCACTTCTCACCGGAGCCTCCCATGGCTGTTCTCGTCGGCAATCACACCAAACTGATCGTGCAAGGCATCACGGGCCGCGAGGGCCTCTTCCATGCGAAGGGCTGCCGGGACTACGGCACCAAGGTGGTGGGCGGCGTCACGCCCGGCAAGGGCGGCACCGAAATCGAGGGCTTCCCGGTGTTCAACACCGTGAAGGAAGCCGTCGCCAAGACCGGCGCCAACGCAACGATGATCTTCGTTCCGCCTGGCGGCGCCGCAGATGCCATCCTCGAAGCCCTGGACGCTGGCATTGCGCTCATTGTCTGCATCACCGAGGGCATTCCTGTGCTCGACATGATGAAGGTCAAACGCGTTCTGCCGGACTATCCCGGCAGCCGCCTCATCGGCCCCAACTGCCCCGGCGTCATCACGCCCGGCCAGGCCAAGATCGGCATCATGCCCGGCCGCATCCACCTGGCGGGGAACGTGGGCGTGGTGAGCCGCTCCGGCACCCTGACCTACGAAGCTGTGGGCCAGCTCACGGCCCTGGGCATCGGCCAAAGCACCTGCATCGGCATCGGCGGCGATCCCATCAACGGCACTAGCCACATCGACGCGCTGGAGCTCTTCAACAGTGATCCCGACACCCACGCGGTCATCATGATTGGCGAGATCGGCGGCAGCGCCGAGGAGGAGGCCGCCGCCTGGGTGAAGGCGAACATGAAGAAGCCCGTGGTGGCCTTCATCGCAGGCCAAACGGCGCCGCCGGGCCGTCGCATGGGCCACGCAGGCGCCATCATCAGTGGTGGCCACGGCACCGCCGCCGAAAAGATGAAGGCCCTGGAAGCCGCGGGTATCACCGTGGTGCAGAGCCCCGCGGACATGGGCTCCGCCATGGCGAAGCGCTTGCAAGCGAAGGCCTGATCCGAGCGATCCGAAACCACCTGTCCCGAACTGGGCAAAGCAAAAGGCCCCGGCGGAGTTTCCACCGGGGCCTTAGTTCAATCGGCGTGGCTCGAGCCTATTGGAACAGATCCGCCGTGGCGAAGAAGGGCTGCGGGCCGTCGCTGTTCGTGCCGCCAGCGACGAATACCTTGCCATTGCCCAGCAGCACCGCCGTGTGACTCCGCTTGGTGGACCTCAAGGAAGCGGAAGGCGAGAAAATCCCGGCGACGGGATCGTAGAGCTCCGAAGTGCCCAGCACTACGCCGGAAGCGGTGAAACCGCCCACCACCAGGATCTGCCCGCTGGGAAGGGCAGTGGCGGTGAGGTCGGAGCGAGGCGAGGCCATGGAGGCGGCGGCGGTGAAGGTCCCTGCGGCAGGGTCGTAGAGCTCGCAGCTGCTCTGGATTGGTGTGGCGGAACCGTTGAGGCCTCCAGTGACCAGCACCTTGCCGTTGGGAAGCAAGGCCGCGGCCAGTTCGCTGCGGCCAGCGGCCATGGCGCCCGTGGCGGTGAAGGTGCCCACGGCAGGGTCGTACAGCTCGGCGGCGGTGGGGAAGGCGGCGTTCTGCCTTCCGCCCGCCAGCAGCACCTTGCCATTCCCCAGCAGGACCGCGACATGGTAGTAGCGTCCAGAGGTCATGGTTCCGGTCAGGGTGAAGATGCCCGTGGCCGGATCGTAGAGTTCAGCGCTGGCCAGGGTCAAGGCATTCGTGGCGCCGGCGGCGATCAGGACCTTGCCGTTGGGCAGCAGGGTGGCGGTATGGAGGTAGCGGGCCACATTCAGATTGCCCGTGGGCGTGAACACGCCAGTCGCCGGGTCGTAGAGTTCCGCGTTGGCGATGGCATTGCCTGGGCCGGAGGAGTAGCCGCCTGCCACCAGGACCTTGCCGTTCGGCAGGGCCGTGGCGGAGTGGTAGTAGCGGCTGACCGGCAGCGACCCAGTGGCGGAGAAAGTTCCGGCGCCGGGATCATAGACCTCGGCGCTGGCCATGGACGCGCCGTTGTAGCCGCCCGCCTGGAGGACTTTGCCATTGGCCATCAGGGTCGAAGTGTAGACGTAGCGACCGGCCACCATGGAGCCCGTGGCGGAGAAGGCACCTTGGGCGTTGACCCGGAGAGAGAGGGCGGCCGTCGTGCTGCCGGCGGAGTTCTGGGCCGTGACTGTGAAGGTGGCGGGCGGGGCCATGGCCGTGGGGGTGCCCGTGATGATGCCGCTGGCGCTGTTCAGGCCCAGGCCCGAGGGCAGGGCCGGGGCGACCGAGTAGGACGCGACCGCACCGCCACCGCTGGAGGGATTGTTGGCGGCGATGGCCGTCCCCAGCGTGTAGGTGGCCGGATTGGCCGAATAGGTCAGGCCGGTGGGCGCTGCCAAGGTTGGGCCGGAGCTGTAGCCGTTGCTGCTTCCACTGCAGCCGAGGTAAAGGCCGAGGAGGGTCAGTGCCAATCCGGATGAAAAGGTGCTGTTCATGATGAATTTCTCCAAGTTGGATCGAGAATGGCTAAGGCAAATCAAACATCCGAGCCGGAGGCAGGTCAAGCGGAACCTGCCAGCGTGGAGATGGGTTCGCCAAGCTTGGCGGTGGATCCGGAGCGGCCCTTCAGAGCGCGGACAAGTACCGCTGCCGGATCACTTCAAGGTGGTGCAACTCGTGCCCGGCCATGTGGAAGGCCAGGCCGCGCACGGTGGCGCCGTAGCCATTCACCTCGCCCCGCCGGGCCCAGGCCTGGGGATTCAGCCCTTGGAAGAAGGCCACCGTGGCGCTGCGGGTGACGCGCAGCTCTTCAAGCAGATCGGCAAGGGAACGCGCCTCGAAGTGGGCCTGGGCCACGTAGAGGTTTTCATCAAATCCCGGCAGGGGTTTGGAGTCTCCCCGGGCCACGCACAGGGCGCGGTACAGGAAGATCCGTTCGTCGTCCACGAGGTGGCCGATGATCTGCTTGAGGGTCCACTTCCCAGGCGCGTAGGCGAAGCGGCCCGCGAATTCCTCCGGGACCCTTTCCATCAAGCTCCCGGTGGCGGAGGCTTGGGCCGCGAGGATGGACACGATGTCGTCACCCGAGACCCGGTCGATATCGGCCTGCGCGTAGGCCGCGAATTCACCCGCGAGCGGTCTTCCGGAAATGGGCATGGTCGCGCCTCCGAAACGAGTATCCGCCATGGCAGTCAGGGGTTCCAGCAGGCGCTGGTTCGGCGGAACCGAGCTCAGCCCGCGCTTCTAGGAGAAGCGGTTGAAGGCTTGGTGGGCGGTTCGAAGCCCGACCGCCCCTCAAGATGCGCGCGCCCTTGGCGCACCGTTATGTTTAGGCCAAGCTCAGGGACCCCCTTCGATGGCCCGCGTCAGGGCTTCCGGCCACCTTGGTAGCTTTAAGCCCGTCGCCTTCTCCTCGACCTCCGCAGCCTCGTTCCAAGTCCGGTAGAGGGTGGGCAGGTCCTGGAACATGCGCAGCAGCCGGGCGCGGCCCAAGCGCAGTTCGATGAGGCAGGCCATTCGCCATCCCACCGTGTACCAGGGCCCCTGGATACCGTAATAGGTGGCGGCTTCCGCAGCGGCCGCGTCTCCTTTGAGCGACCCATCGAGAACCCTTTGGAAGAAGCTTGCAAGCCGATCGAAGTCATCGGGGAACTTGGCCATGTCCTGGTCCCATCGCGCCCGGTCCGCTGCCGGGCTCGTGGCGTGCGGATGCACGCCAGGCCCTCCCGCTGCCGCCAGCATGGCGAAACCCTCGCCGAAGGCGCCGGTCCACTTCTGGGCCTGAAGCACCGGTTCGGCCAGGCCGACGTCGGAGTGGAGGGGCTTCAAGGTCCCGTAGCCAATATGGTGGAATTCGTGGGCCAGGACATTGCCTTCCTGGGCGGCGCTGCGTTCGGGGTTCAGGAAGACGAAGATGGCGGGGTCCTTATCCAGCTCGAACACGAAAGAATTGTCCCGGGGTTTGATGACGGGATAGATGGTGGCCTGGATGCGCGCGCCGGCGGGCAGGTAGTCCAGGGCCCGCTGGGCGGAGGCGCCAAGGTCGATCGTCCGCCACTCCGCCAAGGCCTTCCGCAGCGCCGGCGCGCGCTGCAGCAGGTCGTCACCCAGAACGAAGGTTTTGAAGGCCGCGTTCTCGAAGGGCCGCTTCATGGCGGTCTCGCGGCGCTTCAATCGCCGGTAGCCGGCGGTGGCGAAGAGCCTGTTCCAATCGGCTTCCACTGGCGTCCGGCCCTGGACCCGGAGCTCGAGAATGGCCAGCACGGCGTCGGCCTCCGCTGCATCGATGCTCACCCTGAAAGCTCCCGCCGGAGGATTGGCCTGGAGCTGGATGGCGTTGGCAAGGAGCCAGAACATGGGGTCTCCAAAACGAGGGCATAAACATACGAAGACTATCGTAGATACGCCTCACCGCCTATTTTAAGCCCTGGTCCCCGCTGGAAGGACTCCAGAGGCCCCGGTTCCACAGACCAATGGCGTCCCTTCGCGCCCCCATCGGTATCCTTGGTCTTTGGAGGCTTCAATGCTCATCTCCCGGGAAATGGTGTTGCAGCAGGACATCGGGTTGAACGCCACGCTCTTCGGTGGCGGCATGATGTCGCGCATGGATAAGTCTGCGGGCATCTGTGCAGGCCTGGTGAGCCACAACCGGGTCTTCGTGACCCTCAAGGTGTCTGAGTTGTTCTTCCACAGCCCCGTCCGGGCTGGCGACATCATGGAGTTCTACGCCACCGTGACCCGGGCTGGGAACACATCCATCACCATCCAGCTGGAAGTGCGGGTCTACAGCCCCGTCAGCAACGCCCGCCGGGATGTTACTTCCGGGGAATTCGTCATGGTGGCCACGGACGACAACAGCCGCCCGGAACCCATCCTCTGGAAGCCCGAGATGCTGAAGGAGGCGAGCCCTGCGGCGGAAGTGCAGCACAGGGATGCGACCGGCGCGGCCCCGGCCAGGAAGGGCGGCCGGAAAAAGGCTTGAGGGGCGTTCTGATGGCAGAATGAACTCCCCAACCACCTTTCGCCTGCCCGGCCGGCGATTCCGCGTCGAGGCCGCTTTTCCCTGAGTCCCATGACCGATCTCATTCCAGCCCACCTCGATCATCGCCGTCTCTGGTCGGACTTCGACTACTGCTACCCGGTGATCTCGCGCCGGTCCAAGGGAGTCAGCCTGGGCGTGAACCTGAATCCGGACAAGGTCTGCAATTTCGACTGTGTGTACTGCGAGGTGGACCGCACCACGCCCGGCAAGCGGCGCGATATCGACCTGGACCAGTTGGAGCGGGAGATGGCGGCGCTGCTGGATCTGACTCTGGATGGAACCCTGTTCCAGGCCGCACCTTTCGATTCTGCGTTACCGGAGCACCGGCGCCTCAACGACATCGCCTTCAGCGGCGACGGCGAACCCACCACCGCCAAGGAATTCGCCGAGGCCGTGGAACGCATCGCCCATTTGAAATGGCAGCGGGGGCTGGCGGATGTGAAGCTCGTGCTTATCACCGATTCCAGCCGTCTCCAGGCCCGGGAGGTGGTGCAGGGCCTGGACACGCTCATGGCCAACAATGGCGAGATCTGGGCCAAGCTAGATGCGGGCACCGAGGCCTACTACCAGGAGATCAACCGGACTGCGCTCCCATTCAGCCGTATCCTCGAAAATATTGAAATTACCGCTCGCCTTCGGCCCATCACGATCCAGTCCCTCTTCCTGAGCTGGAAGGGGCAGGGCCCTTCCACCGAGGAGATCGCCGCCTACTGCGAGCGCCTGCGGGACATCCGCGCCCTGGGCGGCCAACTCCAGGGCATCCAGCTCTACACCGTGGCCCGGCCCACGCCGGAACCCGAGGCGAGACCGCTCACCCGGGGACAGTTGGACACTCTGTCGACGCAGGTCCGGGCCTCACTGCCGGACGTGGCGATCGAGGTGTTCTACGGCCCCGAGGGCCCGGAGGGACATCCACTTGCTTGAGCTCCCCCAACGCTCCTCGTTCATTTGGGGGAGGACCCCCGGCGTGCTACTGCTGGGGGCGCTGACTCTGGCTTGCGGCCGGAAGGCAGCGCCGCCCAAGGCCGATTCCGATCTGGCGCGGCTACCCCAGATCCTGGCGGAAGTGCGCCTGGTGGCCGTGGGCGACATCATGATGCACGGCGATGTGAAGAAGGCGGCGAGCCAGTCGCCGGACCAGCAGGAGTCTGGTTTTCCGAGCCTGTGGGCCGATGTGCTGCCTATCCTCAAAGACGCCGATATAGCCTTTGGCAATCTGGAAACGCCTGTGGCCCCCCGCAGCGGAAGGCCCGGCGTGCCCTTCCAGTTCAATGCCCCGGAGAGTCTGCCCCAAGCGCTTAGGGCCAGCGGCTTCACGGTGCTCTCCACCGCCAACAACCATGCCTTCGACCAGGGTCCGGCGGGAGTGGCGGAGACCCTGGATCGGTTAAAGGATGCGGGCCTGTTGGCAGTGGGCAGCGGCGAAACCCAGGCCGCCGCCGAGCAGTTTAAGATTATTGATATCAAGGGTATCAAGGTCGTTTTTTTGGGATTTACAGACATTTTCAACATCGACCTGAACCGTAAGGCCACGGAACCTTGGGTGCGGGCCCTGGACCTGGAACCCGCCAAGGCGGCTGTGAAGGCCGCCCGATCGAAGGCCGAGGTCGTGGTTGTGAGCCTCCATTGGGGCAACGAGTACCAGCACGAGCCGACACCGCGTCAGCGCGAGATCGCGAAGGCCCTAGTGGAAGCCGGGGCCGACCTCATCCTGGCGGCCCACCCGCACGTGCTCCAGCCCATCGAGAACCTGGAGGCCGGCGGCCGGAAAGCCCTGGTGGCTTTTTCCCTCGGGAACTTCATCGCCAACCAGGACCGTTTCTACCGGGCCGACCTATTCCCGGTGGCCGGGGGCGACAACCGGGACAGCGTGGCCCTCCGGGTGACCCTGTCGAAGGAAAAGGATTTAAGCGGAAACGTGGCGATAATGCTCAGAAAGGTGAGTTATGAGCCCCTTTGGACCGAGAACAATGCGCGGGAATTCCGGGCTGGTTCCAATCCGCGCCGGGAACTCCACATCCTCCGGGTGAATGCAGCCCTCGCGAAGGCTCGTCAGGACGTGGACCGCCTTTCGGCCTTGCCCGCTCCTGGACGCCAGCGTGCCCAAGTGCTGGAAGCCCAGGAGCGCTTCCGCACGCTGCTGCTGCGCAAGCGCCGCATCGCAGGTATCGTGGGGCCAGACGTGGAGGCGGAGTGACGGCTTGGACTGGGCTTGCCCGGAAGCACCGCCCCAGCTGGGCGGCCCCTTGCCTGGCCCTGCTCCTGGGTTGCGCCGGGGAGCAGGCCTCCTCGCCATTGGCGGTTCCGGATGTGGAGTTCAGTCTGGATGTCCAGTCCCTTCCGGTGGCACCGGGCACCGCCTGCACGTTCACCCTCAAGGCCCATCCTCTGCTGGGGTTCAGGGGCCCGGTGGACCTCAGCGTGGAGGCCCCAGCCCCGGGCCTCGAAATCTCCGTGGCGCCGGCCCGCCTCGTGATCAACGCTGGGGACGTCGCCGCCACCATCCAGGTGAAGGTGCCCGAGTCGGCGACCGCCGGCGACCGCAGCCTCATCCTCCACCTCGTGGGCAGCTTTGGCCCGCGGGACCTGCCCTTCAAGGTGACGGTGCTGCCGGCGCGCCTGCTCCCGGTCTCCACCTTCCTGAACTACACCCCGGCGAACCTGGCCATCATGGCCTTCAAGGATGGCGACCGGCCCTGGCGGCTGCTGAACGGGAATGGCGGCGAGTACAGCGCCGCGATCACCGATCCTGCCGGACGCTATGGCCTGGCCTACGGCTACACCTGCACCATCGGCACCTTCCGCGCTTTCCAGATGAATTACATCTTCGAGACCCTGCAGGAATCCGGCTCGCTGGGGATCTACTTTATTTGCGATCCCCCGCCCGGCCCAGGTTCGACTTTGTATTCCCTCCAGGGCAGCCTCCACGGACCGGGCTCCGGTTACCTGGTGTCAAGCGCATCGGCCTTGCGCTTCGAGGGCGGCGCGGACAGCTACCTGTTGCAGGTGGTGAAAGGGAAAGGCGATCTGGCGGGCTGGACCTTCACGGATCCGGCCACGGAATTCCCCACCCGGTTCTTTCTAGACCGGGGGAGGGATGCCCAGGGCAACGCCCGGCGCGACGTGGATTTCAGCACCGAAGGCTTCGATCCGGGCCCGGCCCAAGCCATCACCTACGGGCCGGTGGGTGGGGCTGAAACCCTGCAGGGCACCGTGCGCTACTTCACCGCCGGCGGGCAATTCCTGGATTTGGCCAATGGCCTTGCGCCCCCGGCCTACGCGGCCTTTCCGTCCGACCGGAGCCAATCCGGCGACAGCTACGCCTATGCCTTTGGCGCCTTCGGGCCGAGCCACTCGGAGATCGTGTACGGCGGCAGCCAAGGCTTGCCAGGGGCCCTCGACGTGCGGTTTCCCAGCGTGGTGGAGCCCTACCAGGTGGCGTGGCTCAAAGACCCCTACCTGCGCCCGGCGATCACTTGGACTTCGGTCAGCCCTGAACCGCACCTGCAGCAGTTCGCGTTCAACCAGAGCTCCGGCCAGGAACAGGTCTACTGGTACCTCCTGTTCAGCGCGGGGTGGCTGGGTTCCGGTGCCCACCACCTGGACTTGCCGGACCTCAGCGGGTTGGCGGGGTGGGACGGCGCCTGGGCCTTCCGCCCCGGCAAATCAGTGACCGTGGACCACGGGCAGTCCGGCGCGATGGGGACGAGTGCCGCCCAGGCCCAGGGGAGCACTCTGAGTCCGCTGCACCAACCGCTGCCGATGCTCTGGCGTCCAGCCCTCTCCAACCGCGGTCTGCGCCTTGAATCGGAAGAGGTTGGTGGCCAGCGGCACGGGGCCTTCCGGGTGGTGGGACTGCCGGCCACCAGGTCCCCGAATTCCTATTCCGTCACCCGCCAGGTGCTGAGCACGCCCTGATGCCGCGAACCGGTGGCTTGGGGTGCCCGTCCTAAATACATGTACCACCCACTCCCTTGCGGGCGCTACTTGGCCAGTGGCTTAGGGCCGTCGGAATAAGTCGCTTCATCATTTCTTGTTCCGAATAGAAGATGGGGCTCCGAGGGCGCGAAAGCAGGTTAGGCCTTTCATACCAAGTTGCATTCAATAAAATGGCTCTTCAGGAAATCGTGTGGGTGATTTCGCGTCATTTTTAGAGTGCAGGCAGCATGCAGGTGAGGATCTTTAGCTGCAGATACTCCTCGTCACGGAGGCCGTATGCCCGGCGCTGGAGGACGCGGATTTTGTTGTTCAAGCCCTCGACGAATCCGAGCGATACCTTGTTTTCTGGTTTGCAGTAGGCCGCGATGCCGTCCCAATGCCGATCGATCATCGCCGCGAATTTCTCGTAGGGTTCAAGGCGCTGCCACTTCAGGCTGTTTCGCCAGTTCTCGAAAAAGCGCCGCGCCCAACCTTCGCGCTCGTAGTCCCATAGCTGGCCAAAAGACTCTTTCAGCAAGTAGGCGGTGTTCAGCCGCTTATTGGCTGCCAGCAAGGTTTTCAGCGCTTTCTTTCCCTCCAGAGAGAGGTTTTCGCGGTGCGATAGCAGCGTATACTTCTGGCCCTTGATGTAGCTGCGGTCCTTCCCGCTGAGCCGGGCGTACTCGGCCTTGCGTACCTTGTCGAGCGCCTCGCCAAGGTGGCGCATGATGTGGAATTTATCGAACAGGATCGCGGCCTGCGGGGCGCGCGCGGCGGTACGTTGCGAAACGGCTTCCACATATCCATGACCGCCAGCCGGATTCCCTTGGTCTTTTTCTCTCCCAGGAACTCGTAGAACTGCGCCAGGCTCGCCTCCGAGCGACCCTCGCCACCGAACCATATCGGACGGTGGCGGATCAGGTCGCTCACCACGATGCGATAGGTGTGGCCCTTGCGGATCGAGATCTCGTCGATGCCGATGGCTTTGGGACCTGGTGTGCCAGCACGGGCCAGTTGCTCTCGCATGTACTGCTTTTCCAGCGTCTTGACCGTATCCCAATCAAGCTTGAGCTCGCTGGCAATATCCTTGATCGTCGCCTGACGACAGCGCCGCCCCACATAATGGGCAAAGCGTTTCGTATAGAACGGATTGTCCGCCAGGAACTCCAGCCGCTCGGTTTTCACTTTGCCGCAGCT
>JANXPB010000134.1 GCA_025357545.1 Holophagaceae bacterium
GCCGAGCTCTGGGAGGAAAGCGGCCGCTGGACCTTCTACGGCAAGGAACTGCTGCGCTTCAAGGACCGCAAGGATACCTGGTTCTGCCTTGGCCCCACCCACGAGGAAGTGGTCACGGACATGGTGCGGCGCACGGTGCGCAGCTACAAGCAGCTGCCCATTAACGTCTTCCAGATCCAGACGAAATTCAGGGACGAGATCCGCCCCCGCTTCGGCCTCATGCGGGGGCGCGAGTTCATCATGAAGGATGGCTACTCCTTTCATGCGGACGACGCCGATTGCGACCGCGAATACTGGGCCATGTTCAACGCCTACAAGCGGATCTTCGCGCGCCTGGGGGTGAAGTTCCGCCCGGTGGAAGCCGACAGCGGCGCCATCGGCGGCTCCTTCACCCACGAATTCCACGTGCTGGCGGGCAGCGGCGAGGACGGCATCCTGTCCTGCGATGCCTGCGACTACACCTCCAACATCGAGAAGACCGAGGCACCGAAACTGCCCGTCCAGGACCACGGCGCGGCCTTCGACTTGAAGCGGGACCATTTCTCCACGCCGGGCATCCTCAGCCAGGAGCCCCAGGCCGCCGCCATGGTCGACGCAGAACATCCTGCGGGCATGCCCGTCGTCCAGACCAGCAAGTTCTTCCTGTATCGCGCTCTGTTCGCCGACCAGTCCACCAACCTCGTGGGCGCGGTGCTGCGGGGCGATCATGAAGTGAACCCTGTGAAGGTGAAGAATTTCGCCGGTGCCACGGATATCGAGCTCCTCCCCATCGAAGAGGCCGAAGCTTTCACCGGCGCCAAATCCGGATTCATGGGGCCCGTCGGGCTGAAGGATGTCCAGATCGTCGTGGACCTCAGCCTGGAGGGCGCCGTGAACCTCACCTGCGGCGCCAACCTCACGGATTTCCACCATTTCGGCCTGTCGCCCGCTCGGGACCTGTCCGGCTGCGCCTTCGCAGACATCCGCCTGGCCGTCGAAGGGGACACCTGCACCCGTTGCGGGAAAGGCCACTACCAGGCCTTCCGCGGCATCGAAGTGGGCCAGGTCTTCAAGCTGGGCATCAAGTACTCCAAGAGCATGGGCTGCACCTTCCTGGACGAGCAGGGGAAGGAGCAGCCCATGATCATGGGCTGCTATGGCATCGGCATCACCCGTACCGTCGCCGCCACCATCGAGCAGAACTACGACGCCGACGGCATCATCTGGCCCTGGCCCATCGCTCCCTTCCAGATCCACCTGCTGAGTCTCGACCCGGCCAATGAAGAGGTCGCCGCGGTGGCCAACCAGCTGGAACGGGACCTGGAAGCTGCGGGCTTCGAAGTCCTCCATGACGAGCGGGAAGGACTCAGCCCCGGCGCCAAATTCAAGGATGCGGATCTGCTGGGTTTCCCGCTGCGCATCATGGTGGGGGCCAAGGGCCTCAAGGACGGAATGGTCGAACTGCGCGACCGGCGCACCAAGGCTGTGGATAAAGTCCCCCCTGGCGAAATCCCCGCGCTGGTGCAGAATGCTAGAAACCGAATTATGAAAGAACTTGAATCCGCGGGGGGGAGGTAAGGCATGGCAGAAGGCCCCATCTACCTGACCACCTTCATCGAAGGCGTGCTGGTGCATGGCTCGTCGAATCCTTCCGTCTTGCTGATGCCCTCGGTGCATTCCCCCCACCGGGGCCTCCTCATGCCCCCCCAGGCGCCCTGGGCGCCGGGTTTCCTGCCGCCGGCCCTGCTGCAGAACCTCATCGATTCCACCTGGAAGATCCCCTTCCGGTTCTCGGACAGCAGCAAGCTGCCGGTGGTCTTTGATGAGCGCACCTCGCGCCTGCCGACGCCCTGGCTGCTCCGGCTCGAAGGCCTGGAAGGGCAGCAGCGCCTCTACCTGACCCACCTGCTGCGCTGCAAAGCCCCCGACGATCAACTGCCCACGCCGCCCGAAGGCGGCATCTGGCTCAACGAGAGCACCCTCCAGACCATCGATCTGGTGGGCGGTGTGAAACGCCTCTGCCAGGCCGCCCTGTGGGCCGTCCGCGACGGTTGATACCAAGTTGCATTCAATAAAATAGAACTACCAAGACACCAAGGGCACCAAGTTTCACTTTGTCTCGTGTATCGGCGCAGCCGATGCCGAGAAGAGCTACCTCATGTGCCAGTTTCGCGGATCAATCCGGGCGGTTCGGCGGTGGACTCACGCTCTGTGTGATCCACGCCGGACCGCCTGAATTTGC
>JANXPB010000158.1 GCA_025357545.1 Holophagaceae bacterium
CCCTACGCCCACGCGGATTTCCATGCGGCGGCTTTCTTTATGGGCAGTCCCAACCGCATTTATTTTGGCTCCGATGGCGGCCTCTTTGTGTCCGCAGATGCTGGTGCCACGTGGGACGACACCAAGAACAAGGGCTTGCAGACCCACCTCATCTACGGCATGACCTGCGGCTTCAATGGCGGCGCGAACAAGAACTCGGTGCTCATCGGCCTCCAAGACAATGGCACGCGGCTGCGGAACACGCCGCCCACCACCGGCACGGTCACCACGGTCTACGACCAGACCCGGGGTGGTGATGGCTTCGGCGTGGGCTGGAGCCAGGCCAATAACGCCTGGACCCTGTCCAGTTACGTCTACAACGCCATCCAACGTTGCACCACCAATCCGCCGGATGACCAGAGTAAGTGGTTGACCTTTACCAGCGGCCTGACGCCCACGAACAGCGCCAGCTACTTCTTCGTGACGCCCATTATCGGCGCCCCGGCCAGCTCTGACCTCGGCAGCACCAATCCGGGCATGAACTTTTACACTTACGGCAACAGCGGCACCGGAACCAATTCCAAGAAAATATTCAAGACCATTCCCACCGGATGGATCACCATCGGCACGGCCGGCGTAGGCGGCCTCGACCCCGCGCGCTTCGTCCGGGCCACCAGCCACGGCATCGGTGTGAGCCCGCTCGACCTGAACCACATCGCGGCGGCTGGTAACGGCGGCGTCGCGCTCATCACCACCGACGGTGGCACCACCTGGACCGAGCGTATCGTCTCAACCTTGGGCGTCCCTGCTTGGCCAGGTTTCAATTCGAACCTCGCCTGGGCGGACAATTCCAAGCTCTATCTTTGCTCGGTTTCGACGGCCGCCGCAGTGCCTCATGTGGCCAAGTCCACAGATGGCGGTGCTACCTGGGCCGATATTACCCCTGGGCTCCCCGACGTTCCGGTAGTGAAGTTGGCCGTAGATCCAGGCGATGCCACCGGCAACACGGTTTACGCCGCCACCTGGCTAGGGCTCTATCGCACCACCAACGGCGGCGGCAGTTGGGCTCCCTTCGGCACAGGCCAGCCCCAGGGCTTGGTTTGGGACATCTACGTCGCGCCGGATAGTTCCTTCATGCGCATCGGCTACTTTGGTCGCGGCGTCTGGGAAATAAGTGGATCGGTCTTGCCAGGTCCCACCATCACGACCCAACCCGCGAACCAGACGGTGTCGGTGGGCCAGACGGCCACCTTCACCGTGGTGGCTACGGGCACGGGCACGCTGAGTTACCAGTGGAAGAAAAATACCGTGAACGTGGGGACCAATTCGCCCTCCTATACGACGCCTGCCACCAGCCTTGGGGACAGTGGTTCGCAATTCCAAGTGGTGGTCACCGATACCGCCGGTTCGACCAATAGCGGCAACGCAACGCTGACCGTCAATCCCGTTACCGTCGGCCCCACGATCACCACCCAGCCCACGACCCAGACCGTCACCTTTCCGCAGCAGGCGACCTTCTCTGTCAGCGCCTTCGGGACCGGGACGTTGTCCTATCAATGGAAGAAGAATGGCAGCGACATCGCCGGTGCCACTGGCTCCAGCTACACCACGCCCCTAACGACCCTCGGCGACAACGGCGCACTTTTCCGCGTGGCCGTTGGCGACAACGCGGGCGTCAACCTGAGCAACACCGCCGCCCTGAACGTGAATGCCTGCGCGGGCGGTAGCACCAGTCAGATTTTCCTGAACCCCGGTTTTGAATCAGGCAACACCACATGGGTGACCACCAGCACCGCATCGAGTCCCGCCATCATTGACGTGATGAACCCTCCGGGTAATGCGCACACGGGCAGTTGGTATGCCTGGTTGGATGGATACGGCACCGCCACCACGGAAACCGTTTACCAACAGGTGAGCATTCCCGCTGGCGCCTCCGCGGCCACTTTGAAATTCTGGCTCCAGATCGGGACAAGTGAGACTGGAAGCGTCGCGAACGACACTCTCAGCTGCCAAGTTCGCAACAGCAGCGGGGCGCTTCTCGCGACGCTGGCGACCTATTCAAACCTGAACGCGTCTGCCTACACCCAGAAGACCTTCAATCTACTGGCCTACCAAGGGCAGACCGTTCGGATCTACTTCGAAGGCATCGAGAACGGGAGTCTTGGCACCTCGTTCTTCCTGGACGATTTCGAATTGAACGTCACCACCGGCAGTACCTCCACGATGCCCGCCATCACCACCCAGCCCATCAGCCAGAACGTAGCCTTGGGCGGATCGGCGACCTTCAGCGTGGCAGCCACGGGCACGGCACCTTTGTACTACCAGTGGCGCAAGAACGGCACCGCCATTTCGGGCGCCTCCACCAGCGCGAGCTACAGCATCCCCTCCGTCCAAGTGGGCAACGCTGGATCCTATGATGTCCAGGTGGGCAATTGCGCTGGCACTGCCACCAGCGCTGCGGCCACTCTTTCAGTCTCGGCCATTTCCGTTTCCATCAGCCCCTCAGGGCCTCAAGGCATTCTCTTGAATGGCACACGGAATTTCTCGGCGACCGTGACGGGAACGGGGAACACGGCGGTGACATGGAGCGTGACCGGAGGGAGTCTCAATAGCACGAGTTCTAACCCAGTGACCTTCACTGCCCCAGGTTCAGTCGCGACCGTTACCCTCACGGCCACCAGCGTCGCCGACACTAGCAAGAGCGCCTCGGTCACCATCAATGTCCTGTCCCGGGATCTTACGGGGGACGGCACCATAGATGTTTTGGATCTGGGGTTGATCCTGAAGGCGTACACCGGCGCGGGCGTCATAGGCGCGCCGAACTATAACCCGTTGGCGGACCTGGATGGGGATGGCGACGTGGATGACGACGATATCAATTTGTTCCTTGCCGGTTTTTGAGGAGGCTGCCATGAAGACTTCGAAGCTAATCCCGATCACTACCCTTCTCGGCGTCCTCTCCGCGTGCAGCGGTGGCGGAGGTGGTGCCGATAACAAACCCCCGCCGCCCCCTCCAACGGCTTCCTCGTTGATCTACACAAACCCCACCAGCGGGGCCTATCAGCTGGTGCGTGATACCACCAAATCAACTGCTACGCACCTGGTGCTAGATCTCGTGGGGCCGAGCGGAACCTCGGGTCGCGGTGTCGGGTTCTACCTCAACGCCGACACGTCAAGAGTCACCTGGACCAAGGTTGACAGCACCGATGCGGAGCTCGTTCAGAACGGCGCATTCGTTCTCGGAAGCGGCGTCCAGGCCCTCACGGCGAAGGTTAGCGGCAACGAACTTCAAGCCGGCGCCTACCAAAAGGGGACCACTGCACCAGCGGTCGCCTTTGGCTCCAGCGTGGTGCTCGCGCGAATTGCCTTGGACCTGAAATCGGGCATCACGCCTGGCACTGTGACTTTCAGCGCCGTGACCAACAAAGCCATGCTGCTCCCGGACACCGACGCCGCCGCGCCAGGGAACATCAGCGTTACTGTGGGGAGCATCGCGGCCCAGTAATATTCACAACTTCGGTTTGGCCTTCTCACAGGCCTGTGTCCAGAGGTCCCGGTACAGCGCTTCCATGCGCTGAGCAAATTCCGGCGCATCACAGATAGGCGAAGCCGCTAGGCGCGCTCGTAGCCCCGTCCGCACCGCACGAAGTCCCTCAGGATCGGACGCGAGCGACGCGCCTTTGGTGACGTATTCTTGGGGGTCCTGCGCGATCAGGGAATCCAATCCCAGCAATCCCAGGATCGCGGAGCCGTGGCGGGCCAGGCTGTGCCGACCTTGCAGAGCCAGCACGGGAACCCCCATCCACAGGGCCTCTAGCGTGGTGGTGACGCCATTGTAAGGGAAGGGATCCAGGGCGAGATCCACCTGCCGGTACAAGGAGAAATGGGCCTTGGGGTCGGTGAAGAATCCAGAGAATTCGATGCGGCCGCCCGGCACGCCTTCATCCTCGAAGCCCTGCAATAACTTATCTCTCAGCACAGGATCCGAAGAACCTTTCCCTTTCAAGAGCAGGCGCGAACCGGGGGTGCGGCGGAGCAGGGCAGCCCAGGTTTGCACCACCGCTTCGTTAAGTTTGGCGAAGTGATTGAAACTGGCGAAGGTGAAGGGCGCTCCCCGCTGGCTTGGGGCGGGCGTGGGGTCTGGAAGGATTTCCGAGGGCTGCCAGCAGAGATAGCTCGGATCCAGCCTCAGCAGCGGTTCACTGGAGAAGGCCTCGTTGCCCGGCGGATCCACGCGGCTGTCGGTGATGCGGCCCTCCAGCCGGGTGAGCCCGGTGGTGAAGGGGTAGCCGAGCCATTCGAGTTGCACTGGCGCCGCTTGTTTGGCTAGCACCGTGAGCCGGTTGTAGGCCGAGTGGCCCGAGAGATCCACCAGCACATCCACTTTGTCCTGGCGGATGCGCTCCGCCAGGGCGGCATCGTCCAATCCGTGGACCTCCGCCCAACCATCAGCGAGCCCCTGGAACAACAGAGTCCGAGCATCACCGCTGCCGGGTGCGGAATGGTAGAGCAGCACGTGAACCTGACGCCGATCGTGGGCACGCAACAGAGGCTCTATGAAATCCGCGCAGGAATGTTGCCGGAAATCCCCGGAGAGATAGCCAATGCGAAGCTTTCTTCCTGGGTTCCAATCTAACTGTGGAGGCGAAAGAGGCTCGACCAACGATTCCAGCGACTCGCACCAGGCGCGGTGGAATTGGGCCAACTCCTCCGGCGCCCAGGTGGGGTCGTAGAGCCGTGTCGCCAAGAGGCCGGACACCGCCGAAGGGTGGCCCGGTGAGAGCTGGAGAACTCGCTCCAGCAGGGGCGCCGTGTCTGGGATCCGTCCTGCATCAGCCAGGAACTGGGCGAGCAGCAGGATGGGAGTGATGTTGCCCGGATCCAGGGCTACCGAACGACGGAACGCCGCCTCGGCGCCGGGCCGGTCGTCCAGTTTCTGGAGCAGGGTTCCGTAGGCACCCCAGAGCGCCGCGTCTTCGGGACGCGCCTTCAGGGCGCGCTCCAGGTGGACCTTGGATTCCTGGAAGCGATGCTGGCCGAGCAGAAGGGTGCCGGCCAGTTGGTTCAACTCCCCGGCCTCGGAATCCGATTCCAGGTGCCGCAAGAGCAATGCGAGAGCTTCGTCCTTCCGCCCCTGTCCCAACAGGGCGAAGGTCTCCTGGTAGATCTCTCCCCCCGCGGATGCATTCTCCCCTGGCACGCGCTGATTCATGGACACCCCTTCCACCGGTTAATCCATCCGGTAATTCGGGGCTTCCTTGGTGATCATCACGTCGTGAGCGTGGCTCTCGCGCAGCCCGGCGCCGCTGA
>JANXPB010000168.1 GCA_025357545.1 Holophagaceae bacterium
CAGGAGACGAATTTGGCACGCCTTGAAGATGCAGAACTCAATGCCTTGCATCGCGCCTATCGCTGGGCCTACCTAGGGGGGTTGACGCTCTGCGTCTTCTGGCCCCTCATGCTCCAGCTCCTGTTCACCAACTTCATCCCACCGGGCCAGAATCCCCCCGGGGGCGTCGTAAAACAATTGGGCTACACCTTCACCGGATTGGTGCTGCTCTCCGCGGCCTTCGTTACTTGGCGCTGGGGAAGGGTTCGTGCGGGATTCCTGGCCCTTTCCCCCAAGGAAAAGCCCAGGGTTTTGGCTCGGGAAATCCTGTTCTACTCAGCCTTGTTTGAACTGAGCTGTTTCTTCGGATTGGCCTATTGGGCCCTGACGGGCTTGGAAGGCATCCGCTTCGCCCGCAGCTTCATCGTCCTCACCAGCATCATGTTCTTCTGCTTCGTTCCCCGCTTCGACGCTTGGCGCCGGGCAGCGGAGGACGAGGCCTGATAGTGACTTCACCAGGACAAAGAAGCTCAGCAGGGTTATCCTGGGCACTGACTCCCTGTGTTCCCATGGCCCAGAAACCTACCCATGATCCATTCGCAAGGCCCACTGGGGCCGACCGCACCGTGCGCCTTCCCAGGAAAGATCTGGGAATGGAAAAGGATGAACCCACCCAGGCCCTCCAGATCGGAGTTCCTGCGGCCGCTTCGACCCTGCGGCTGAAGCGAGATGACTTGTCACTGGAAGAACCCACCCTAGCCCTGAAAGCTGGTGTGCCCGCGGCCGATGCAACTCTGCGGCTGAAGCGGGATGAATTGTCGCTGGAAGAACCCACCGTAGCCTTGAAAGCCGGTGTGCCCGCCGCCGATTCAACCCTGCGGCTGAAGCGGGACGAACTTTCCCTGGAAGAGCCCACCGTGGCTGTGCGTCCCCCTTTGCGAACGGCCATGGAGGTCATTGACGAGGCCACCAAGGTGGAAAAGGTCCCAGCCGCGCCCACCGTGATGATGCCGGATGGCACGGACGTCCCATCTTGGGAAGAAACCACCATGCTCTTCACGCCCCCTTCCGCCGGTGGCCACGCGGAACCCACAGTCAAAGTGCACCGGACCTTGGAGCCTCCCCCGTTGCCGGTGGATCCAGGCGACTCCATGGATGAAACTTTCCCAAATCTCCCCACGCCAGCCCGGATGGCACCCGCGCCAGAGCCCGAGGAAGACACCTTGATTCTCCCGGACATGCAGGAGTTGGATGAGCTGCCCAACGCAATGATGACCACCATGGTGATGCCCATGATGGCAGCGCCTGCGCCCATGGAGGCCACGACCATCGTGCACGTGGAGCCACCGCTTTCGCCGATGGAAAACACCATGGTGATGCCCATGGTGGAAGCGCCTGCGCCCATGGAAGCCACGACCATCGTGCACGTGGAGCCACCGCCATTGCCTATGGAAAACACCATGGTCATGCCCATGATGGCAGCGACTGCGCCCATGGAAG
>JANXPB010000206.1 GCA_025357545.1 Holophagaceae bacterium
TCAGCAACGGCCTCATCGAAGGCATCAACAGCCTCATCCAAGCCGCCATCGCCAAGGCGCGAGGCCACCGGAATCCCCAGAACCGCATCACCATCGCCTACCTCGTTGCAGGCAAACTCGACTTCAATGCGGTTCCCACCCGGATTCCATTACCCACATGCAACAGCGAAGAACCAGATTATTTATCGTAGGAAAACCCCCGGCTCTGCCGGGGTGACAGCAGAAGTTTGACATTTCAGGGAGTCCGTCTCGGAAACTCCTTCATGTGAGCCGCCAAGCACACATAGGAGGAGAACCAAGATGGACCTTGCCGAAAGTCTAAGCCACTCGAAATGGGAGTGTAAGTACCACATTGTCTTCATTCCGAAGTGCAGGAGAAAGACGCTTTTCGAAAAGCTGCGGCCACATCTGGGTGAGGTGTTCCGGAAGTTGGCGGAACAGAAGGAGAGTCGAATCGAGGAAGGTCAGCTGATGGCTGACCACGTTCATATGCTGATCTCGATCCCGCCGAAGTATGCGGTGTCGCAGGTGGTCGGGTTCATCAAAGGGAAGAGCGCGATCCATTTGGCGCGTGTGTATGGAGAGAGCAAGCGTAATTTCATCGGGCAACACTTTTGGGCACGAGGGTATTTCGTGTCGACTGTGGACCGCGATGAAGCGGTGGTGCGAGACTACATCCAGCACCAAGAAAAAGAGGATCAGCGATTTGAGCAGCTTTCACTCTTTCGCTAAGGTCGCCACCGTAGGGTGGCTCAACGAAACGGGGCCGCGTTAGCGACCCCACCCAGCCGCTTCGAGCGGCTCACTTAATAAAGCCCCCGCCTCTGGCGGGGGATATTTACTGGATGCAACTTGGTATGAGCCCCTGCTTCAACCGGGCGCCTACCTCAATCCATCTGCCACAAGACAACTGCCTCAAGCCCCCCCGGCCAGTTTCATCATGGCTTCCAGGGAGGGGCTGGGGCCCATGACCAGCAGTTCATCGCCGGCCTGGAAGGTCTCGTCGCCCTTGGGATTGAAGTGCAGGCCCATGCCTTCGCGGTTGATGCCGACGATGAGGGCGCCGGTGGTGTCGCGCATGCGGGATTCGCGCATGGTGTGGCCCACCAGCGAGGAACCCGGGTCCACGCGGATGCGCTCCATGCCCAGCTCCAGCTGGTCCTGGTGCAGCACGACATCGAAGAAGTTCATGGTCTCGGGCTTCAGCAGCAGGGCTGCCATGCGGCGGCCGCCGATCTCATAGGGGCTCACGATATGGGTGGCGCCCGCGGCCGTGAGCTTGCTTTCGGTGCCCAGCTTGGCGCTTCGGGCGACGATGGGCAGCTGGGGCGCCATCTGCCGGGCCGTGAGCGTCACCAGCACGTTGTCGGCGTCGGTGGTGAGGGCGGTGATCAGGCCTTTGGCGCGGCGGATGCCAGCCTTTTCAAGCACCAGCTCATCCATGGCGTTGCCATAGAGGATGAGCTCATCGGCGAAGCGGGGGTTGGTGCGGCCCTTGGCGTCCTCGAGTTCCACGATGACGAAGGGGACACCCACCTGCTTCAGCTCCCAGGCGGCCTGGAATCCCATCTTGCCGAAGCCGCAGACGATGATGTGGTCCGACAGTGCTTCCAACCGTTTTTCCATGCGCCGCTCCCGCAGATAGCCTTGCAGATCGCCCTCGACGATGAGGGCCGTGAGGTTGGAGATGGCGTAGGTGGCCACGCCCAGGCCCGTCACCAGGTAGAAGATCGTGAACAGCTTGGTGGCGTCGTTGACCTCCCCCATCTCCCGGAAACCCACCGTGAACAAGGTGGTGATGGCCATGTACCAGGCGTCCAGCCAGCCCAGCTTCGCCAGGATGTGGTAGCCGATGGCGCCGGACACGCCCACCGCCAGCAGCAGCACCAGGGCTTCGCGCAGACGGCGCGTGGGGGCGAGGTTGCGGAGCCGGGTGGTCCTCACGAAAGGCTCGTCATCGGCGCTTCATCCCGGCAGGTTGGGTTTGATGCTGAAGTGGGCCGTGCAGTGGGCCACCAGGTGCTCGCCGCAGGTGAGCCGGCACTCCAGCACCGCGCCCCGTTTGGAAAGGCGCACCACTTCGGCGTCGCCGGTGACTTCGCCCTTGGCGGGCTCCAGGTAGCGGATGTGCAGGTCCTGGGTGGCGAAGGGCATCAGGCCATCGAACACCGTGCAGAGCGCCAGGGCGCAGGCCATGTCCGCCACCGTGGCCAGCACGCCCCCGTTCACGTTGCCCCGGGGGCCGTTCAGAGTGTGCTTGTTCGGCCGCAGCTTCACCGAGGCCTGGCCGGGCGCCATGCCCGTGAACTTCAGGTCCCACTCCTGGATGAGCGGCCAGGGCGCGAAGCGCGCCCGCACCCGCTCCAGCAGATCCGGCGCAAGGGCTACAGGAATGTGCGGAGACACCATGCCCCCAGTCTAGGCGCGTTGGAATCTTCGCTTTTCGATTTTCGCTGGGCGCCCCCGGAACGCCGAGGTCAGAGCCCGAGCTGTGCCCGCAGGGTCCTCGCCATCTCCATGAAGACCTGGCTCTGGGGAGACTCCGGGTGGGCCTCCACCAGGGGACGGCCGTTGTCGCCGCCTTCCCGGATGGCCAGGTCGATGGGGACCTCGCCCAGGAAGGGTAGCTCCATGCGTGTCGCCGCGGCCTTAACCCCGCCGTGGCCGAAGATCTGGGTCTCCTCGCCGCATTTGGGGCAGATGAAGCTGCTCATGTTTTCAATGATGCCCAGGATGGGCACCTTCACGGTATTGAACATGCCGATGGCTTTTTTGGCATCCAAGAAGGCCACGTCCTGGGGCGTGCTCACGATGATGGCGCCGCCCACCTGGGCGTTCTGGATGAGGGAAATCTGGATGTCGCCGGTGCCCGGGGGCAGGTCCATGAGCAGCACGTCCAGCTCGCCCCACAGCACATCGGCGAGGAACTGCGTGAGGGCCTTGTTGAGCATGGGGCCGCGCCAGATGACGGGCCGATCCTCGTCGATGAGGAAGGCCATGCTCATGAGCTTCAGGCCGAATTTCTCCACCGGAATGATCTTGCCTTCGGGGGTGCCCTCGGGGCCCTCGGTGATGCCGAACATCATGCCCATGCTGGGTCCGTAGAGGTCCGCGTCCAGCAGGCCCACCTTCAGGCCCTGTTGGGCCATGGCCACAGCCAGGTTCGAGGCCACGGTGCTCTTGCCCACGCCGCCCTTGCCGCTGCCGATGACGAGGGCATGCTTCACGGTGGGCAGCAGGTTCTTGAATTCCACTTGGGGCGTCTTCTCCCAGGCGATGTCAACGACCACCGACTCGACGCCTTCCTGGGCCTGGATGCGCTCGCTGAGATGCTCGCGGATGGCCTGCTCCCGGTCCTGGTAGGCGTCCAGCAGCTGGATGGTCACGCGGATGGCGCCACCCTCCACGTCGATGGCCTTCACCGCTTTCAGGGTGACCAGGGTCGCGGTGGTGCCCGGCACCTGGTAGGCGTTGAGGGCGTCGAAGATCGCCGCGCGGCTGATGCGCTTGTCCATGGGGATTCCTTTGCAGCCCACCAGTTTGGCAGGGATGGGGCTGGGGACCAGCCGGGATGAGGGGCTGTGGGTTGGTGGCGGTGGGCACGGGCTCTCCGGGCGGCGCCTCCGGCGCACCCCAGAGGCGCCGAAGGGGAGGCCCGCCATCACCCTAGGAAGTCAATCCTGCCGCCACAGCCCACAGCCTACAAATCCCCCAGCTTCTGCGTCATGGCCCCAGCGCCGCTGCGCAGGTAGCCGTGTTCGTAGGTGCGCAGCTGGCTGCGGATGGAGGGTCCAGTGGGGTTGAGGCCCCGGCGCACCACCTGGCCTTCGGGGCCGAGGATGCGGCCCTTCACGTTGTCCGCCAGCTGCAGTTCCAGGGTCTCCACCACCTCGGCGGCGAGCACGGGATCCACCAGCGGAAAGACCACCTCCACGCGGTGGTCGAGGTTGCGGGGCATGAGGTCGCCGCTGGCCAACAGCGTGTCGGGGTTGCCGCAGTTGGCAAAATAGTAGACCCGCGCGTGCTCCAGGAAACGATCGAGGATGGACACGACGCGGATGTTCTCCGACAGACCCTTCACGCCGCTGCGCAGGCAGCAGGCACCGCGCACGATGAGGTCCACCTGCACGCCCGCCTGGCTGGCCTGGTAGAGCAGCTCGATCATGCTGGGGTCCACCAGCGCATTCATCTTGAGGATCATGCGGGCGGGCTGGCCGGCCTTGGCGTGGTCGATCTCGCGCTGGATGCGCTCGCTGAGTTCCCGACGGAAATGCTGGGGGGCCAGTAGCAGCTGGTTGAATTTTGGCGGCCGGGTGTAGCCGGTAAGCAGATTGAAGAGGTTCGAGAGGTCTTCACCGAATTCTGGCCGGGTGGTGAAGAGCCCCAGGTCCGCATAGAGACGGCTGGTGCGCTCGTTGTAGTTGCCGGTGCCCAGGTGGCAGTAGCGGCGTAGCCCGTCGGCTTCCTGGCGGACCACGAGGCAGGCCTTGCCGTGGGTCTTGAAGTGGGGAAGGCCGTACACCACATGGCAGCCCGCGCGTTCCAGGCGCCGGGCCCAGGCGATGTTGGCCTCCTCGTCGAAGCGCGCCCGCAGCTCGACGATGGCGGCCACCTGTTTGCCGCGCTCGGCGGCGCGTTCCAGGGCCGCGGCGATGGGGCTGCCGGGGCTCATGCGGTAGAGCGTCATCTTGATGGCCAGGACCTTCGGATCCTCCACGGCCTCGCGGACGAAGCGCACCACGGAATCATCAAAGCTCTGGTAGGGATGCTGCAGCAGGATGTCCCGCTTGGCCATGGCCTCGAAGATGGTCTCGCTGTGTTCCAGGGCGGGCACCGGCAGCGGCGGCAGCGGCGGGTCCTTGAGGTGGGGCAGGTCCAGCTGGGTGTAGAGTTCCATCAGATCGGAGAAGGAGGTGAACCCCTCCGTGGGGTAGAGGTCCTCGGGCGAAAGTTCCAGCTCTTCGATCAGGAAATCCAGCAGGGCTCGCGAGAGCCCCTTCTCGTACTGGAGCCGCACCGCCGCGCCCCGGCGACTATTGCGCAGGCTCTCCTCCACGGTCTTCATGAGGTCCTCTTCGGGATCCTCTTCCACCACCAGGTCGGAATCCCGCGTCACCCGCACCGCGTGGCAGTTCTTTACCTCGTAACCCGAAAAGAGCCGCTCCAGCTGCATGCGAACCACATCTTCCAGGGTGATGAAGGCGTGGGTCCCGGGCCGGGAAGGCAGCCGGAGGAAGCGGGTGGCCACCGAGGCCGGCACGTGGATGATGCTCAGCTCGGAAAGCGGCAGCATGGATTCCTCTTCCAGCGCCTCTTGGGCCTCCAGTTCCGCCACCAGCACCATGGCGCGGTTTGCCAGGCGGGGGAACGGGTGGCCGGTGTCCACGGCCAACGGCGTGATGAGCGGCATGAGGCTGCGCTCGAAGTACTCACTCACGAAGACGCGGTCCTCGGGGCTGAGGTCCTTGGGGGCGAGGATGGCGATACCCTCGGCGTTCAGCATGGGCTCGATGGTGTGGTGGAATAACAGGTGCTGGCGCCGGGAGCCCTCGTGCAGGCGCTGGCTGATGCGGTCCATGAGCTGTCGGGGCGTCAGCCCATCGGCGCCGGGCTGAGTGATGCCCGCATCGATCTGCCGCCAGATGCCCGCCACCCGCACCATGAAGAATTCGTCCCAATTGTTGGAAACGATGGAGAGGAACTTCACCCGCTCCAGGAGCGGCACAGTGGCGTCCTCGGCCTCTTCCAACACCCGCTCGTTGAAATCAAGCCAGGCCAACTCGCGGTTGATGAGGTCTTCGGGATGGGGAAGGGCGCGGCTCATAGCCATTGATGTATCTCATCATCATCGGGGCTTCGTGTGTGAATTGGATGTGACGGGGGGGCTCAGGTGGTGAGGTATGAGGGTTGAGGGGTGAGGAAATCAGGCGTCCCCTTCGGCGCATTGGAGATATTGAGTGCGGCCCTTGGCCGCCTCGACATTAAGAGCATATCCGTAAATAACTGCAAGCTTTCGCCAGCAAATGATGGAGGCGGCGAGATGTAAGGGGGCCATGTAACTTGCGGTGCTCTTCTCGAAACGGACAAGCAGCTTCCGGAATCGCTTGAACCAGGAATGGGCTACCTCCACGATCCAGCGCCGCGGATAGTGGTCCGGATCGTTCAAAATGACGGTCCGCTCGTCGTCTGCAACAGGTACATGCGGTGCGTATCCTCGGTCGCACATCACGGCATTGGCTGGCGCTCCTCGATAGCCTTTGTCAACGCAGAGATTCTGGACCGCCATCGGTCTAAGCTCAGGCACCACCATCGCGTCCAACAATGATTCCAGTTGGGTCACATCATGACGATTGGCTCCGCATACGACGATCGATAACGGGACACCATGCTCGTCCACCAGGAGGCTGACCTTGCTTCCATTTTTTTCCCCGATCAGTGGGCTTGGCCCCCACTGATTCTCTCGCCAATGGCGCCTTGCCCTGGCTGCCGTCAACACTCAACCAAATCCAAGACACGCCCTCCATAGCGTCGTACTCCGCAAGCCCCGCCCGCCATAGTTCAAGGAAGAAGCCCGCCTTGTGCCACTTCTGGAAATAGGTGTGGATGGCACTCGGGCTACCGTAGACCTCTTTGGGCAGAGCTTTCCATTGGATACCGGTCCTCAACACGTAGACGATGGCCTCGAAGACATTGCGTGGATCCATAGGCGGGCGGCCTGCGCCAGGCTTCCGTTTGAAGGAACGTTTAGGATCCCGTTCCCGCACTGGTATCAGTGGCTCAACCCGCTTCCAGAATGCTTCAGACACCTGCCATGAACGCATCTTCCCCATGCTGCCTCCCTGATGAAGACAGTCTTGGGCTTGCAATTGACCTTTGCCACACTATTTACGGATAATATTTCAGCCCCACGGGGGGTCGAACTGGAATGGCGCGCCGGTAGCGGCCCTGGAGCAAGCTCGCGGAGGGATCAGCCGCGGGCGCAGCCAGTCCAGCGGGCGATGGCTGCGGTACACCTGAGGGGCTTGGTGCTCTTCAAAATAGACATGCGGGGGTCGGGAATGCAGTAGAGTCTGGTGGACTGCTCCGGAGCGCAACCATGCGTACGACCGCCAAGGTCCGCGTTCTCTACCTGGACCAGGCGTCGCCCGACCGAGAGCGGGTGCGGGTGATTCTGGCCCAGGAACCAGGTGGATTCGAACTCGTGGAGGTGGCGGATCGGGCCGCCTTTGAGGAACGCCTTGGGGCCGGTGCCTGGGACCTGGCGCTCTGTGGCCTGCCCCTTCCGGGATACCCGGGGTTGCAGGTGTTGGACGCGGTCAGGGCCTCCGGGGATGGATTGCCGGTGGTGCTCCTCGGGAATCCAGGCGAGGCCGGGGCCGCCTCAGAGGCCCTTCGTCGCGGCGCCTCGGGATTCATCGCCAAGACCACCCACGAGCTTCAGCGCCTCCCCGCCACGATCCACGCGGCCCTCCAGAAGCGGCGCGACCGGGCGGACTCAGCCTCCGGCGCTTCCGTCGGAGGGCCCCCGGTAGAGGCCTCGGTCCTCACCCAGCGGCTCGTCTCCACCCTCGAATCCATGCCCGATCCCTTCGTCACCCTGGCTCGGGACTGGACCTTCACCTACCTGAATCCGCGGGCGGGGGAACTGTTCGGGCACACGCCGGAAGCGCTGGTGGGCCGGAATATCTGGGAGGTGTTTCCGGAACGGGTCGGGCAGGCGTTCCAGCGGATCTATGAGCGTGTTCTCGAGACGGGAGCGCCCGAGACCTTCGAGGACCACTACCCGCCCTGGAAGCGGTGGTTCGAGAACCGCGTGGTCCCCACCGGCGAAGGCCTCTCCATCTTCTTTTTGGACATCACGGAGCGCAAGTTGGCGGAGGCCGCCCTGCGGGCCAGCGAGGGGCGCTTCCACGCCACCCTCGACAGCGTCCTGGAGGGCTGCCAGCTCATCGGTTTCGACTGGCGCTACCTCTACCTCAACGACGCGGCTTCCCGGCACAACCGCCGTCCGAACGCGGAGCTGGTGGGCATCTCCATGACCGAGGCTTGGCCGGGCATCGAGGCCACCGAGGTGTTCCGGATGATCAAGCGCTGCCTGGAGGAGCGCATCGCCTTCCAAGGCGAGGTCGAGTTCAATTTCCCGGATGGCGGGACCGGATGGTACGACGTCCGGTGCCAGCCCGTCCCCGAAGGGGTTTTCGCGTTGTCCGCAGACATCACCGAGCGCAAGCGCGCCGAAGCAGCCCTGCGCTCAAGCGAGGAGCGGTTCAAAACCATGTTCGTGCAGGCGCCCTTGGGCATCGCCGTCATCGATTCGATCACTGGCCGCTTCCAGCAAGTCAATCCGCGGTTCGCCGAGATCGCCGGAAGGCCGATGGACGAACTGACCCGCCTCGATTGGATGCAGATCACCCATCCGGAGGACCTTCAGGCGGACCTGGACCGCCTGACCCTGTTGAACGCCGGGAAGACCGCCGGGTACCAGATGGAAAAGCGGTATCTCCGCCCGGACGGCACCCCGGTCTGGATCGACATGACGATCGCCCCCTCAATCGGCGGAGACCCTCAGCATCCACGCCATCTGAAAATGGTCCAGGACATCACCGAGCGCAAGCGCACCGAAGCAGCGCTGCGCTCAAGCGAGGAGCGGTTCAAATCCATGTTCGCGCAGGCGCCCTTGGGCGTCGCCGTCATCGATTCGATCACCGGCCGCTTCCAGCAGGTCAATCCGCGGTTCGCCGAGATCGCCGGAAGGCCGATGGACGAACTAACTAGCCTCGATTGGATGCAGATCACCCATCCGGAGGACCTTCAGGCGGACCAGGACCACATGACCCTGTTGAACGCCGGGAAGACCACCGGGTTTCAGATGGAAAAGCGGTATCTCCGCCCGGATGGCTCCTCGGTCTGGATCGAGATGACGGTCGCCCCCTCCGTCGGCGGGGACCAGCAGCACCCGCGCCATCTGGCCATGATCCAGGACATCACCGAGCGCAAGCAGGCCGCCGAGGCCTTGCGGGCCCGGGAAGCCCAGCTGTCCCTGATCTTCGACACCATCGCCGACGTGATCTTCGTCATTTCGGTCACCAGGGATGGTGGCTTCCGGTTCCAGTCGGTCAGCCGAAGCTTCCTGGAGGTGACCGGGCTCCAGGAGGGGCAGATCGTCGGCCGCGGGGTGGAGGAGGTCATCCCCGAGCCCGCCCTGATCATGGTCCTGGGGAAGTACCGGGAGGCCATGGCCTCGGGCCATCCTGTCCACTGGGAGGAAGTCTCCGAGTATCCGTCGGGAGCAAGGACCGGCGAAGTCACGATCGTGCCGGTCTATAGCGCTGATGGGACCTGCACGCAGCTCATCGGCACGGTGCACGACATCACGGATCGTCAGCGGGCGGCGGCCCGGATCCAGGGCCTCAACGAGGAACTGGAGCAGCGGGTGCAGGAACGCACCGCCCAACTGCTGGCCGCCAATCAGGAACTGGAGTCCTTCTCCTATTCCGTGTCCCACGACCTGCGGGCCCCCCTGCGGGCCGTGAGCGGGTTCGCCGAAATCGTGGCCCGAAGGCACCGAGCCGACCTCAACGAGGAGGGGCGGCGCTACGTGGACCACATCGTCACGGCCAGCCAGCGGATGGGCGAGCTCATCGAGGACCTGCTCGCCTACGCGCGCCTGGGGCGGTCGGGTATGGCCCTTCAACCCATGGACCTGGGCGAGACCCTGGCGCCGATCCTGGCCACCATGATGGCCCGCGCCCGGGCCGCGGGCGGCGACATCACGGTAAGCGGCCGCATGGTCCGGGTCGTGGCCCAGCGGACCCTCCTGAGCCAGGTGGTGACGAATCTGTTGGACAATGCGCTGAGCTACCACCGGCCCGGAGTCCCCCCGCGCATCCACCTCGAAGTGCTCCCGGCGCCCGGCCAAAAGGTCCTCGTGCGTGTCTCGGACAACGGGGAGGGCATCGCTCCTGAGCACCATGAAAAGGTCTTCCAGGTCTTCCAACGCCTTCATGGGCAGGAGAGCCACCCTGGCACCGGCATCGGCCTCGCCATCGTGAAGAAATCCCTGGAATTGATGGGTGGCAGCATTCATTTGGAGTCAGAGCCAGGGACTGGGAGTACCTTTTCCTTCACCCTTGCCAAGGAGTGAACCGTGGCCGACCTCAAGTGCGTGCTGTTGGTGGACGACAACCACATGGACATCGAGCTCACCCTGGATGCCTTCCGGGAGGCCGGGCATGGGGAGCTGCTGCATGTGGCCCCTGGCGGGCAGGAAGCGCTGGACTACCTGTTCGGCCGGGGCGCCTTCGCCGACCGGAACGCCTTCCCGATTCCCGACCTGCTCCTCCTGGACCTCAAGATGCCCGTGGTGGATGGCATCGAAGTGCTGCGGCAGGTCAAGTCCACCCCCCTCCTCAAACGCATCCCGGTGGTCATCCTCACCTCCTCCAAGGAAGAAGGCGACCGGGCCATGAGCTACGACCTGGGCGCCAACAGTTACCTGGTCAAACCCATCTCCTTCGAGGGTTTCATCGAAGTGGCGCGCACCCTCGGGAGCTACTGGCTGAGCCTCAACGTGGCGCCACCTGAAACCTGATTCCATGGATCAACCGCTGCGCATCCTCTACGTGGACGATTCCCCCTTCGACCGGGAGCTGGTGCGCGATTCCCTGGCCCAGGAGCTGGACGCTTTCCACTTGACGGTGGCCACGAACCGGGGTGAGTTCGAACGCCTCCTGCCGGAGGGCCCCTGGGATCTGGTGCTGAGCGATTTCAACATTCTGGGCTTCGAAGGCCTCCAGGTCCTCGACGCCGTGAAAGCCCGGTATGCCGAACTGCCCGTGGTGATCGTCACCGGCACGGGGTCGGAGGAGATCGCCGTCGAAGCCATGAAGCGCGGCGCCGCGGACTACACCATCAAGACCAACCAGCACCTCCAGCGGCTCCCCACCACCATCCGCCAGGCCCTGAAACACCATCAGGTCGCCGCGGAACGGGACCGCTTGTTCAACCTGTCCGCGGACCTCCTGGCCGTGGTGGGCGCCGACTGGCGGCTGGCCCAAGTGAACCCGGCCTGGACCCAGTGCCTGGGTTGGAGCCCTGAAGAGCTAATCGGTCGCAGCCCCCTGGAGCTGGTGCACGAGGATGACCGGGAGGCCTTGCTCCACGCCCGCGCGGCCCTGAGCCTGGGGGAACCCCTCCGGAATCTCGAAAACCGCTATCGGTGCAAGGACGGCTCCTATCGCTGGCTGTCCTGGAATTCCCAGCCGTTCGTGGAATCCGGGCTCGTCTTCGCCACCGCGCGGGATGTCACCGAGCGCCATGAACGGGAGG
>JANXPB010000215.1 GCA_025357545.1 Holophagaceae bacterium
CCTTGAGGTGCAGGCCCGTGGTGGGTTCGTCCAGGATGTAGACCGTGCGGCCCGTGGCGCGCTTGCTCAGCTCCAATCCGGCCACCTACACGGGCCTCTTCACGCCCTTGCGGGAGCTGTTCGCCCAGCTGCCGGAAAGCAAGGCCCGGGGCTATATGCCAGGCCGGTACAGCTTCAACGTCAAGGGCGGCCGCTGTGAGAAATGCGAGGGCGACGGCGTCATCAAGATCGAAATGCACTTCCTCCCCGACATCTATGTCACCTGCGAGCAGTGCAAGGGGAAGCGTTACAACCGTGAAACGCTGGAGGTCCATTACAAGGGCAAGAGTATCTCCGACGTGCTGGCCATGACCGTGGAGGAAGGCCTAGCCCTCTTCGCGCCGATTCCGGTGCTGGAGAACAAATTGCAAACCCTGACGGACGTGGGCCTGGGCTACATCCGCCTGGGCCAAAGCGCCACGACCTTGTCCGGCGGCGAGGCCCAGCGGGTGAAGCTGGCCAAGGAGCTGAGCAAGCGCGCCACGGGCCGCACGGTCTACATCCTGGACGAACCCACCACGGGCCTGCACCTCAAGGACATCCAGAAACTGCTGGAAGTCATCAACCGCCTGGCCGACGCCGGGAACACGATGCTTGTCATCGAACACAACCTGGACGTCATCAAGACCGCCGATTGGGTGATTGACCTGGGGCCCGAAGGTGGCAGCGAAGGTGGGCACATCATTGCCGAGGGCACACCGGAGCAGGTGGCGCGGAACAAGGCATCGGTGACCGGGAAATATTTAAAGCCATACTTGAAGTAGGGATCGAGGCTCAGCTCGCCTTGGTCGTGCGCTCGAAGACTTTCGCTTCGATGAAGAGGTCCAATAGGACTTGGTCCACGTTGCCACTCTTGGCCTCCTCGTCGAGGATGCTCAGGCTCTTGGGTAGGGGCACGGCATTTTTATAGGGACGGTCCTGGGCGGTGAGGGCGTCGAAAATGTCGCTGATGGTCATGGCGCGGCTCTGCACGGGGATCGCCGGGGCCTCCAGGTTGCGCGGGTAGCCGCCGCCGCCAAGCTTCTCGTGGTGGGCGTAGGCGATCTCCGGGACCCCTTTGAGGTCGCGGGTCCAGGGGATCTGCTTAAGGAAACGGAAGGTATGGGTGACGTGGCTTTCAATTTCCAGCCGTTCGGAGGTGGACAGCGAGCCCTTCCGGATGCGCAGGCAGTCCAGGTCCGCGGGCTCCACCAGCTCGCGCTGCTCGCCGCTCCAGTGGGTGAAGCGAAGATCGCCCATCAGACCCAGGCCCTCGGCCACCTCCGCCGGCAGCACCGACGGCATGTCGCTTTGGCGCACCAGGGCGATCAGCCGCTCGGCCTCCGCCTGGCGATCCTGGATGACGGATTCCCAGGTGGCAGGATCGAAATGCCCGCCTCCCTTCCAGGTCTCGGAGAGCATGGCCAGCGCCTGTTCCAGGTCCCGCTGCCGCAGCCGCTGAAGAATGAGTTCCAGCTTGAGGGGATCCAGTTTTTTCGCCTTCACGAGCACCTGCTCGCGCACGCCGACCTTGCCGAAATCATGGAGCAGGCTGGCGTAGCGGATCTCCCGCATCTGCCGCTCATTGAAGAACAGCTCGCCATAGATCCCGTTGGGCGTGGCATTGATGGCCTCGGCCAACCCCACCGTCAGATTGGCCACGCGGCCCGAATGACCGGAGGTGACGGGATCGCGGCTCTCGATGGCGGTGACCGAGGCGTTCACAAAGCCTTCGAAGAGCAGCTCGATTTCTTCCCGCAGGGCGGCGTTCTTGACGGCGACCCCGGCCTGTCCCGCCAGGCTCTGCGCCAAATTCTGATGCTCCTCCTGGAAGGGCACCACGCCGCGCTGATCGCCCTCCTCCCAGACGCGATTGATGAATTGCAGGACGCCGAGCACCTTGCCCTCGTTGTCCGCCATCGGCACGACCAGCATGCTTTGGGTGTGATAGCCGCTCTGCTTGTCGAAGGAATCGGAAAAGCTGTAAGGCGCTCGTTTGGGGATCGCGTAGACATCGCGGATGTTCAAGGATTCGCCCGTGGAGGCCACAAAACCCGCCAGCGTGGACGTGGTGATGGGCATCTTGAAGCGGTGGTAGGGCATGTCCAGCTTGGAATTCTGGGTGTGGGCGAACACCATCTCGTGGGTGCCTTCATCCACCAGATAGATCGAACCCGCTTCGGCCCGCAGCAATTCGCGGCCCTGGGACAGGATCAGGTCCAGCAACCGGTCGAGATTCTGCTCGGAGACCAGCGCCCGGCCCACCTCGTTGAGGCGGTCCATGCGAGCCCGATCGCGAATCCGCTCATAGCCCGCCTGGATCAGCGCCAGGGCGCCTTCGATCCCAGGCCATTCGCTGCAATGGGCCAGGCCGCCTTTCCCCACGGCACCGATGACCACGTCCGCCTGGCCTGAATCCCGCCACTCCAGCGAGGCACGCAGCTCCCGACCCAGGTGCTCCTCGAGGGTGCTACGGTGCTCAGGAGGCAGGGCGACAGTGAAACGCACGCGACAGGGTTCCAGCAGAGGACCCACAGAATACCGAAAGCCGGCTACAACGGCGGAACTTTGGCGTGGGCAAATCGAACGCCTGGCCTGGGGCGGCAAGGGCATCGGCCGGTCCAGCGACGGCCGCCTCCTGCTGTTGAGCGCGCCATTGGCGCTGTTCCCGGGCGAAGTGGTGGAGGCGGAGGTCCACTGGAAGGCCCGCCACGGCGAGGGTAGGGTGCTGCGCTGGCTCAAAATGGATCCCCGGCGCGTGCGGGCGGCCTGCCCGGTGGCGGCGACCTGCGGCGGCTGCGACCTGTGGGAAGGCGGCGACGCCGTCGCGGACCTGAAGCGCGCCATGGCCGCCGACCTGCTGCACCGCCAGCTCCCGGAGATCCAGGACTGGCGCTACCTACCGGCCCCTGCGGAGGCCCGGAGACACCGCATTCAGCTCCACTGGGACGGCGAATTCCTGGGCTACCATCAGCGGGGCAGCCATCAGGTTGTGCCGGTGCAGGCCTGCCCGGCGGCCGCAGAATCACTCTCCCAGGCCATCCCGAGGTTGCAGGAGGCCCTGCTGGGCAAGGCCCTTTCCCAGCGGCCCCAGCGCTGGGAACTGGCCACGGGCACTCCCGAAGGCCGCGTGGTGGCCATCGATGACAAGGCCCATGCCTGGCTCCTGGAGCCCGATGGCTGGCACCGGGATGAAGCCCCCATCCTGGAAACCATCGAGGGCATCCCGCTGCGGCACCGCGCGGGTGGCTTCTTCCAGGTGAGCCCGCCCTGGGCCGGGCAAGCCTTCCGCGAGATTCTTGGGGGCTGGGGCCTGAAGGGTGGCACCCTGTTCGATCTCTACGGCGGGGTGGGCCTTTTCTCCGCGCTGCTGGGGAGCCGCTTTCGGCACCGTGTGGTGGTGGAATTCGACCAGGTCGCTGTGGAATGGGCGAAGAAAAATCTCGAGGCACTGGCCTTGCCCACGGAATGCTTCGCCTCAGATATCGGGAAATGGCTGCCGGAGCACCTGGGCCATGCTGAAGATCTCATCCTGCTGGATCCGCCGCGCACCGGGCTCGAGCCCGGAGTCAGCGCCAAACTCCACTCCGCCGAAGCCGGAACCGTGGTGCTTGTGGGCTGCGACGGCGCGGCCTTCTGCCGGGAGGTGCGCCGGCTGGAGCCCGCCTGGAGGCTCGTGGACCTGGTGGTGGTGGATCTCTTCCCCTTGACCCATCACGTGGAGTGCGTGGGGCTGTTCAAGAAGGGATGAGGGACGAGGTGTGAGGTGGTGAGGTCAAGTGGTTCGCGCCTTTGGCTCGGGACAAATCCGCTCATCCCTCGTGTCTCACCCTCTCATTCCTCGTCATGCACCGTGATCTGCTCCTCGCCGAGGATTCCCCAGAGGGCTTCAAGGCGCTTGCGGCGGAAGCGGGGATTGGGAATGGTGCGTTCCAGAGCCTCCCGGGAGATGGGCGGGTGCTGGATGCGTGCCAGAATCCAGCGCATGCCCATTTCCATCACCGCAGCCACATCGCCCGCATTGCCCCAGGCGTGCCGGAGATCCAGCAGCGCCTTGGCCTTGGCCTCGGCCCGCTGGCCCAGGCCCATGGCCTGGATCTTCTCCACCAGGTTGTCCACGCCTGGCTGCTTGTAAGCCCGGATGCGGCGGAAAATCGCGCGCATCTCCACGGGCAGGTGCGCGAGCCGCTGGGCCACCGCCGGCTCATCCCGTCTGGCTTCCACTTCGAGGGCCAGCGTGCGCAGCAGGGGCAGCATCAAAGCCGCGTCCCGGGCGCCGTAGGTGAGTTGGGTCTCGCGCAAGGGCCGCATCATCCAGTTGGAATCCTGTTCCTCTTTGGGGATGTCCACACCGAGCTTCAGCTTGGCCATGGTCTTGAGGCCTGGTTGCGGGTAGCCCAGGGCCTTGGACAGCAGCATGGTGTCCATCACCGAAGTGGGCACCACGTCGTAGATGCGCTTGAAGACGATGCCGTCGCCGCTGAAATCGTGGACGATCCAGGGGATCTCTTTCAGCGCTTCCAGCGTGGGTTTCATGAGCTCCGGCAGGGCCACGGGATCCACCAGCCACACCTGGTCGTGGGTGGCGATCTGGAGCAGGGCCAGCACGCAGTGGTGATTTCCTGTAAGGCTGCACTCGATGTCCACGCCCACCAGCCCCGACGCGAACCAGGCCGGCAGCGCCTCGGCCAGCAGTTCGGGGGTGTCCACGTAAGTGCAGGGAAGATCGAGGGCGTCGGCGGTCATGCCCCCAGTGTGACCCAATCGCCGCAGGAGCTTGTAGCCTGGAGATGGGTCGAAGCCTGAACAGGTCGCGCAAGCTTTGGTTTCCTCTCCGCAGCCACGGCCTTTCCCTCTGCAAACAAGGCCGTCGCTCCAAATCTCAAGCACTGGAACTCAACCATGCTTTCAAGACTGCTCTCCCCCATCATCGCCTGGATGCTCATGGTCATGGCGGCCATGGGGCCCTTCGGCGTGATGCTGTTGATGGGCATCGAGAGCGCCTGCATCCCGCTGCCCTCGGAAGTGATCATGCCCTTCGCGGGCTACTTGGCCTTCCAGGGCAAGATGACCCTGTTCGGCTTCGGCGCTGGCAGCCCTGCCCTGCAAATCGCCATCGCCGGCGTGTTCGGCGCGCTGGGCTGCAACCTGGGCTCCATCCCGGCCTACGAGGTTGGCGCCTGGGGCGGCCGCCCGGCGGTGGAGCGCTTTGGTAAGTACATCTGGCTGAGCCGGAGCCACCTCGACCTGGCCCATGGATTCTTCGAACGGCATGGCGGCGCGGCGGTGTTCGTCGGGCGCCTGCTGCCGGTGGTGCGCACCTTCATCGCGCTGCCCGCGGGCATCGCCGAGATGAACCGCACGCGGTTCCACCTCTACACCTTCGCGGGGTCCCTGCCCTGGTGCCTGGGCCTGGCCTTCCTCGGCTTCAAGCTGGGGGAACACTGGACCACCCTGGGCGCCTACTTCCACCGTTTCGATCTGGCCATCGGTTTGGTGCTGCTGGGGGGGCTGATCTGGTTCGTCGTCAACCATCTCCGCGGCGCCGTTCGGAATTGAGGGAAACCTAGTAAAGTAAGATTATTGTCATTAATTTGTCCGCCGTAGCTCGATCCCCGCAGGAGTCCACCATGCGTTCCACCCACTGGTTTCGAGCCCTGCTCCAGGGAACGGCCGTCATGGGCGTCGGCCTTCTGTTGGCCTGCAGCGGTGGGGGGGGCGGAGGCGGGAACCAGTTCATCCCGACGCCCGCACCGACCATCACGAGCATCTCCCCCGCCAGCGGCACCGCGGGCGTCACAGTCGTCACCCTCATCGGCACGAACCTGGATACGGTGACCGCTGTGAATTTTGGGGCCACCGCCGCGGTGATCGGCACCCGCACCGCTACCCAGCTGGCCACCATCGTGCCCGCCAGCGCTGGCACCGGCACCATTTCGGTGACTGGGCCCGGTGGCACCGGGGTGTCCACCACGACCTTCACGGTCATCAATACGGCCCCCACTGCGCCGATCATCGTGGGCCCCACCAACGGGATCACGCTGCACCCGCAGACCTACAACCTGAGCGCCACCGATCCTGAAGGCGACCAGATCACCTTCACCGTGAGCGGCGCCACCACGGCCACCGTCGGACCGACC
>JANXPB010000227.1 GCA_025357545.1 Holophagaceae bacterium
GGAAGATGGGTTCCGAAGCGCCGGGATCCAGCGCGATGGGGAAGGTCCAGGGGCGGGTCATGGTCTAGTCAGTATTTATAATTTGGATCTTTTTAATAGACCCTAAATCGCCATGCTGGAAGCCAGGAGGAGCTTCATGCGTCTAACCAAGTCCTACTCGGAACTCGCCCCTGCCCTCGCCGAAGCCCAGCTCAATCTCTGGAAGCAGACCCGCGCCGCAGGCCTGGACCCCAAGCTCCTGGACCTCCTCGACCTACGCGTGTCCCAACTGAACGGCTGCGCCTTCTGCATGGACATGCACAGCACGGACTTGCTCAAGGGCAAGGAGGCGCCCCGCCGCTTGGCCGTGTTAAGTGCCTGGCGGGAGACCGATCTCTTCGATCCCAAGGAACAGGCCGCTCTGGCCTGGGCGGAGGCGCTGACGAAGTTGACGCAGCAGCCCGAAGTGGATGAAGCTTTCGCCTCGCTGAAACCCCATTTCACCGAAACCGAAATCGTCGCGCTCACCTTCGCCGTGCTCACCATCAACGGTTGGAACCGTCTGGGCGTGGGCTTCCGGCTCGATCTCCCGGAACAGCCGTGATCACCTACTCGAGCGACCGCAGGCCCACCGTCGAAGCCATTCGCGCCCTCTACGCCGCGGCGCCCTTGCGGCGGCCCGTCGCGGACCCCGAGCGCATCCGGCGCATGTTCGAGGGCAGCAACGTGGTGATCAGCGCCTGGGCGGAAGAGCGTTTGGTGGGGGTGCTGCGGGGCTGGACCGATGGGGCCTTCGACGGCTACGTCTGCGACCTGGCAGTCCACCCGACCTTCCAGAAATCCGGGGTGGGCAGGGCTCTCCTGGCCATGCTGGTCCCGCCCTACCCCGAGGTCCGCTGGGTGCTCCTGGCCGCGCCCCTCGCCAAGGACTACTACGCCCGAGTGGGTTGGGAGGCCCTGGACAATGCCTGGGTGCTGTCCAGGCCCAAAGGCGCCCTGCCCAGCTACGCGGCCTTCCAGGCCGAGCATTCGGAACTGGCAGCGAGGGCATGAGTGATGCTCCTAGTCCCGACCTCATTCCGCCTCAAGCTGCCAGGCTCTGAGCCATGAACAATCTATCCCTGTACCTCGCCTCGGTCTTCATTTGGGGTTCCACCTGGATCGTCATCACCTTCCAGTACGGCAGCGTGGCACCAGAGGTGTCGGTGGCCTATCGCTTTTGGCTCGCCGCCCTGATGTTGATGGCCTGGAGCGCCGTCACTAAATCCCGGTTGCGCTTCACGTTGAAGGAGCACGCTTGGCTGGCGCTGCAGGGCGCGCTGCTCTTCGGCATCAACTACGTGTGCGTCTACCGGGCGGAGCAGCACATCGCCTCTGGCCTCACCGCGGTGATCTTTTCCATCATGGTGTTCCTCAACATCCTTGGCGCGAGGGCCTTCTTCGCCACGCCCATGGCCCTCAAGGCCTTGCTGGGCGCCACTCTCGGCGTGACCGGCGTCGCCATCATCTGTTGGCCGGGGACTGGCAAGTCCCTGGGCAGTGGAATGGTGGCCACCGGGATCTCTCTCGCGCTTTGCGCCACGGTGTCGGCCAGCCTCGGGAACCTGGTCTCCCAGCGCAACCAGAAGCACGGCCTGCCGGTGGTCCAGGGCAACGCCTTCAGCATGTTCTATGGGGCCACCCTGGTGGGCCTTTTCTGTTGGGCGCTCCACAAGCCTTTCGCGCTGGACACCTCGTTCCGGTATCTCGGCTCCCTTGCCTATCTGGCGCTCTTCGGGTCGGTCCTAGCCTTCGGGTCCTATCTGAAACTGGTGGGCCGCATCGGGGCGGGGCGGGCGGGCTACACCATGGTGGCGATCCCCATGGTGGCGCTGCTGATCTCCACCTTTTTCGAAGGGCTGCGCTGGGAGTGGTCCCTGGCCCTGGGTGTGGCCCTTTGCATCGGCGGCAACGTGTTGGTGCTGGCTCCAACGGCGGTCAGGAAGCCCGGGCCCGAGCCGGCCTGAAGCTCACAGCCCCTTGCGCGGCCTCACCAAGGCGTTGGCGAGGCTTAGGCCCATCACCAGCGCCACTGCCAGGAAGACCATGCGGAAGGCCGTCTGGACCCCCATTTCCGTTTCCCCCATGGTGAGGAAGGCCAGACCGCGAAAGCCGATGGAGCCCGGCACCAGCAGCAGCAGGCCCGGAAGTTCCATGATCTGGTTGGGCAGGCGGGTGTGTCGGCCGAACAGATTGGCCGCAACGCCCAGCGCCATGGCGCCGAGGCCCGCGCCCAATTCCGGCCCCAGCCAGGCCGAGCCCAGACGGGCGGCCACGAAGGCCACGACGCTCGCGATGAGGAGCCATTGGAAGTCGCGCTTCCGGGCCTGGAACAGCACGAGGTAGGCCAAGGGCACCGCCAACAGGGCCAGCCATTCGGTCCAGGGTGCCAGCGGGATGGAAGCGGATTCCTTGAAGGCCGCCGCGAACTGCATGGCGACCTGGCGCCCCAGCGCTACACCGAAGGCCAGCATCATCAAGGTCATGACCGCATCCACCAGGCGCGCCGAGCCCGCCACCAGGTTGCCCGTGGCCACTTCCCGCAAGGCGATGGTGAGATGCAGCCCCGGCAGCAGGATGACGATGCTGGCCAGGGTGATGGTGAAGGCTGCGGTGTGCGGAATGAGATGGGCTGCCACCACGCCGCCGAAGCCCGCGAGGGTTCCAGCCAGCAGCACCAAAACTTGGGCCAGATGGTGCTGCCTGGAGGTCCAGAATCCGAGCAGGGCGATGAGCACGCCGATCAGCGCGGCCAGCAGCATCTCCCGCCACCCGCCGCCAAAAAAGCGCGCCGCCATGGCGCTGGACAGGCCAAAACCTGCCACCACCAGGCCCTTCCCATAGTGGGCGGGCTGCGCCACCACCGCCTGGACCCGGGCCGCGGCCTCCTCGATGGGCAGATCCCCGCTGATGACTTCCTTCACCAGGGCCTGGATGCTCACGAGCTTTTCCAGGTTCGTTTCCCCAGGCTCGGCGCGGACCATGAAGACCTCCCGCCGCTTTTCGCTCCGCAGCTCCGCGAAGAAGGCAGTGGGGTGGGCCAGGAAGTCGCCTTCCAGCCCCAGGGAACCCACGAGCCGATGCATGGCTTCCTCGAAGCGGTGGGCGGGCGTACCGAAGCTGTGCAATGCCCGGCCGATTTCCAGGCAGAACGCGATGCGGGAATCCTGGGTGGGCTGGGGAGGCGGTGAGTCGTCCATCCCACCTATCATGCGCCCCCGCGCCTCACTCTGCCTTGAAGCCGCAGGTTTTATGGCTGCCATCGCAAAAGGGCTTGGCCTTTGAAGCGCCGCAGCGGCAGAGCCAAGTGTCCAGGCTCTGGTGGCGGATCTGCCCTTCCGCATCCAGGATCCGCAGGGGGCCGAGGACATGCAGCGGACCATCCACCACCGGCTGGAATCGCAGTTCCGCTTCCCCGGAAAGGTCAGCCGCCGCCACCTCTCCTGTCACGCCGCCGTCGTGGTGGAAGGGTTTGGCTCGGTGACGGTTGTCGCAGAAAGGTTTGGACCGGCTGTCCCCACAGCGGCAGAGCGCCAAGCGATAGTCCTGGACAACAGTTTCGCCCGCGGCGTCGAGCACCCGGCTGCGGCCGCGGACATAAAGGGGGCCGTCGGGCACCAGGCGCACCGAGTTCAGTGGCTCCGGGGCCTCAGGTTCTCCACCCTCCGCCTTCAGCGCACCGCTGGGGCAGCGGGTGAGGACGGCCCGGACTTCAGAGGAGCCTGCGCCATCGGGATCGATCCAGGGCGTGCGGCCCGGATCGAAGACAACGGGCAGGCCGCGCACGCATTCCGCCGCGTGGATGCAGCGGCCGGCCTCAAACGTGACGGTGAGCTGCCGGCCTTTGTAGGTATGGACCCGCCCCATGGCGCACCTCTGAAACGTGCAGCCATGATGCGCCCTTCCCGTGACTGCTGTCATGGGGGATGTCATGGGCCCATCGGCGCTGTTCAGGACCCTTTGGGCTCAGCTGGCGTAGTCGTCCGCATGGGTGTGGGCCATGGCTTTCACGAGCGCCTGCTCCAAGTCCGCCCACAGATCGTCAGGGCTCTCCAGCCCCACCGAGAGCCGGAGCAGCCCTGCGCCGATGCCGCTCTGGGTCTTGGCGGCGGCATCCACCACCCGGTGGGTGAGGGCCGCCGGGTGCTGAATCAGGGTGTCCACGGAGCCGAGCGAGACGGCGGGGGTCATGAGCTTCACGTTGGCCATGACCTGGGACGCGAATTCGAAATTCTCCACCTCGAAGGCCATGAGCGAGCCGGGACCGCGCATCTGGTGCCCCATGACGCCATGGGTCTCGGAGCTGCGCAGGCCGGGGTAATGCACGGCCTTCACCGTAGGATAGGCGGCCAGTTTCTGGGCGATCACTTGGGCGCCCTCCTGGGCCGCGCGCACGCGCAGCGCCAGGGTGGGCAAGCCGCGGTGCAGCAGGTAGGCCGCCAGGGGATGCAGCACCGAGCCCGTGATGACGCGCACCTTCCGCAGTTCCGTGGCCCACTCGGCGGTGGTGGCCACCACGCCCGCCAGCACGTCGCCGTGGCCCCCCAGGAATTTCGTCGCGCTGTGCAGGACCAGGGTCGCGCCGTGTTTGAGAGGGTTCTGGAGCACCGGCGTGGCGAAGGTGGAATCCACCAGGACGGGCACGCCGCAGGCCTGCATCACCACCGATTCGATGTCCACCAGCTGGAGGGTGGGATTGGCCGGCGTCTCCACGATCACCAGGGAGGTGTCCGACCGCAGGGCCGCGCGGATGCTATCAGGCTCGGCCCAGGTGACTTCCAGGCCCAACAGCCCCGAGGCGATAAGGTGGTCCGAACCGCCGTAGAGGGGACGCACCGCCACCACATGGCCGCCCTTTTGTTTGGCCGCGAGGAGGCAGGCCGTGAGGGCCGCCATGCCCGAGGCGAAGGCCACGGACTCCTCGGCGCCCTCCAATTGCGCGAGGGCCTCTTCGAAGCGGCCCACCGTCGGATTGTAGAGGCGTGAATAGACCGGGCATTCCTTGTCCTGGCCGCCCATGGCCATGCGCTCCAGGCTCTCGCCGCCGCGCGCCAGGTCCTTGATGGGGTAGGTGCTGGACAGGTCCAGGGGCAGCGCGTGGACGCCCAGGGCCATCAGCTCCTCCCGGCCCGCGTGGACGCCCAGGGTTTCGAAGGCCAAGGCCCCGGGAGCCTGGTTTTCAAAGATGGGTTGATGGGACATGGAGGCTCCCTGCGCAGAATTTCGGTTGCATCCAGTCTGGGAGTCGCCCAATTTGGTTTCAGCCGAATTGATTGCGGAGAAATGCCGTGAAAATTGAACTTGACCGAATTGATTTCCAAATATTGACCCTACTTCAGAAGGATGCTCGGCATTCCAACAAGGAATTGGCCTCCACGGTAGGTCTGGCACCTTCAAGTTGCCTGGCGCGGGTCCAACGGTTGAAGGAGTCCGGTACCTTGCGAGGTTTCCACGCGGAAGTGGACCCTGAGGCCCTGGGCATCGGCCTCCAGTCCCTCATCGCCGTGCAGCTCCAGAAGCACAGCCGGCCCGTCGTAAAAGCCTTCTGGAAGCACCTGCTGGGCCTGCCCGAAGTGCTGGCGGTGTTCCATGTGACCGGCGAATACGACTTCCAGGTGCACGTGGCGGTGCGTGACGCCCACCATCTGCGGGACCTGGCCCTGGACGCCTTCACCACCCGGCCCGAAGTCTCCCGCATCGCCACCAGCCTGATCTTCGAATCCGCCCGCAAGACTGAACTGCCGAGGCTCTGACCGGCGTCAAGACTTGAGCGCCCGCTCCGCCAGGCGCCCCAGATCGGCGCTGCCCTGGCTGTTGGCCAGGGACTTGGTCACGGCCAGGAGCAGCGCGCTCTGTGCGTGGCCCGGCAAAAGGGGCAGCAGGTCCGCGGCGGCGGCCACGCTCAGGAGATGATGGCTGTAGTTGAACGCGGGATCGTTCTGGCTGGCGGCCTCGGCGAGCACCCGCAGCAGGGCTTCGGTCCCTTGCTCCTGCAGGAGCAGCTGAGCCAGGAACATGGCCTGGGGTGGCTCGGAATCCAGGATGGCGTCCAACAGGCCTGTGGTCACATCCGTCGGCACCGACTTGGGGGCTTTGGGTGCCACACGGCCCTCCGCATCATCGGTAGGAAACAGGTTCACCAGCGCCGCCGCCTGGGCATAGAGCCGGGGGTCGCCGCCTTCGGCTTGGCGGGCGGCGTGGGTGGCCAGATAGACGAAGGTGCAGGCGGTTTTACCCTCCAGGTCCCGGCGGGCATCCAGCTGTTTTTCCGCCGCCGCGAGCACGAGCATGGCGAGCAGGTCGCCACTGCCGGTGCCCTGGCGCACCCGTGCCATGAAGCGGTCCAGCAGCTCCACTAGACCCAGGTCGCAGATTTCCCGGGCCCCTTCGAGGTGGGCTTCCGGACCGAGCGCCGCCGGTAACCAGGGAATGCGGGCGCAGCTCTCTCCTAGGCGCTTCGCCGCGCGCTGGTGCCAGAAGGTGTCCACGGGCTCCGTGGCCGCCAGCCAGGCTCCCAAAGCCAACATGCGCTTGCCCGTCGCCTTGGGCGCTTCCATCAGCTCGAACAGATCCTCCAACTGATGCGCCATCACCGCCTTGTGTCCCACATTGGCCATGTCGCTCTGGACCAGTTCGCCCAGGGTGCGGAAGTCCGCCGGGGTGGGTGACTCGATCCCCAGTATTTCCCCGAAGGCCAGGGAAGGCCGGTGCTTGAGAATGGCGACCCGGACATTCTGCCAGGACCCACTGCCCTTCCCGATGGCCTTGAGGCCCCCGCTGCCGGGGCGCCGGCCCTCGTGGGCAAAGGCATGGAGCTGGGTGGCGGCGATGCGGTGAAAGCTCGGTTCCGGCAGCAGGGGCCGCAGACGGAACACCGCGCGCAGGCCCATCAGCCCATGGGGCACATGGGGCAGATAGGCTTCCCAATCGATACGCGGAATGAGTATCCGCACCGCCTCCCGGGCGGCGTCCCGCAAGCCGTCTGACTCGGCGAGGCGCGCCGCGAATGCCTTGAAGAAAGCCCCGGTGGGCTCCTCCAATTCAGCCTTCCAGGCCGCTTCCGAGTCGCTCATCGGCACCTTTTGTTCATCCCTCCAGTCTACGTGGGAATGCCCCAGGCCTCGGCAATGCGCAGCTCCAGGTGGTGCTGGAAGGCCCGGGTCCAAACCAGGGAATCCGGTGCCAACTGGGCCTCGAGCAAGCGTTCCTCCAATTCATTCCGGAGAGCTGCGGCCTTGGCCCCCAGTTCGGATTCCGCGAGGCCCAGCAGTTCCCTTCGGGCGGCCCGTTCCGCATCGAAGTGGTCCAGGAAGCCCGGCGCATCCGGCGAAGGGGCCGAGGCCTTGAGCCGCTGCCAGGTTTCGAACACATGGCGGGCCTTGGGGTTGGCGCGCAGCGGCTCCCGCACCCCTTCCCAGGCACCGGTATCCAGGACCGGCGCTTCGCCCCGGGCCAGGGCTTCCCGCAATTTCAGACCCTTCGCCAGGTCCTTGGCTAGGTGTTCGATCTTCACGAAAGACCGGGGCCGGGGCCGCCGGGCGCGGCGCTCAAAGTAGGCGCCCATGGCCGCCACAATGAGCCCAGCAGGCACCTCCTCCTTTTCCCAACCCTGCAGGCGATGGAAATCCTCAGGACTGAGGAAGGCGCTGCGTCCATGGAGGTGGAAGGCCCACTCCGCTTCGATCCAGTCCCACTCCTCCCGGGTGTAGGTCATCCAGAACCCGCCTCTGCCATGCGCTACCTCGACCATCCGACGACCAAATCCAACCGTCCACCAACCGCCGATTCTAGCGGCTCAAGCTACACTGGGGGGCTGGAGTTGACCGTGCTGTACCGCGAACAGATCCACTACAAAAGCCGCAAGGAGATCGAGAAGCTTCGCGTGGCCGGGCGGCTCGCCGCCAACGCGTTGCGGGTGGCGGCCCGTGCCGCGAAACCCGGCGTCAGCCTGTTGGAGCTGGACAAGCTCGCGGAATCCTACATCCGCAAGAACGGCGCAGTGCCCAATTTCAAGGGCTACCACGGCTTTCCCGCCACCCTCTGCACCTCGGTGAACGACAAGGTTGTGCATGGCATCCCCACGGATTACATCCTCCAGGAAGGCGATGTCATCGCCATCGACTGCGGCTGCCGTCTGGATGGCTTCAATGGCGATACCTGCCTGACCGTCGGGGTGGGCCAGATCACCGAGGAAGCCCGCCGTCTCATCCAGACCGCCCAGCTGGCCATGTATGTGGGCATCGAGCAGTGCCGGCCGGGCCTGCGCTTGGGCGACATGGCCACGGCGGTGCAAACCTTCGCCGAGGAGCGGGGCTACAGCATCGTCCGGGAATACATCGGCCACGGCATCGGCCGCGACTTGCACGAGGACCCCCAGGTGGTCTATGCGGACCAGCGGCCCGGCACGGGATTCCGCATGGAGCCGGGCATGACCATCACCATCGAACCCATCCTGAACACCGGCTCGCCCAAGTGCATAGTCGAGGCCGATGGCTGGACGGTCCGCACCAAGGATGGCGGCCTCAGCGCCCAGTTCGAGCACGACATCGCCATCACCAAGGAGGGCCCCGACATCCTCTCGATCCCCGACCCAGAATTCGAGCTGGAGGACGGGCTTTAGATAGGCAGTGGGCCGTAAGTTGCAGGCTGTGGGGGGTTAGGCCGCTCATACTTGCGGCCCACAGCCTGCTGCCCACAGCCCATGTTTCCACCGCTCAGCTATGGTGGAGCCATGGACCTGAGCCTTTCCGCCCCCGCCAAATTCAACCGTTACCTGGGCATTCTGGGCAGGCGGGCGGATGGTTTCCATGAGCTGGAACTGGTGACCACGGTGTTGCAGAATGTGCCGGAGCTGACGGACAACCTGGTGGCCAAAGCCGCTGAAACCCTCAGCCTGAGCCTATCCGGACCCCGTTCGGTGGGACTCGCGGTGGATGAATCCAACCTCGTGCTGCGGGCCTGGCGGTTGCTCGAGCGCGAAACACGAAGGGCTCTGCCCGCCCGGCTGCATCTTGAAAAACGCATCCCCCCCGGTGGGGGTCTCGGGGGCGGCAGCAGTGATGCAGCCGCAGCGCTGCTGCTCGGGAATCAGCTTTACGACCTCGGGCTGCCAACCTCAACCTTGCTGAATCTGGCCGCGGTACTGGGGTCGGACGTGCCCCTGTTCATCCTGGGGGGCAGTGCGCTGGGACTGGGGCGCGGTGAGCGGGTATTCCCCCTGCGGGACATTCCGCTGGAACCGATGCTGATCGTGGATCCCGGGCTGTTCGTGGGCACCGCTTCGGTTTACCGGGCGCTTGCCCTCGTCGGGTATCCCTTCCCCGAGCCCTTGGGCGGCTTGCCGGAAGGTCAGGCACCGCCTTGGCGCAATGACCTGACGGGCGCAGCCATCTACGTCTGCCCACCTCTGGCGGAAGTGGCGGAGGCTCTGCGAACCACGGGAGGCGATCCGCTGCTCTGCGGTTCCGGGGGTTGCTGGGCGGCGCGCTATGGGTCCCCTGGGGAACGGGACGCTTCCGCTGGCATGCTGGGCGGATTGCACCCATCCTGGGGGATCTACTCTATCGGATGAACCGCTCGCAAGGAGCCACCATGAATCCCAAGGTCATCGTCGCAGCGCTTGTGGTGGTTGGCATCGGCGCCTGGTTTGTCATGAAGGACGGCCAATCCTCGGATCCCGCCGAGGCCACCCGCCAGGCGACCTCCCTGGCCGTGAAGGAACTGAAACCCTTGCTCGAGGAAGGCACCAGCAAGGCCCAGAGCGGGACCCGCTCGGAACTAGTGGACTGGAACCGGGTGGCGGATGGCGCCATCCGCACCTTCCAATCAAAATTCGCTGGCCGCAAGAACCTCTATGAATCCGGCGCTGCGGTATTCGTCGCTGGGCCCGTGGGGACGCGCCCAGGCACGGTCTACCTGGACAGCAGCCACGCAATGTCCGACGGCGTGGTGCTGGTGACCGGCATCTACCATGACAAGGGCGCCACTGCGAACCGCGAAGATGCCCAGTCCCTCCAGGTGAGCCCCGCGTGGAAACCCAAGGCGGGCCCGGGCCATGAGGACCACATGATCATCCAGGGCCTTTAGCCAGGGGTTCTCATGCGTTCGCTGGTCATGCTCCTTATCACCTTGGAAGTGCCCGTGCTGTTCTTATTCGCCGCGAGCGTGATCTTTCTGCGGCAGCAACGGCCCGACAGTAGGCTCCCAAGATTGCTGGCTTTCGAATTTCCGCTGGTGGCGCTGGGGTCGTAGGGCTCCCCCTGTGGGCGGCCTACTGGGTGTTGGCGGCCCGCTAAAACCGATAAGCGAACCCGATGCCCAAGTTGGCATCCGAATCGCGGCGAACCAAGGGACTAAGGCGGGCCTCGCCTTGGAGCATCTGCAATCGGGCGATGCCGAACCAGCGCCAGTGGGCGTCGGAGAGAAAAGTAAGGCCGGCGGCCAAAGCAACTTCACGCACGCCTGCTTTGGGCGCGAAGGCACGATCCTCGCCCACCCGCAGCCTTGAATCTCCAGCAGCCAGCAAGCCACTTCTCGCTGCGGCTTGTTCCGGTGTGATTCCGAACCAGAAGGCCATGTTCCGGGTATCGGACCAGTCCGCGGACAGGCTGGCATGGCCGAGCCAGCGGGGGGCCATGTGGGCGGCGTAGCCGATGGAGAAGGCTCCTGCCACTCCCGCCTGGTCGTTCAGCCCACTGGCCACCCGCAGGCCCGCATGGAAGGCACCGGCGTGAAATCGCAGCCCCGTTCCCGCGAAGAACGCAGGCGCCCGGTCCCCCAGGCCCGCCAACACGTCCGCCCGCTTCTCCCGGCGGCCTTCCCCCACGCCGAGACCCAGATCCCAACTCCAGTGTTCGCCGCGAAGCGCATGCACACCGAAGCCAGCCCCCGGGGCCACCCGGCTGGTGCCGAAATAGAAGCGCTCTCCATAGGTCGCATTGAAAACCGGTAGGAGAATTACCCGTTGCTCGCCGGCACCCGGATAGCGGGGCCCCGAGAGGACCGCGGCCCCCAGATTTACCCTCCACCCTGCAGCCGGGGGCTCTTCCATCTCATCTGGCAGAGTCTGGGCTCCCAGAAAGGTGCAGGCTGCCAAGGCCAACCCAAGCGATCGATGCCTCATCCTGACTCCGGGAACGGAACGTTCACCGGTGCAGACCCGCCTTTCGCCGATCCGGTTGAAGCCATAGGCCACGACACTGGCAAGATGGTTTCCACGAGGCCCTCCCAATGAACGAATCTGCTCTCCGCGTCCGCGGATTGAGAAAGCAATACCCCAACGTGCTCGCCGTGGACGGCGTGGACCTGGACGTCCAGCGGGGCGAAGTGTTTGGCCTGCTGGGCCCCAACGGCGCTGGCAAGACCACCACGCTGGAGATCATCGAGGGGCTCACGGACGCGGATTCCGGTGAGATCCGGGTGCTGGGCCTGGACTGGAAGCATCACGGGTCTGAAATCCGGGCTCGCATCGGGGTTCAGCTCCAAAGCACCTCGCTGTTCAATAAGATCACGCCGCGGGAAGCTCTCACGCTCTATGGCGGCTATTACCCGAAAGCCCGCACGGCCAATGAATTGCTGGAACTGGTCCAGCTCACCGAAAAGGCCGACGCCTACCACATCACGCTCAGCGGCGGGCAGATGCAGCGATTGGCCCTGGCCATGGCCCTGGTGAACGATCCTGAACTGGTCTTCCTGGACGAGCCCACCACAGGCCTGGATCCCCAGGCGCGGCGCAGCCTCTGGGAGGTGGTGCGGCGCATCAAGGCCGAGGGCCGCACGGTGATCCTGACCACCCACTACATGGACGAGGCCGAAGCCCTGTGCGACCGCCTGGCCATCATGGACCATGGTCGGGTGCTCACCATCGGAACTCCGCCGGAGCTCATCGCCCAGCTTGAGATCCCGAGCGTGGTGGAGCTCAGCTTCGAGGGCGGGGCCCCGCCGGTGGACGGCTTTGCCGCAGCCCTTGGCACAGCGGTGGAGGTGCGGGGGGACCTGTGGGAGATCCCCACCCCCGACCCGAAATCCCTCCTGCCGAAACTTCTTGAGGCCGCGGAAACCGCGCGGATCCCCTACCAGCAGGTGCATGTGCGCCGGGCCACCCTGGAGGATGTCTTCCTGCACAAGACCGGGCGCAGCCTAAGGGAATAGGATCGACCAGCTCTTTTGTATTTCGCTTTTCTTATTCCTTTCCAGCTGTTTTTTGAGGTTTCCCATGCTGCTTTGGCGTCAATTCCTAATGGAGTGGAAGCTCTACAGCCGCGACCGCGCGGCCATGTTTTGGACCTTTGCCTTCCCGGTGCTGATGCTTCTGGGCTTCGGTGTGATGTTCAAGGGAGGTGACACTCCGCGCCTCAGTGTGGTTTGGGTGAAGCCCGCGCAGCTGCTCGCCAAGGACGAAGCGCTTCTGAAGACTCTGGAAAAATTCCCCACCAAACTCCTGGCCTTGTCCCCCACCGAAGCCGAGGCCAAATGGTCCCGGGGCGAGACCACGGTGCAGGTGGAACCCACCACCGATGGCTTCCGTATGAAGGTGAACAGCTACCTGGTGGCCCAAGGCCAGATGACCGCCCAGGTCGTGCAGCAGGCCTTTCTCATCTCCCAATCCGAATTGCAGGGCCAGCCCCTGCCCAAGCTCATCCCCGTTTCCATGGAGAGTCCCGGCCACGCCAAATCGGCGAACTATGCTGCATTCCTGCTGCCGGGCCTGCTAGGCATGAACCTGATGAGCATGGGGCTCTTCGCTGTGGGCATGGTGAACGTGAGCTACCGCGAGAAGGGCAAGTTCCGCCGTTTGGCGGTGACGCCGCTGCCCAAGTGGATCTTCCTCATGGGGCAGGTGCTGCATCGACTCACCGTCACCCTGATCCAGACAGTCTTTCTGCTCTTCGTCGGGTACCTGGTCTTCGGCATCGAGAACCACGGATCCTACCTGCTACTCACGCTGGTAATGGTGCTGGGGACGGCGTGTTTCATGGCCATGGGTTTCGCGCTGTCCAGCTTCGCCGACACCAGCGAGACTTACGCTGCCATCTCGAACCTGCTCTTCTTCCCGATGATGTTCCTCAGTGGCGTCTATTTCACGCTGGATGCGGCTCCCAAATGGCTTCAGCAATCGGTGATCGTCCTGCCTCTTTCGCCCTTCCTCAAAGCGCTGCGGGCCGTATTCAACGACGGCTCGGGCCTGGCGACCCATATGCTCGGCCTCGGCATCGTGGCGACCTGGGCCGCGCTCTGTTTCGGTTTGGCGGTGAAGCGGTTCAGATGGGCCTAGGGCGCGTCAACACTATCTTAGTCCTTCGATGATGGGGGCCATCACGACGAAGGCGGCGAACATCACCTCGAGCTTGTCGAAGCGCGTGAATGCTCTTCGGTACCCCTGGAGCCTTCGGAACACGCGCTCTACCTCGTTCCGACGCTTGTAAAGCTCGCGGTCGTACTCCCAGGGTTCAACCCGCGTCGACAGGGGTGGCACAACGGGAACGTACCCGAGGTCAACGGCGAGCTGCCGCGTTTCATACCCTTCGTAGGCCCTATCCATCAGTAGGTGGGTCGTTCGATCCGGAGCGTCAATTTTCAGCAGCAACTCTCTCCCACGAGGCCCATCGCCTACTTGCCCCGGAGACAAGTCGAAGTTCACGACCATTCGAGCATTTGCGGCAACCAGATGAATCTTGGTCGTCCAC
>JANXPB010000017.1 GCA_025357545.1 Holophagaceae bacterium
CTGGACCGTGGTGCGCACGATGTTGTTGTCCGGCTGCTGGGCGGTCAGGGTGCTGCCGGCGGTCTGGGTGTGGAAGCGCAGCATCTGGCTCTTGGGATCGTCGGTCTTGAAGCGGTCCTTCATGATGCGGGCCCAGAGGCGGCGCGCCGCGCGGAACTTCGCCACTTCCTCGAAGAACTGGTTGTGGCTGTTGAAGAAGAAGGAAAGACGCGGCGCGAAGACTTCCAGCTTCAAGCCGGCATCCAGGGCCGCCTGCACGTAGGCGATGCCGTCCCCGAGGGTGAAGGCGATCTCCTGGGCCGCGGTGCAGCCCGCTTCGCGGATGTGGTAGCCCGAGATGGAAATGGTGTTCCAGTTGGGCGCCTCCTCGGCGCAGAAGGAGAAGATGTCAGTGATAAGCCGCAGTGAGGGGCGCGGCGGGAAGATGTAGGTGCCCCGCGCCATGTATTCCTTGAGGATGTCGTTCTGGGAGGTGCCGCCCACCTTGGACCAGGGCACGCCCTGCTCTTCAGCCACCGCCAGGTACAGCGCCAACAGCACCGCCGCAGGCGCGTTGATGGTCATGCTGGTGGTGACCTGGTCCAGAGGGATGTCCCGAAAGAGCGTGCGCATGTCCACCAGGCTGGCGATGGAGACACCCACCTTGCCCACCTCGCCCAGGGCCATGGCATGGTCGGGATCCAGGCCGATCTGCGTCGGCAGGTCGAAGGCCACCGAAAGGCCCGTGGTGCCATTGGCCAGCAGGTAGCGGTAGCGGGCGTTGCTCTCTTCGGCGGTGGCGAAGCCCGCGTATTGGCGCATGGTCCACAGCCGTCCGCGGTAGCCCGTGGGCTGCACCGAGCGGGTGAAGGGGAATTCCCCGGGCGCGCCCAGATCGCGGAACACATCGTGGCCGGCCAGATCCGCCGGGTTGTAATTGTTCTTCAGGGGGATCCCCGAACTGGTCTCGAAGCGCGGCTGGCGGAGCTTCGCCGGGTCCTCGAGCACATCCATCTGGGCCCGCACCTGCTTCAGAAAATCCTGCTGGAACATGCATCCCCCACCCTTTCCAACTTAGCAGGAGGCCGCCACCTGGAATTGGTCCACCGGCAAATGGCAGGACCGGTCCAGTGGGGATTGGCGGCGTGGCCCCATCGTCAAGGAAACCTCACCCCGGAGTCTTCATGCTCAAGCGATGCCTCTTCACCAGCCTGCTGCTCGGCGCCAGCCTTGTCCCCGCCGCGGCCCAGACCTCCACGCACTTGAATGTGCCCAGCGCCAACCTGGTGGTGCTCAGCGGTTTCAATACCCTGCCCGCCGGCCAGAACGGCAATCCCACCATGTCCTGGACCGTGTTCCAGAACGGCGCCAACACGGTCCAGCTCGTCAACGGCGGCTTCAAGGTTCCCGTAGGCAAAGTGCTGGTGGTGACCGACGTGAATTTCCAGACCTTCGGCGGCTCCGGCCAGGATGCGCTCATCACCCTGTCGGCCTCCAACAATGGCAGCTGGGTGGGCACGCTCATGAGCCGCAGCATCCACAACAGCCTGGGTTCGAACAACCAGGTCTTTCCCTTCGCTCTGACCGGCGGCTTGCGAATTCCCGGAGGCGAGGCCCTGGAAATCGGTTGGAGCCAGCTCTTCGTGAATGGCACCCTCCACCTTCAGAGCGCCGAGATCGTGGGCTACTACACGAATTGATCCAACCCACCCAACGGCAGGAAAAGGGGGCTCCGGCCCCCTTTTCGTTCTAGCCTGGAGGGATCCACTCCGAGCGAGATGACCATGCTGCTTGCGCCGCCACCGCCCATCCTCCAGATCATTTCCGGCGCCGACCTGTGGCTGGATGAAGGAGCGGCCGGCGAGATTAAAAGGGGCCAGGCCGTGGTCCTGCGGGGAGGCCGCATCGTGGCCGTCGGGCCTGAAGGCCAGCTGCGCAAGCGGTTCCCGAAGGCAGCCCAGGTCGCGCTTCCCGGCGGCACGCTGTTGCCGGCCTTCACCGAGGGCCACGCCCACGTGGGGGCCCTGGGCATCACCCGCCTGGAAGTCCAGCTCGGGGGGGCCGCCGATCTCCAGGCGGCCTTAAACCGGATCCAGACCTGGTCCGCCCTCCATCTCGAGGGCTGGATCCAGGGCCGGGGCTGGGACCAGAACCGATGGCCCGGGAAGGCCTTCCCCACCTCGCGGGAACTGGACACCGCCAGCGCCGGACGGCCCGCAATGCTCAAGCGGGTGGACGGCCACGCCGTATGGGTGAACACGGCGGCCCTCCGCCTGGCGGGCATTTCCAAGGACACACCTGATCCCAACGGCGGCCGCATCCTGCGGGATGAGCAAGGAAACCCCACAGGAGTCCTGGTGGATGGCGCCATGGAGCTGGTGTCGAAGCTGGTGCCCCAGCCAACGGAGGCCGAGCGCCGCGAACACCTGATGGCCGGGCTGCGGGACCTGCGAGATCAAGGTTTCTCGGCCGTGGCGGACATGGGCATCGGCGCCGGGGACCTGGCCGCCTATCGGTCCCTCGACGCCGCCCACGCCCTGCCCATAAGGGTCTTCGCCTATCTGAGCCACGACTCCCAGCTGCTGCTCCAGGAATTGAAGCAGCCCCGCGGAACCAGGACTTCCTTCTTCCAAGTCCAAGGCGTCAAGTTCTACCTGGACGGAGCCTTGGGCAGCCGCGGCGCCCGCCTGCTGCAGCCCTACGCCGATGACCCCGCTTCCACGGGACTTTGGGTGACTGATCCTGCCAAGATCCGGCAGGATGTGGCCATCACACTCAAAGCCGGCTATCAGCCGGCCATCCATGCCATCGGAGATGCGGCCAACCGCGCTGCATTGGACTTGCTGGAGACCACGGGCAAACCCACGCGCCCTTCCCTGCCGGCCCGCATCGAACACGCTCAGATCGCGGCGCCGGCGGACGTGGCGCGATTCGGCAAGCTGCGCGTCATCGCCTCGGTGCAGCCGGTGCACTGCACATCGGACCACGCCTGGACCCCCGCCCGTCTGGGGCCTGCGCGCGTGGACGCGGCCTTCCCCTGGCGGGGCTTCCTCAAGGGCGGCGCCACGCTGGCCTTCGGAAGCGACGCGCCCATTGAGGACCCCAATCCCTTCATCGCCCTGGCCGCCGCTGAAACCCGCGAGGATCCCGACGGCAATCCACCCGGCGGCTTCCTTCCGGCCCAGCGGCTCACCCGTGAAGAAACCCTGCGTGCCTATGTCCTTGGCAACGCCATGGCCCTGGGCCGCAAGGACATGGGCCGCCTCCGCCCAGGAGGTGTGGCCGACCTGCTGTGGGTGGAGGTTCCCATCCTGCAATTGACACCAGCGGAGCTTCGGAAGGTGCGGCCGGGGCGGCTGTGGGTGAACGGGCTGGAGGTCCCGGCCCCCGGTCGGCCCTAGACCGGGACCGGTCCCCGAGCCTTTGCGAACAAGGCCTTTTCGAGGGGGCCGCTGACCGTCTGCCAGAGTTGGGTCCACGCCACCTGGCGGGCCTTGGTCAGTTCCGGCCCGAGCCGGGTTTGGAGCGCCGCCACCCAGGCCTGGGCCAGGGTGGTGAGGTCCCCCCGCCAGAAGCCGTGGTAGGCATGGGCCTGGCCTGTTTTTTCAAGAAAGGCCAGCAATTCGGATTCGGAATCGAGGGCCCGGAGAACTTCATCCATGGCCCTGAACACCGCGGCGCCGGCCAGGCCCTGGTCCGGATGGAAACGCCATCTCAGCATGGGCTCCCTCCGGGAGACCTCCTCCAGGAACAGGAAACACAAAACATCATCCTCGGACCCAATGGCGGCCCAGGTGTCTCGAACCAGCCGGATATGGCTCGGGTTCAACATGGCAAAGCCTCCGCGCTCGATCTGCAGGATCCAGACCTCGAATATGTGGTCTCCTGCCACAGCTCCATGGGTCCGGTTTTGAACTTTAGACCTGGACCAGTGGCAAAGGGGCCTCTCGGCCCCTTCCATGTTCCGTGGCGTGGAAAGCCCCAGGCCTAGTGCAGCGTAGCCTGGAATAGGGCGTACACATTGCCCATGCCCACCAGCACGTCGCCTTTGGGCGTCACCGCCAAGGCGTAGGGGAGGTACATACTGCCGGGCAATGCGCCCGGCAGGGCGCCGCGCCTCGAGGGCGTCCCCACCTCAGTCGAGACTAGGCCGGCGGTCATGATTTTGCGGATGCAGTGGTTGTAGGAATCGGCGAACCCGCCCCCTGGCTTGGTGGGGTCGCTGGCGAAGATCGAAACCACACCTTGCGGAGTGGCCTTCCGGATCAGGTGGTGCTTGGTGTCCGCCACAAAGAGATTCCCGGCAGTATCGGCCACGACGCATTGAGACCCGTTGAACCGGGTGGCACTGCCCTGGCCATCGAGCTTCCCCTGGGCTGAGGCTTCCAGCGAGGAGGTCGAAACCCTTGGCCATGACTTCCAGGGATTTGGCATCGCTGTTCTGCCCCGAGACGGTGAGCATGTAGGTCTGGCGCTTGCGGAGCACCGTGGTGATGCTCGACTTCTCGGGGACGTTCGCGCCGTTCAGGGTGAGGGCGCTGGGCGTGCCGATGACGGTCCAGTTCAGAATGATGGACTCTCCCAGATTCACGGACGCGGAGCTCGCGGTGAAGGCGGAGATGGCGACAGGCGACCCCGCCGCCGCGACGCTGAGCTTGGCGGAACTGGTGGTGGCGCTGCCCGCGGCATTGCTGCCCTGACAGCGGAAGGCCGCGCCATCATTGCTCAGCGGCGGGTTCGTTAAGGTGTAGCTGGAAGAGGTGGCGCCGGGAATGTCTTGCTGGTTGCGCTGCCACTGGTAGCTGGTGGATCTCGGAATCGACACCGAAAGGGTCGCGCTTTGCCCCACCGCGACACTCTGGTCCGCTGGCTGGGCTTCGATGATCGGTCCGAGGAGGACGGTGACGAACACTGAATCGCTGGTCACACTGCCGGCGGCGTTGGAGACCGTGATGGAAAAGTAGCGGCCATTCTGGCCTGCATCCGCCGATGCCACCGTGTAGGCGGCAGCGTTGGCACCGGGAATGGCGGGGCCATTCATCTTCCACTGGTGGCCAAGCGGTCCCGAGCCGGTCGCGGCGACGCTCAAGGTGAGCGTTTGGCCGGCGATCACGTCCTGGCGCACCGGCTGAGTGGTGATGACCGGCGCGGTCGCCTGGGGCGGCGGAGTCGGATTCGGCGTTCCTCCGCCACCACCGCAGGCCAACGAGAAGACCAGGACCGGCAGCGGGGCCAGCCAGGCCATGGGAACCTTGGTGAGAGTTACTCGCATGTCGAACCTCGGTGGGGGCACCCATTGCCGCACCCTCCGGTTGTGGCCCTCCAGTGGGACCAAAGAGATCCAGATGCCACTTCGGCGGCTAGTCCAGATGGGCCGCCGCCGGCCCCCAGATGAGCTCTTCGCTTGTGCGCCGGGGAGCCAAGCTGAGAACCTATCTAAAGACTTCCCAAGCAGAACTCATGGATTTCATTAGTCCGATACCCCTATCGCCCGAGGACCGGCCCTACCGGCAGGAGCTTTACAAGCTCCTGGTGGCGGACCTTTTCCAGCGCACCAAAGCCGCGCTGATCTTCCTGATCCTCGTCATGGCCATCATCTGGCAGCTGCTGGGCGTCGTGGCCCAGAACCATCCGGTGCTGCCTTGGCTGTACCTGGCGACCGGGGGCATCGTGCTCCTTCGGCTGGCCTCCATCATCCTGCTGGAACGATGGCCGCACGTAATCGAAAGCCCTGCCGGGCGCCACGCCCTGTTCCTTGCCGGCAGCACGCTCGCAGCCCTCGCGCTGGGGATGCTCAACTGGCTGATGGTGCCCCTGCTAGAGCCCATCCAACTGGCCCTGCTCTGCCTCATCCTCACGGGCATCAATTCCGTGGCGGTGCAGAGCATGGCAGGCAGTCCCGTGGCCTTCGCCCTGTACATGACGCCGATCCTCGGTACCTTCGCTCTCCGCGCCTTCAGCCTCGCTATCACGGAGCATATGGGCGTGATGATGCTGCTGGTCCCGGTCTATTACGTGGCGCTCATCGCCATGTCCCTCCATGTCCACGCCAGCCTCCGCCGGAGCTTCCTGCAGGGCCTGAAACTGGGGGACCTGGCGCTCCGCGACAGCCTCACGGGCCTGCGGAACCGGCGCTTCCTCCAGGAGTTCATGGAGACCGAAGTGGAGCGCGCCCTCCGAACCTGGTCGCTGGCCTACCACGGCTCCATGCGTCCCTCCAGCAGCCTGGCGATCCTCATCCTGGACCTGGACCACTTCAAGGATGTGAACGACACCTACGGCCATGAGGCCGGCGATGAGGTGCTGCGACAGGTTTCCCTGATCCTGCGCGACGTGGTCCGGAAGCCCGATCTGGTCACCCGGTGGGGCGGGGAAGAATTCGTCATCGTGGCGGTGGACATCCTCCGCACCCCGCACCAACCCCTGACCGAGCGCATTCGCCTGGCCGTGGAATCCCACCCATTCAGCCTTCCCCAGGGCCCCCCGATCCACATCACCTGTTCGGTGGGCTTCGCCTTCTACCCTTTCCTGGAGTTGGACCCGGAAGGCATGGCCTGGGACCAGGTCCTGAACCTGGCTGACGGGGCCCTCTACCTGGCCAAACGGGAAGGCCGCAACCGGGTGTGCGGCGTGGTTGCGGGCCCCGCGCTGATCGAGTCGCCCCGAGCCCTGATTTCGGTCGGCAAGAACCTGCTGGAACCCGCCAAGGCTGGGCTGGTGGGTCTGGTGAGGCGGGGGGCCTGAGCCCTTTCCCCAACTGGTCTGGTGCGAAATGTAGGAACTGGTACGTGGGGACCCGTCCCATCCAGGGAAGACTGGATTGCAGCCACCCCCTCATTCTGGAGTCCCCATGCGCAACCGCATCCTTCCCTCCCTCATTCTGGGCTCGGCCCTGTTCTTCGCGGCGGCGCCCACCGCCAGGGCTCAGGGCACCCACCTGGGCGTCTCGCCCAAGGACATGGTCAAGATCAATTACATCGGGGTCTGGGATGGCACCGCCTTCACCGCCCAGTGGTCCCAGTACAATTTCGGCAGCCTGACCGGCGGCAGCACCACGAGCTATGTGGTGCCCAAGGGCAAGACCCTGGTGCTGACGGACATCGAAGTCACCATCCGCTGCATGAGCCCCGTGACCGGCGAGCCCAACATCCAGCTGGGCGCCTACATCGCCGACCCCTCCGGCAATCCGGTGTCCATACTCAACCGCTTCATCCCCACCCGCCAGACCCTTGGCCAGGAAATGCAGCGCACCACAATGACCGCGGGCTACTCGATCCCCGAGGGCTACCAGATCATCGTGGATCCCATCGATCCCACCGCCCTGCCCTCCCACTATTTCCGCCGGGTGAATTTCCTGGGCTACTTCACCAAGTAGACGTCCAGATTCGCTTCGCCGAGGGCCATGGTTCCAGCACAATGGAGCCATGGCCCTTCGACCTGATGATGCCCTGCTCG
>JANXPB010000088.1 GCA_025357545.1 Holophagaceae bacterium
CCGCTCATCCGCACCGAGGCTCCCATCGTGGGCACCGGCATGGAGTACGTGGCCGCCAAGGATTCCGGCGCCTGCGTTGTATGCCGCCGTTCGGGCATCGTGGAAACCGTGGACGCCAACCGCATCGTGGTGCGCGTAGAGGACGATCCGGATACCGAAGGCGAAGAGAGCGGCGTGGACATTTACACCCTCACCAAGTACGCCCGCTCCAACCAGAATACTTGCCTGAACCAGCGCCCCTTGGTGAAGAAGGGCGAGTACGTCAGCGCCCACCAGATCCTGGCGGACGGTCCCTGCACGGATCACGGCGAACTGGCCCTGGGCCGCAACCTCGTCGTGGCCTACATGCCCTGGCGCGGCTACAACTTCGAAGACGCCATCCTGATTTCCGAGCGCGTGGTGAAAGAAGATCTCTACACCACCATCCACATCGAAGAATTCGAAGTCCACGCCCGCGACACCAAGCTGGGACCCGAAGAGATCACCCGCGACATCCCCCAGATCCGCGAGGAAATGCTCAAGAACCTGGATGAGTCCGGCATCATCCGCATCGGCGCCACCGTCAAGCACGGCGACATCTTAGTGGGCAAGGTCACGCCCAAAGGCGAGACCATCCTTTCGCCTGAAGAGAAGCTGCTGCGCGCCATCTTCGGCGAGAAGGCCAGCGACGTGAAGGATGCCAGCCTTACTGTGCCCCCGGGCATCGAAGGCACCGTGGTGGACGTGAAGGTCTTCACCCGCAAGGGCCAGGAAAAGGACCTCCGTACCCAGCAGATCGAGCGGGACCAAATCGTCAAGTGGGAGAAGGATCTCGAGGACGAAGAGCGCATCATCCGCGCCGAGGCCAAGAAGAAGATCGTCGCCCTCCTGAAGGGCAAGGAGCTCACCGAGCTGCTCAAGGACGATAAGGGCAAGGAACTGCTGCCCGCCAAGAAGAAGCTCACCCAGAACATGCTGGAGGCCGTGCCTTACCATCGCTTCCGCCAGATCAGCGTGGCCGCGGGTAAAGAGCGGCTGGAAGCCCAGGTCCTCGACATTCTCGACAAGACCGAGAGCCAGCTCAAGGTGCTCCGCGACATTCTGGCGGAGCGCGAGGACCGGCTCAAGAAAGGCGACGAGCTCATGCCGGGCGTCCTCAAGACCGTGAAGTGCTACGTGGCCGTGAAGCGCAAGCTACAGGTTGGCGACAAGATGGCCGGCCGCCACGGCAACAAGGGCGTCGTGAGCCGCATTCTTCCCGTGGAGGACATGCCGTATTTGCCCGATGGTCGCCAGGTGGACATCGTGCTGAATCCCCTGGGCGTTCCCTCCCGTATGAACATCGGGCAGGTGCTTGAGTGCCACTTGGGCTGGGCCGGTAAAACCCTGGGCGTCCACTTCTCCACGCCGGTCTTCGACGGCGCCCGAGAAAGCGATATCAAGGAATTCCTGAAGCAGGCCTGGGAGAAGAATGGCCGAGTCGGGCCCGACGTCACCGGCAAGACCCTGCTCTATGACGGCATGACCGGCGACGCCTTCGAACAGCCGGTCAACGTCGGCTGCGTCTATATGCTGAAGCTGCACCATCTCGTGGACAACAAAATCCACGCCCGGAGCATTGGACCCTACTCCCTCATCACGCAGCAGCCCCTGGGCGGAAAAGCCCAGTTCGGCGGCCAGCGCTTCGGCGAGATGGAAGTGTGGGCCTTGGAAGCCTATGGCGCGGCTCACGTGCTGCAGGAACTCCTCACCTACAAGTCCGACGATATGCACGGCCGCACCCAGATCTACCAGGCCATCATCAAGGGCGAAACCATCAAGGATCCGGGCCTTCCCGAGAGCTTCAACGTCGTGCGCAAAGAGCTCAATGCGCTCTGCATTGACATGGAAATGCTCACCCGCGAGGAGCTGGACCCGAGCTTTGAGGACGAAGGCGCCGCCTTCTCCATCGACGCCTAACTCGGTCCATTCCCGATCCCGAATCCGTTTCAGAGGTCCCCATGTTCCCAGAACCCCAAAACATCAACGCCTATGAGTGCATCCGGGTCAGCCTGGCCTCGCCGGACAAGATCCGTTCCTGGTCCCGCGGCGAAGTCACCAAGCCCGAGACCATCAACTATCGTTCGTTGAAGCCTGAGCGCGACGGCCTTTTCTGCGCCCGCATCTTTGGCCCCGTGAACGATTGGGAATGCCTCTGCGGCAAGTACAAACGCCAGAAGTTCAAAGGCGTCATCTGCGACAAGTGCGGCGTGGAAGTTACCAAGAAGGCCGTGCGCCGCGAGCGCATGGGTCACATCCAGCTGGCATCTCCTGTCAGCCACGTGTGGTTCTTCAAGGGCGTCCCGAGCCGCATCGGCTACCTTCTCGACATCCCGCTGAAGGACTTGGAGCGCGTGCTCTACTTCGAGGCCTACACCGTCACTGACGCGGGCACCACCGGCCTGAAGGAAGGCGAAATCCTCGGCGAGGACAAGTACCGGGACTACAAGCATCAGTTCGGCGAGGGCTTCAAGGCCCAGATGGGCGCCGAGGGCATCAAGGATCTGTTGAAGCATGTGGACATCGAGGCCCTAGCCATCGAGCTACGCGCGGTCATGAAGACCGAGACTTCCGCCCAAAAGCGCTCCAAGATCGCCAAGCGGCTGAAGGTCACGGAGGCCTTCAAACGCAGCGGCAACAAGCCCGAATGGATGATTCTCGACGTGATCCCGGTGCTGCCGCCGGAGTTGCGCCCCTTGGTGCCTTTGGATGGCGGCCGCTTCGCGACCTCCGATCTCAACGATCTCTATCGCCGCGTCATCAACCGCAACAATCGCCTCAAGAAGCTGCTGGAACTGCGCGCGCCGGATGTCATCGTCCGCAATGAAAAGCGCATGTTGCAGGAAGCCGCCGACGCGCTGTTCGAAAACGGCAAGCGCGGCCGTCTCTTGCGGGGTGTCTCTAACCGCCCGCTCAAGTCCCTGTCCGACGCCCTCAAGGGCAAGCAGGGCCGCTTCCGCCAGAACCTATTGGGCAAGCGTGTGGACTACTCGGGCCGCTCCGTCATCGTCGTAGGCCCCGATCTCAAACTGCATCAGTGCGGTCTTCCCAAGAAGATGGCGCTGGAGCTGTTCAAGCCCTTCATCTTCAACCGTCTGGAGCACAAGGGCTTCGCCGCCACCATTCGTCAAGCTAAGGAAATGGTCGAAGAAGGCCGCTCTGAAGTCTGGGACGTGCTGGAAGAAGTCATCCAGAACCATCCCGTGCTGCTGAACCGCGCGCCGACGCTTCACCGTCTCGGCATCCAGGCCATCCAGCCGGTGCTGGTGGAGGGTAAGGCCATCAAGCTGCATCCGCTGGTCTGCACCGCCTTTAACGCGGACTTCGACGGCGATCAGATGGCCGTGCACGTTCCTTTGAGCCCCATGGCTCAGATCGAAGCGCGCGTGCTGATGATGTCCACCCAGAACATTTTGAATCCCGCCAACGGCAAGCCCAACGTGGTGCCCAGCCAGGACATCGTGTTAGGGGGCTACTACCTCACGAAGAAGCGCGCCGACCGCAAGGGCGAGGGCATGATCTTCGTGAACATGGACGAGGTCGTGGCGGCCCATGACTACGGCGTGGTGGACACCCATGCCCTGATCCAGCTCCGCTACACCGGCGAAGTGGTGGATACGGAAGCTTGGCACGCCAAGGATCCCAAAAAGAATTCCGAGCAGGAAGTATTCGAATGCCCCGCGACCATCGTGAAGCACGAGCTCATCACCACGACCGTCGGCCGGGTGATCTTCAACCGCGCTCTGCCGGAAGAGGTCCCCTTCATCAACGGTCTGTTGAAGAAGGAAGGCCTGCTCTCTCTCGTGAACCGCGCCTATAAGTTGAATGGTCCCGAAGTGACGATCCGAATGCTGGACGCCATGAAGGATGTGGGATTCATGTGGGCGATGAAGGCCGGCGTCTCCGTGGGCATTGATGACCTCGTGGTGCCCGCCACGAAAGCCAAGCTCATCAAGGAAGCTACCGAAGAAGTGCGCGCCATTGAGAAGGAGGCCTTCGAGGGCCGCCTGGACAACGCCACGCGTTACAACCGCATCCTGGAAGTCTGGTCGAAGACCGCCGATCAGGTGGCCAACGACATGATGAAGAACCTGGAGAAGAAGAACAACGAGGAGAAGTACCTCAACTCCGTCTACATCATGGCGGACTCCGGTGCCCGTGGTTCCAAGACCCAGATCCGCCAGGTCGCGGGCATGCGCGGCCTCATGGCCAAGCCCTCCGGCGACATCATCGAGACGCCCATCACCGCGAACTTCAAGGAAGGCCTCAGCGTTCTCCAGTACTTCATCTCCACCCATGGTGCTCGTAAAGGTCTGGCGGACACGGCACTGAAGACCGCTGACTCCGGCTACCTCACCCGCAAGCTGGTGGACGTGGCCCAGGACGTGATCATCAACGAGAACGATTGCGGCACCCTGGATGGCATCGAAGTGGCCGCCATCGTGAATAGCGATGGCACCATCCGCGCCCGCCTCCGGGACCGCATCATGGGGCGCGTGACGCTTGAAGATGTCTTTGATCCCTACTCCAAGGAGAACATCGCTCCCGCCGGCACGCTGCTCAGCGAGGATTTGTCTTTCAAGATTGAAACCTCCGGCATCCCGAGCGTCCAAATCCGCTCGGTGCTCACCTGCGAAGCCAAGCGCGGCGTCTGCGCCCAGTGCTACGGCCTGAACCTGTCCTTGGGTCGGCTCGTGGACATGGGTGAAGCCGTGGGCGTCATCGCGGCCCAGTCCATCGGCGAACCCGGCACGCAGCTCACCATGCGGACCTTCCACGTGGGTGGCGCCGCTAGCCGCGCCTCTGAAAAGAGCACCCATGAGGCTCAGATCCTGGGCTTCGTGAAGCTGGACGGCCTCAAGACCGTGAAGAACCGGAAGAACGAAGTGCTGGCCCTCAGCCGCTCCGGCTACATCCTGGTGGTGGACTCCGACGGCCACGAGCGCGAGCGCTACAAGGTCGCCCCGGGCGCCATCATCCGCGTGAAGGATGGCGAGAAGGTCGAGCCCAAGACGGTGCTGGCCGAGTGGGATCCGTACAACGATTACGTCATCACCGAGAAAGCCGGCATCGTCGACTTCAAGGAATTCGAGCCCAACGTCTCTTACGTGGAGGAGCGCGATCCCATCGCCGGCCGCTTCCGCCGCAAGGTCATTGACCCCACGGACGACAAGCTGCACCCACACATCAACGTCAAGGGCGACAACCACAAGGTTCTGGTCCGTTACAACATCCCGACTTCGGCCTACATCGAAGTGGAAGAGGGCCAGGAACTGAGCCCCGGCGACGTGTTGGCCAAGACGCCCCGCCAGCAGGCCAAGACCTCGGACATCACCGGCGGTCTGCCCCGCGTGACGGAGCTCTTCGAAGGCCGCAAACCCAAGGATCCGGCCATCATTTCCGAAGTCACCGGCATCGTGAAGTACGGCAACCGCGTCCGCGGAAACCAGAAGGTGCTCGTGGAGAGCGAGACTGGGGAGAAGGGTGAATACCTCATCCCCCGCGGCAAGCACATCCAGGTGCAGGACGGCGACGAGATCCACTCCGGCGAGAAGCTCACCGAAGGCGCCGTTTCCCCCCACGACCTACTCAAGGTCCAAGGTGACAAGGCCCTTCAGGCCTTCCTTGTGAATGAAGTGCAAGAGGTCTACCGGGCCCAGGGCGTGACCATCAATGACAAGCACATCGAGACCATCATCCGCCAGATGATGCGCTGGGTCATGATCACCGACGTGGGCGACACCCCGCTCATCGTCGAGGAAAAGGTGGACAAGAACCGCTTCAAGGACATCAATGAGCAGGCCATGAAGGACGGCGGGCAACCCGCCACCTGCGAGCCGCTGCTGCTGGGCATCACCAAGGCCGCGCTCACGTCCGAGAGCTTCATCTCCGCCGCGTCGTTCCAGGAGACCACCCGGGTCCTCACGGAAGCCGCGCTCGAGGGTCGCGTGGACTATCTCCGGGGCCTGAAAGAGAACGTGATCCTGGGCCGCCTGATCCCCGCCGGCACTGGCATGCCCGTGTACCGGAACCTCGACATCGAGGAAGGCCAATACCCGGAGATCACCTACACCGAGAACATGCTGGGCGACGAGTTCGACGACGAGTACAGCCGCATGGCCGCGCACGTCGAGGAACTGCAAGGCCTCAGCGAGTTCGACGCCGAGGATTGATCTTAATAATTCCCCGAAAAAGGAGCCGCGCGAGCGGCTCCTTTTCTTTTCGGACTAGACATTCCGCTGATACGATATAACTTGCCGAACTATCATCCGCTCGCCCTGCGGCAGCGACCTCTGCGTGAAACCCAACCGTTCGGAAACGTGGTTTTCATGGAGCGATCGCGAAGGGCGGGCCACCTAAAGTCCCCGGACGGGGCAGGAGCACCTATGAACGCCCTTCAATTCAGCCCGACCACCGTAAGCCTGGATCTGGGCGGCACGCCCATCACCATCGAGACCGGCCGCATTGCCAAACAAGCGGCGGGTTCCGTCATTGTCCGCCAGGGCGACACCATGGTCCTGGTGGCGGTCTGCCGCGCCGCGCCGCGGGAAGGCATCGACTTCTTCCCGCTCACGGTGGACTACCGCGAAGCGGCCTTTTCGGCCGGCAAGATCCCCGGCGGCTTCTTCAAGCGCGAAGGCCGCGCCACCACCAAGGAAACGCTCATCTGCCGCCTCATCGACCGGCCGCTGCGGCCACTCTTCGAGGAGGGCTACAACGACGACACCATGGTCACCGCCCAGGTCATCAGCTTCGATGGCGTGCACCAGCCCGATACCCTCGCCATCGTGGGCGCCTCGGCGGCGCTGATCATCTCGGAGATCCCTTTCGTGAATCCCGTGGGCGGCGTCCGCGTGGGCCGCGTGAACGGCAAGTTCGTGGCCAACCCCTTGGTGACCCAGCGGGAGGAGAGCGATCTGGACCTCATTCTGGCCGGCACCGAAGATGCCCTCGTGATGGTGGAATGCGGTGCCAAGGAAGTGCTGGAAGCCGATATGGTGGCGGCGCTTGAATTCGGCCACGACCAGATCAAGCTCCTGGTGAAGCTGCAGAAGGATTTGCAGGCCAAGGTCGGGAAGGCCAAGCTCGCCGCTTCGAAGAGCGAGATCAACCAGGATATTTACGCCAAGGTTTCCAAGCACGCCGAAAAGCTCATGGCGGCTCTCACCATGAAGGTAAAGTTGGAGAGCTACAAGACCATCGACGCGCTCAAGAAAGAAGTCATCGCGGAACTCACCGCCGATGCGCCGGAAGCCAAGAAGGAGGTCGTCGCTTGCTTCGACCTGCTGAAGGAAACGCTCTTCCGCAACACGATCCTGAAGCAGAACATCCGCCTCGACGGCCGCGCCTTCGACCAGATCCGGCCCCTCAATATCGAAGTGGGCGTGCTCCCCGCGACCCATGGCAGCTGCCTCTTCACCCGTGGCGAGACCCAGGCCCTGGTTACCGCGACGCTCGGCACCATGGACGACGTGCAGTACATCGACGGCATCGAGGAGGAGTACGAGAAGAAGTTCTATCTCCACTACAATTTCCCCGGCTACAGCGTAGGCGAGTGCAAGCCCAACCGCGGCCCAGGCCGGCGCGAGATCGGCCACGGCATGCTCGCGGAACGCAGCCTCATGGCGGTGCTCCCCAGCCAGGTCGAGAACCCCTACACCGTGCGCGTCGTATCTGACATCACCGAGAGCAATGGCTCCTCCTCCATGGCCACCATCTGCGGCGGCACCCTGGCGCTGATGGACGCGGGCATCAAACTGAAGGCACCTGTGGCCGGCGTGGCCATGGGCCTCGTGAGCGACGGCGAAAAGTTCGTCGTCCTCTCCGACATCGCGGGCCAGGAAGATCATTACGGCGATATGGACTTCAAGGTGGCGGGCACCACCAAGGGCATCACGGCGCTGCAAATGGACATCAAGATCGGCGGCATCACCACCGAGATCCTGACCAAGGCCCTGGCGCAGGCCAAGGTGGGCCGTCTGCACCTGCTGGAAGCCATGGGCGAGATCCTGGCGGCGCCCCGGGCCGAATTCGCTTCCAACGCGCCCCAGATGCACAGCATCCAGCTGCCGAAGGAAAAGATCCGCGACGTCATCGGCAAGGGCGGCGCCACCATCCGCAACATCATCGACGTCTCCGGCTGCTCCGTGAACATCGACGACGACGGCATGTGCCAGGTGGCCGGCCCCACCCAGGAAAAACTGGCCATCGCCCTGAAGATGATCGCCGACCTGATCCAGACCGCTGAAGTGGGCAAGACCTACATGGGCAAGGTCGCCAAGGTGGTGGAGTTCGGCGCCTTCGTGACTATCCTCCCGGGTCTCGACGGCCTGCTGCATGTCTCCGAAATGGCGCCCCACCGGGTTAAGAGCCCCGCCGACGAAGTGAGCGAAGGCCAGGAGATCCTGGTCAAGGTCATCGGTATCGACGAGAAGAGCGGCAAGATCAAGCTCAGCCGCAAAGCCCTGATGGCCGCGGAAGCGCCCGCCGAAGCCTGAGCCGAAGCTTCAACAGTGCAAAGCAAAGGCGGCCCCTCGGCCGCCTTTGCTTTTGGGGCCTCAGGTTTCACTTCTCCAGCATCACGCCCTTGCCGCTGACCACGCGTCCAACGATGGAGCTGGTGCTGTGGCCCGGCAGGAAGGGGATGATGGCGACGCGGCCGCCGCGGGCCTCCACCTGAGCCCGTCCCACCACCGTGTCGGGGGTGTAGTCGCCACCCTTGGCGAGGAGTTCCGGTTGCAGGGCCTGGATAAGTTCCAGGGGAGTGTCCTCGTCGAAGCGGATGACTGCATCGACGCTGCGCAAGGCCAGCAGGATCGATGCCCGGGCGGTCTCGTCCTGAAGCGGCCTGCCGGGCCCCTTCAGCCGAGCCACGGAGGCGTCGCTGTTGAGCCCCACCACCAGGAAATCCCCTAGTGCGCGGACGTCCGCCAGGTACTTCACATGGCCTGGGTGCAGCAGATCGAAGCAGCCGTTGGTGAAGCAGAGCACCTTCGGGCGCAAAGGATGGGCAGCCTGGAAAGCCAGGGCGTTGTCGAAAAATCCGGTCGGAGCGGTCATGGGGTGTCCAGTACACTAGAGGATTGCGGTATCGCCGTTGCCACAATATAACTTTGTGATGTCTGTCCGGCCTAAGGGGCCGTAACAAAATAACCGGGAAATCACTGGTTATTTCGGAACGGCTCCTAAGCCCTCTGACAGGGAAGGATGCCATGCCCCTCTACGAGTACCGCTGCGAAGCCTGTGGCGCGAAAGAAGAAAAGCTCCAGAGCTTCTCCGCGCCGGTGGACCATGACTGCCCCGTCTGCGCCAGGGCAGGGGGGATGCATCGCGAAATCTCCCGGACGGCCTTCGTGCTGTCGGGAAGCGGGTGGTATGCCAATGGGTACGGTCCTGGTGGCGAATCCGGCACCAAGGAAGCCAAGGCCGGCACCGCCCCGGCTGAATCGACGGCTGGGGCTGCGCCTGCACCCACCCCTTCCACTCCAAGCGAAGCGGCCCCCGAGACCAAGGCCGCCTGCGCCACCGGGTGCGCCTGCCATTCGCCTCGCGTGCAAGCGGCAACCCAGGATGTCTGATTGACATCCACCCCCGGTGCGCTAGGCTTATAAGTTCCCTGCCCATCCGGGCGGGTGTGCTTTTCCCTCTGTCCGACGTTGCCAGGCTCCGCGCCAGCGCAACCTCTCGGGCCTTGCTTCCCGGAATCCACCGGCGAAGCCACTCATGGAGGATGGTGTGCCAACCATCAATCAGCTGATCCGCCACGGGCGGAAGACGTTCATCAACAAAACCAAGAGCCCCGCGCTCGACGCCTGTCCGCAGAAGCGCGGCGTGTGCACCCGGGTGTTCACCACCACGCCGAAGAAGCCGAACTCGGCCCTCCGCAAGGTAGCCCGCGTGCGCCTCACCAACGGCATCGAGTGCACCACCTACATCCCGGGCGTGGGCCACAACCTGCAGGAACACTCCATCGTGCTCATCCGCGGCGGCCGTGTTAAGGACCTGCCGGGTGTGCGCTACCACGTGGTGCGCGGCACCCTGGACGCCACCGGCGTCGCGGGCCGCAACCAGTCCCGCTCCAAGTACGGCGCGAAGCGGCCCAAGGCCGGCGCTGCCCCTGCCAAGAAGAAGTGAGGTAGATGAACCATGGCTCGTCGTTCCGCACCCCCCAAGCGTGAGATCCTCCCGGATCCCGTCTATAACTCCCTGCTCGTCTCCAAGTTCGTGAACATCCTGATGGAGCGCGGCAAGAAGGCCACCGCCGAGCGCATCGTGTATGGCGCTCTTGAAATCGTCGCCAAAAAGAGCGGCGAAGAGGCTCTTGAAGCTTTCACCAAGGCCCTGACCAACATCAAGCCCGCGGTGGAAGTGAAGTCCCGCCGTGTGGGCGGCGCCACCTACCAGGTGCCCGTCGAAGTGCACAGAACCGCCGCACCTCGCTGGCCATGCGCTGGCTCAAGACCTATTCCGCCACCCGCGGCGAGCGCACCATGCGCGACAAGCTGGCTGGCGAAATCCTTGACGCCATGAATTTCCGCGGCGCCGCCATCAAGAAGAAAGACGACATCCACAAGATGGCCGAAGCCAACAAGGCCTTCGCGCACTTCCGCTGGTAGGAGCCTTTTACGCGCCGCGGGGCCGCCACACCGGCGGCCCCGCGGCTTGAAAGTCCGGACCCCACGACCACCGAATATTCGATTCCGTTCCTTGAACATTCTGAACACTCGTCCCGAAGGAGACTCCCGTGGCTCGCCACACGCCCCTTGAGCGCTACCGCAACATCGGCATCATGGCCCACATCGATGCCGGCAAAACGACCACGACGGAGCGCATCCTTTTCTACACCGGCAAGATCCACAAAATCGGCGAGGTGCACGATGGCGCCGCGACCACCGACTGGATGGTCCAGGAACAAGAGCGCGGCATCACCATCACGTCCGCGGCCATCACCGCCAGCTGGACGCCCCTGACGGGCAAGGATGTGGGCGTCGAGCACCGCATCAACATCATCGATACGCCCGGCCACGTGGATTTCACCGCTGAAGTGGAGCGTTCGCTCCGCGTGCTGGATGGCGCCTGCGCCGTCTTCTGCGCGGTGGGCGGGGTGGAACCCCAATCTGAGACCGTCTGGCGCCAGGCCGACAAGTACCACGTGCCCCGCATGGCCTTCGTGAACAAAATGGACCGCCCCGGCGCGGACTTCTTCCGCGTGGTGGAGATGATGAAGACGCGCCTGAAGGCGCGGCCCATGCCGATCCAGATCCCCATCGGTGCGGAGGAGCATTTCCGGGGCGTCGTGGACCTGGTGACCATGAAGGGCCTCACCTTCGACGAAGGCGACAAGGGCTACAAGGTCATCGAAGGCGAGATCCCCGCCGACCTGCTCGAGACCGCCACCGAATGGCGCGAAAAGATGGTGGAGATGGTCGCCGAGGCCGACGAAGTCCTGATGGAGAAGTACCTGGGCGGCGAGGATCTCACTGAAACAGAACTCCGCGCGGGCATCCGCAAAGGCTGCATCTCGATCATCTTCACGCCTATGATGTGCGGCAGCGCGTTCAAGAACAAGGGCGTCCAGCCCATGCTCGATGCCGTCGTGAACTACATGCCCAGCCCCCTGGACGTTCCGGCCATCCAGGGCGTGGACATGGATGGCAATGCCATCGAGCGCCACGCCGACGACAAGGAACCCTTCAGCGCCCTGATCTTCAAGATCATGGCCGACCCTTTCGTGGGCAGCCTGGCCTTCATCCGCGTCTATTCCGGCGTGCTCGAAGCGGGATCCAGCGTCTACAACTCCAACAAAGACCGCCGTGAGCGCATCGGCCGCCTGCTGCAGATGCACGCCAACAAGCGCGAGGACATCACCGAAGTCCGCACCGGCGACATCGGCGCGGCCGTGGGCCTGAAGGACGTGTTCACGGGCCAGACCATCTGCGACGAAGACAAGCCGGTGGTGCTGGAGAGCATGGACTTCCCGGCTCCGGTGATCCAGGTCGCCATTGAGCCCAAGACCAAGGTGGACCAGGAGAAGATGGGCGTCGCATTGAGCCGTTTAGCCCAGGAGGATCCCACCTTCAAGGTGAAGACCGATCCCGAGACCAACCAGACCATCATCGCTGGCATGGGCGAACTGCATCTTGAGATCATCGTCGACCGCATGATGCGCGAATTCAAGGTGGAAGCCAACGTGGGCAAGCCCATGGTGGCCTACCGCGAGACCATCCGGAAGCGCGTGGAGTCCGAAGGCAAGTTCGTCCGCCAGTCCGGCGGCCGCGGGCAGTACGGCCACGTCAAGCTCATCGTCGAACCCAACGAGCCCGGCAAGGGCTACGAGTTCATCAATGACACCAAGGGCGGCTCCGTGCCCAAGGAATACATCAAGCCCACGGATCAGGGCATCCAGGAAGCCATGGAATCCGGCGTGCTCGCCGGCTACCCGGTGGTGGACATCAAGGTCACCATCTACGACGGCAGCTACCATGACGTCGACTCCAATGAAATGGCATTCAAGATCGCTGGTTCCATGGGCTTCAAGGCGGACTGCGAGAAAGCCCACCCGGTGATCCTCGAACCCATCATGGGCGTCGAGGTCGTGGTGCCCGAGGAATACATGGGCGATGTCATCGGCAATCTGAACAGCCGCCGTGGCCGCATCGAGAACATGGAAGAGCGCGCCGGCTCCAAGGTGGTTTCCGCCAAGGTGCCCCTCGCGGAAATGTTCGCCTATTCCACCAGCCTGCGCGGCATGACCCAAGGCCGCGGCAACTACACCATGCAGTTCTCGCACTACGACGAAGCCCCCAAGAACGTGGCGGAAGAGATCATCGCCAAGGTCAAGGGTTCTAAGTAAGTCCCGAGTCCTGGGTCCTGGGGCGATTTCGTCACGGCATCTGGCCGCGTCCTCAATTGAACCCCAGGTCACAGGACTCAGGTCCCTGGACCATTACAAACACAGCCCCTCCCAGGGTGAGGCCGCTTGAGATCTCCGGATCGAGGCTTCTTGATAATCCCGCCCACCCGTTCCGGGTTGCGGAACCAAAGCCGCCGAGGCTCAAAATTAACGTTTGCGTTCCCGGCGGTTTTTGCTATTCTAGTCAGCCTTGTCCTCGTCGAGAGGACTCCACCTAGGTTGGGCGGGGCCGAGCTGCCACTGCCCCACGTCTATGGACGGCGAGTCCGTCCCAATGGAGTGAACATGAAAGACAACATCCGCATCCGTTTGCGCGCCTTCGACCACCGCCTGCTCGACCAGAGCACCCGCGAGATCGTGGACACCGCGAAGCGGACTGGCGCCCAAGTCGCCGGACCGATCCCCCTTCCCACCCGCACGAGCAAGTACACCGTGAACCGCTCGCCGCACGTGGACAAGAAGAGCCGTGATCAGTTCGAAATCCGCACCCACAAGCGCTTGCTTGACATCCTCAACCCCACCCAGAACACGGTGGACACCTTGATGCGGCTCGACCTCCCTGCGGGCGTCGATGTCGAAATCAAGGTCTTCAGCCGTCAGGGCAACCGGTAAAGGAAGGGGAGCAAAACATGATCAAAGGAATCATCGGACGGAAGCTGGGCATGACCCAGATCTTCAATGAGCAGGGTCAAGTGGTCCCCGTGACCGTGATCCAGGCTGGCCCCTGCGTGGTGGTCCAGCGCAAGACCACCGCCAAGGAAGGCTACGAGGCCATCCAGGTGGGCTTCGTGGACCCCAAGGGCGGCAAGCGCGCCAACAAGCCCGAAAAGGGCCACGCGGAAAAGCACGGCGTCGCGCCGGTCCGCGTCCTGCGTGAGTTCAAGGTGGACGCTGCCGATCCCGCCCAGGCGGGCGATAGCGTCCTCGTGGGCCAGTTCGACACCCAGACCAAAGTCAACGTGGTAGGCGTGAGCAAGGGCAAGGGCTTCGCCGGCGTCATGAAGCGCCACCATTTCAAGGGCGGCCGCGCCACCCACGGCTCCATGTTCCACCGCGCCCCCGGCTCCATCGGCGGTTCGTCGAACCCCAGTCGCGTGTTCCCTGGAATGCGCATGGGCGGCCACATGGGCGCCGAGCAGGTCACCATCCGCAATCTCGAGATCGCCCAGGTGGACTCCGAGAACAATCTGTTGCTCATCAAGGGTGCCGTACCCGGCCCCAAGGGTGGGTACGTCGTGATCAAGCAGGAGGCCTAAGATGGCGACCTTCCAGCACCCCGTCGTGAACCTCGACGGCAAGCAGGCCGGCACCGTGGACCTGCTGCCCGAAGTGTTCAAGCTCGAAGAGATCAACACCCACCTGATCTGGGAAGCGGTGCGCCACTTCCTGGCCAAGCGTCGCGCGGGCACCGCCAAGACCAAGGACAAGTCCGAAGTCTCCGGGTCCGGCAAGAAGCTCTGGAAGCAGAAGGGCACCGGCCGCGCACGCGTCGGCTCCATCCGCTCGATCCTTTGGAAGGGCGGCGGTACGGCCCACGGCCCGAACCCCCGTTCCTACGATTACGCCTTCCCCAAGAAGGCTAGGCGCTCGGCCCTGCGCAACGCCCTTTCGGTGAAGTTCTCCAAGGGCCAGCTCATGATCGTCGAGAACTGGGAGCTCGCCTCCCACAAGACCAAGGCCCTCGCCGGCACCCTCACCAAGCTGGGCGTCAGCAATTCCGCACTCTTGGTGGGCGCCGAAGCCTCCCGCAATTTGGAGCTGGCCGCCGGAAACCATGCCAAGTTCGCCACCGTGTCGAGCCTGGGCGTGAATGTCTATGAACTGCTCAAGTACGACCAGGTGGTGTTCTCCAAGGACGCGATCCTGGCCCTGCAGGAAGTGGTGAAACCATGACCAAGATCTTCGAAGTGATCCGCAAGCCCCTGTTGACCGAAAAGGGTCAGATCCTGCGGGAGAGCAATGTTCAGGTGTTCGAGGTGGCCCCTTGGGCCAACAAGCACCAGATCAAGGAAGCGGCCGAACTGCTGCTCCAGGCGAAGGTGAAGTCCATCCGTACCGTCAAGGTGCACGCCAAGGCCAAGCGCCTCGGCCGCTGGATGGGCCAGACCACCGCCACCAAGAAGGCCTATGTCGAACTGGCGGAAGGCACCCTGCCCGCCACCGAAGCCTAGCGCCAGATTCTGAAACTCCGCGGGCGGACAAGCACTGCCACTAGCGCCCGCACTTCTCCGAGGCACACCCTATGAGCGTGAAACTGCTCAAGCCGACCACCCCAGGTCAGCGCGGCATGTCAAAGCACGGCTTCGAGGAAATCACGAGCGACACCCCTGAGCGCTCCCTGATCTCCAAGAAGTCCCGCACCGGCGGCCGTTCCAACACCGGCCGCATCACCACCCGCCACATCGGTGGTGGCCATAAGCAGCGCTACCGGATCATCGACTTCAAGCGCAACAAGTTCGACGTGCCCGCCAAGGTGGCCACGATCGAGTACGATCCCAACCGCACCGCCCGCATCGCCCTGCTGGTCTACGCCGACGGCGAGAAGCGCTACATCCTCGCCCCCGATGGGCTGGAAGTGGGCCGCGTTGTGGTGTCCGGCAAGAGCGCCGACATCCTGGTGGGCAATTCGCTGCCCCTCCGCAACATTCCGGTGGGTACCGAAATCCATAACATTGAAATGAAGCCCGGCAAAGGCGGCCAGATCGCCCGTGCCGCGGGCGCCTTCGGCCAGCTGGTGGCCAAGGATGGCGATTACGCCCAGCTCCGCCTGAAGTCCGGCGAGATCCGCAAGATCCACCTGGAATGCATGGCGACCATCGGCAAGGTGGGCAACCTCCAGCACGAGAACATCGCGCTGGGCAAGGCCGGCCGCAAGATCTGGCTGGGCGTCCGCCCGACGGTCCGCGGCGTGGTGATGAACCCCGTGGATCACCCGCACGGCGGTGGCGAAGGCCGCACCTCCGGTGGCCGTCACCCGGTCACCCCCTGGGGCCAGCCGACGCGCGGATACAAGACGCGGCGTAACAACCGCACCACCAAATTCATCGTCAAGCGGATCAACTAGGAGAATTCACGATGGCCCGTTCTCTGAAAAAAGGCCCGTTTATCGATGGGCACCTCTCTAAAAAAGTGGATACCGCGGTGGCCGCGGACGATCGCAAGATCATCAAGACCTGGTCCCGCCGTTCCACGGTGATGCCGAAGATGATCGGCCTCACCTTCGCTGTCCACAATGGCAACAAGTTCATTCCCGTTTACATCACGGACAACATGGTGGGCCACAAGCTGGGCGAATTCGCCCCGACCCGCACCTTCAAGGGCCATGCCGGCAAGTCCGATGCGAAAGCGAAGGGGAAATAAGCCATGACGACACCTGTTGACATTGCTTCCAGCGCCACCATCCGCCACCTGCGCGGCTCGGCCCAGAAGGCCCGGCTCGTGGTGGACCTCATCCGCGGCAAGCAGGTCGGCGAAGCCCAGTGGGTCCTCGCCAGCACCAAGAAGTACGCCTCGGAGCCCATCCGCAAGCTCCTGGATTCCGCCGTGGCCAACGCCATCGACAAGAATCCTTCCGTCAATCCCGACGAGCTGATGGTCAAGTCCGTCTTCGTGGACGAGGGCTTCCGCATGAAGCGCGTCCGCCCTGCGCCCATGGGCCGCGCCTACCGGGTGCAGAAGCGCACCTGCCACATCACCATTCAGCTCGCCGGCCTGCCGGGCGAGGAGGCGTAACCATGGGTCAAAAAGTCCATCCTTTCGGTTTCCGGATCATCTTCGCCAAAAACTGGCATAGCAAGTGGTACTCCAAGCGCGACTACGCGATGCTGCTGCACGAGGACCTCAAGCTCCGCAAGGAATTGAAGACCCAGCTGCATGCCCTGAACGCGATGGTCAGCAAGATCGACATCGAGCGCGCCGCCGACAAGGTGACCGTGCGCATCTTCACGGCCCGGCCCGGCATCGTCATCGGCCGCAAGGGCTCCGAGATCGACAAGCTCCGCGAGGATCTGCAGAAGAAGCTCAAGCGCCCCGTGGCCGTCGACATCCAGGAGATCAAGAAGCCTGAGATCGACGCCCAACTCGTGGCCGAAGGCGTCGCCCAGCAGCTAGAGCGCCGCATCGCCTTCCGCCGCGCCATGCGCAAAGCCGAGGAAGCCGCCATCCGCTTCGGCGCCAAGGGCTTCAAGATCAAAGTCTCGGGCCGCCTCAACGGCGCCGAGATCGCCCGCACCGAAGACTACCTCTCCGGCCAGATGCCCCTCCAGACCATCAAGGCCAATGTGGACTACGGCTTCGCCGAAGCCAAGACCACCTACGGCATCATCGGTGTGAAGGTCTGGGTGAACCTGCCGGATTCGGCCGTCGAAACCGTGAAGCGCTGAGGTAAGCCACCATGTTGATGCCCAAGAAAGTCAAATACCGCAAGGTACAGAAGGGCCGGGTGCGCGGAATGGCCACCCGTGGCGCCGAACTCGCCTTTGGCGACTTCGGCCTCAAGGCTCTCGAGCATTGCTGGCTGACCAACCGCCAGATCGAGGCCGCCCGTATCGCCATGACCCGCCACGTGAAGCGCGGCGGCAAGATCTGGATCCGCG
>JANXPB010000112.1 GCA_025357545.1 Holophagaceae bacterium
GAGTTCATCAGCCCGGCTTACTACACCTCCATGGGATTCGCCGTGCCCGCCGCCGTTGGCGCGGGGATGGCCAATCGCGACCACCGGGCCCTGGTGATCGTGGGCGATGGCGCCTTCCAGATGACCGGATGGGAGCTGGGCAACGCCCGCCGGTTGGGCGTTGATCCCATCGTCGTCGTCTTCAACAACCAAGCGTGGGGGATGCTCAAGGCTTTCCAACCCGAGGGCCGTTTCAATGAACTGGACGACTGGAACTTCGCGGACCTCGCCCGCGGGCTGGGCGGCGACGGCTACTTGGTGCGCACCCGCGAGGAGCTAGGCGCTGCCCTGGGCCGCGCCTATGAGACCCGTGGACGATTCCAACTGCTGGACGTTCACCTGGCTCCGGGCTCGGTGAGCCCGACACTCCAGGGCTTCGTGGACGCGGTGCACCGCGTATCGCTCCCCTCGCCGACCGCCGCGGGCTGAGCGCTCGCCTCTGGCCAAAGGGCTACCGGAAACGATTATTAAGACTTATTGATCTTTTTATTCCGAAGCACCTCTTGACCCTGCAATGAATGCTCATATTTGCTGGCCCAACTGCGGTAGCGGCAGCGACTGCCGAACCGGCCATGCGCCAGCCACGCCAATTTGAACCATCGCCCCGGGCAAGCTTCGATACCTTGAAGTAGCGCTTGGGTTCAGGTGGTCAAGATCCAGCCACGGCAGCGGCAGAGCTCGGTTCCTTCCCAAGAAATCCTGGCGGGTCAAGCGTGGTTTCAAGTTTTAAGACCATGTGATCTTAATCACATGAAATTCTAGAACCCGCGGTATAGCCTCTTAGAAGCCCTTTTTCAGTCAAGGAACACCCCTCATGGACCCATGGTTCCGCAGTCACCCGGCACTTTATTAGGACCATTTGGTATTAAACATCGTGATGTGGGCGCTCGACTCTGGAGACCAGGATGGCAACTCGATTCCGAACCACCGCAGACCTAGCGCTGAGCATCCTCTGCCTCGCCGTGCCCGGCCCGGCGCTGCGCGCTCAGGACGCTGAAGCCCAGTTCCGGAAGACCTGCATGAGCTGCCACACCATCGGTTCCGGCGCCAAGACCGGGCCGGACCTGAAAGGCGTGACCACCCGGCGCACCAAAGAGTGGGCCATGGCCTTCATCCAAGCGCCGGGAGCCACCCTCGACCGGGGCGACCCCGTCGCCCTGCAGCTGCTCAAGGACGCCAACAACGTGAAGATGCCCGAACTGGGCATCACGCCGCAGGAAGCCGCCGCCCTCATCCAGCTCATCGAGGACTTCACCAAGAGCGGCAAGACCTTGGGCACCAAGGGCATCGACCGGCCGGCCACGCCCTTCGATCTAACCCGGGGCAAGCAGTTCTTCGAAGGGCGCCTGCGCTTCGCCCAAGGTGGCCCCAGCTGCCTTTCCTGCCATAGCGCCAGCGGCGCAGGCTTCGCCGGGGGCGGCCGGCTGGGCCCCCTGCTCAACGCGGCGCCGGGCAAGTACGGCAAGAACCTGGCCGCTGCCATCGAGAACCCCGCCTTCCCCAGCATGCAGGGCGCCTTCGGCCAGCGGCCACTCACGCCGGAGGAGGCCTTCCAGGTAGCCGCCTTCCTCCACAGCGTCAGCGCTCAACCACCGCCGAAGCGGAGCGTCCTGTTCCCGGTCTTTGGCTTCCTGGGCCTGGTGGGCAGCCTTGAAGCGGGTCGCCGGCTAGGCCGCAAACGGTTCCGCGGCGTGCGCAAGAACCTCATCCCGAAAGCCTGAAGGAGCCGCGATGAACCCGAGCCATTGGATCACCGACATCGTCGATCCCGAATCCCGCACGTGGGAGGAGTTCTACCGGAACCGCTGGCAGCACGACAAGGTGGTGCGCAGCACCCACGGCGTGAACTGCACGGGCTCCTGTTCATGGAACATCTATGTGAAGGAGGGCATCGTCACCTGGGAGTTCCAGGCCGTCGACTACCCCGAGCTGGGTAAGGACATCCCGCCCTACGAGCCCCGCGGCTGCCAGCGCGGCATCTCCTTCAGCTGGTACCTCTACAGCCCCATCCGGGTGAAATTTCCCTACATGCGGGGCGCGCTGATGGACTTGTGGGACGATGCCAAGACCCGGCACGGTGATCCCGTGGAAGCCTGGGCCTCCATCCAGGCAGACCCCGTCCAGCGCAAGCGATACCAGCAGGCCCGAGGCAAGGGCGGTTTCCGGCGCACCTCCTGGGACAAGGCCATGGAACTCATCGCGGCCTCCAACATCCACACCGTGAAGGCCCATGGGCCCGACCGCGTGGTGGGCTTCAGCCCTATCCCGGCCATGTCCATGCTCAGCTTCGCGGCTGGGAGCCGCTACCTGCAGCTGCTGGGCGGGACCCTGCTCAGCTTCTACGACTGGTATTGCGATCTGCCGCCGGCCTCACCCGAAATGTGGGGCGAGCAGACCGACGTGAACGAGTCCGCCGACTGGTTCAACGCGAAGTTCCTCGCGGTCATGGGCAGCAACCTCAACATGACCCGCACGCCCGACTGCCACTTCGCGGCGGAATCCCGCCACAACGGCACCAAGATGGTGGTCTTCAGCCCCGACTTCAACCAGGTCGCCAAATACGCCGACGAGTGGATGGCCCTGCACCAGGGCCAGGACGGCGCCTTCTGGATGGCCGTCAACCACGTGCTCCTCACGGAGGCCCACCACCAGAAACAGGTGCCCTACTTCCTGGACTACACCAAGAAGTACACGGACAGCCCCTTCCTGGTGGAGCTCCATGAGGTGGCCGGCGGCTACCGGCCGGGCCAGCTCTTGCGCGCGGGCCGTCTGGCACGTTACGTGGGCGAGGAGAACGGCGAATGGAAGTTCCTGATGTGGGATGAGACCACGCAGGAACCGCGTATGCCCAAAGGCTCGATGGGGCATCGTTGGGGCGAGAAGCAGGGCCAATGGAACCTGCTTCTGCAGGATGGCAAGGACGACAGCCCCATCGCCCCGGCCCTTACGTTCCTCGGGGCTGGCGACGTCCAAGTACAGTTCGACGATTTCGCCGTGGACCAGACGCTGTTCCGGGGCGTGCCCGTGAAGCGGCTCCCGCTGGCGGACGGCTCCACCGCCACCGTCACCACGGTCTACGACCTGTTGATGGCGCAGTACGGCGTGAACCGCGGCTTGCCTGGGGCCTACCCCAAGAACTTTGACGATCCAGTGGTCTACACGCCCGCCTGGCAGGAGAAGCATACGGGCCTCAACCGCAAGGACTGCCTGCGCTTCGCCCGGGAATGGGCCCGCACCGCCGAACACACCGACGGCAAGTGCATGGTCATCATCGGCGCCGGCGTGAACCACTGGTACCACAACAACCTGATCTACCGCGCCGCGCAGCACGCCCTGGCCTTCTGTGGTTGCGTGGGCAAGAACGGCGGGGGCTTGGCTCACTATGTCGGCCAGGAAAAACTGGCCATGGTGGGCAGCTGGTCCGCCATCGCCATGGCCAAGGATTGGGTTCCCGTCAGCCGCTTAATGAATGGACCTTCCTTCCACTACGTGAACAGCGACCAGTGGCGCTACGAGCGGGAATTCAGCGAATACCACCCCACACCCCAGGGCAGTTCGCTGACCCAGGGCCACACCATGAACATGCAGACGCTGGCCGTGCGCTGCGGCTGGCTGCCCTGCTATCCCCAGTTCAACAAGAACTCCATCGAGATGGTGAAGGAGGCCCGGGCCGCCGGCGCCCAGGACTCGGCGGGGGTCGTGGCCTGGACCGTGGACCAGCTCAAGAGCCGCAAGACCCAATTTTCCATGGAGGATCCGGACGCGCCGGAGAACTGGCCGCGCATGTGGTTCATCTGGCGTGGCAACGCCATCGGGACGTCGGCCAAGGGTCACGAGTTCTTCCTGAAGCACTACCTGGGCACCCACACCAACGCTATTGCGGAGGAAGTGGCCGAAGGCACATTGAAGGACGTGATCTGGCACGCTACAGCGCCGGAAGGAAAGATGGACCTGGTGGTGGACATCAATTTCCGCATGGACACCTCCGCCCTCTACTCGGACATCGTGCTGCCCACAGCGTCCTGGTACGAAAAGGCGGACCTCAACACTACGGACATGCACACCTTCATCAACCCGCTGTCAGCGGCCATCCCGCCGGTGTGGGAGTCCAAGAGCGACTGGGAGATCTTCAAACTCGTCGCCCAGAAAGTGAGCGAACTTTCCAAACGCCACCTTCCCGAACCCATCGACGACCTGGTGGCCACGCCGATCATGCACGACACTCCCGGCGAGATCTCCCAGCCACACATCAAGGACTGGATGGCGGGTGAATGCGAGGCCATTCCAGGAAAGACCATGCCCGCCTTGCACGTGGTGACACGCGAGTACACCAAGATCTTCGAGCGCTTCTGCGCCTTCGGCCCGAAGGCGAAGGAGGGACTCGGCGCCCACGGCGTGAAGTACCCGGTGGCGGATCTCTATGACAAGTACGCCCAGGAGAACCCCAGCGAAGTGGTGGACGGACTCCTGTGCCCGAGCCTGCGCGAAGACATCGACGCCGCCAACGTGGTGCTGGCTTTCGCGCCGGAAAGCAACGGAGAGCTGGCCTACAGGGCCTACGAATACATGGAAAAACGCACTGGGGTACCGCTCAAGGATCTGGGCGAGCGGAACCGCGGCCGCACCACCACTTTCAAGGAATTGCTGGCCCAGCCTCGCCGTGTGATCAACAGCCCCATCTGGTCGGGCATCGTGGATGAAAAGCGACCCTATTCACCCTTCACCTACAACGTGGAGCGCATGGTCCCCTGGCGAACCCTCACGGGACGCCAGCACCTCTACCTCGACCATGAGGGCTACCTGGCCTTCGGCGAGCACCTGCCGACTTATAAGCCCACGCCCCCTTCCCAGGTCTACGGCGACTTGGTCGCCAGCAAGCAGATGGGTAACACCCTGCGCTTGAACCTCCTGACACCTCACGGCAAATGGCACATCCACTCCACCTACGGCGATACCGAGCGGATGCTCACGCTCAGCCGTGGCGTAGAGCCACTCTGGCTGAGCGAGGAGAATGCCCGCGAACTGGGCATCGCGGACAACGACTGGGTGGAAGTCCACAACGACAACGGCGCAGTCGTCACCCGCGCCAACGTCTCTGCCCGCATCCCCAAAGGCGCCTGCATCATTTACCACGCCACGGAGCGCACCTACTCGGTGCCCAAGTCCGAAACCCGCGGCTACCGCCGGGCGGGCATGAACAACAGCCTCACCCGGGTGCGCCTCAAGCCAAACCTGATGGTGGGGGGCTACGGCCAGTTCACCTACCACCTGAACTACTGGGGCCCGACGGGAGTCAACCGTGAGACCACCGTGTTCGTCCGCAAACTCGGCCAGCTGGTCTGGTAAGGGGGTCACTCATGGATATCCGTTCTCAAATCTCCATGGTGTTCCACCTGGACAAGTGCATCGGCTGCCACACCTGCTCCATCGCGTGCAAGAACGTGTGGACGGACCGCAAGGGCGCCGAGTACATGTGGTGGAACAATGTTGAAACCAAGCCGGGCACCGGGTTTCCGACCAAGTGGGAGGACCAAGAGCAGTACCGCGGGGGCTGGGAGGTGGTGGACGGCAAGCTGCGGCTGAAGTCTTCCGGCAAGCAGAACTTCCTGCAGCGCATCTTCTACCAGCCGAACTTGCCCACGCTGGACGAGTACTACGAGCCATGGACTTATGACTACGCGAACTTGTTCAACGCCGCGGAAGGCGACGACCAGCCCACGGCGCGCCCTGTCTCGAAAATCACCGGCGAATTCATCGACATCGAGTCCGGGCCCAACTGGGACGACGACCTGGGCGGTTCACCGCTTTACGCCCGCAACGATCCGAACCTCAAGGCGCTGACCGAGGAGCAGCAGCTCCAGCTCATGTCCATCGAGCAGCTGGTGATGTTCTACCTGCCGCGCATCTGCAACCACTGCCTCAACCCCGCCTGCGTGGCCAGCTGTCCCAGCGGCGCCCTCTACAAGAGAGGGGAGGACGGCATCGTGCTGGTGAACCAGGAGGTCTGCCGGGGCTGGCGCTTTTGCGTGTCGGCGTGCCCCTACAAAAAGGTCTTCTACAACTGGAACACCGGTAAATCCGAAAAATGCCTGCTCTGCTATCCCCGCGTGGAGACCGGACAGGCGCCCGCCTGCTTCCACTCCTGCGTGGGCCGCATTCGCTACATGGGCGTAGTGCTCTACGACGCCGACAAGATCCCGGAGGCGGGCCTGCGCCCCGACTCGGAGCTGGTGGACGCCCACCGCGACATGGTTTGCGATCCCCATGATCCCGCCGTCATCGCCGCCGCCAAAGCCAATGGCATTTCCGACGCGGTGATCAAATCGGCCCAGGCCAGCCCAGTCTACAAATTCGTCAAGACCTGGGGCCTGGCGCTCGCGCCGCACCCGGAGTACCGCACCTTTCCGATGCTCTTCTACGTGCCCGCGCTTGCGCCGGTGACCTCCACCTTCGATGGCGACACCGTTGCCAACAATGTGGAGGACCTCTTCGCGCCGCTGGACATGGCCCGCACCCCCATGGCCTACCTGGCTTCGATCTTCTCGGCGGGCGAGCAAGGGCCCGTGCGCTACGCCATGAAGAAGCAGATGGCGGTCCGCACTTGGCGAAGGGCCCTCACCGTCGGCGACATTGACATCGGCACGGCCAAGCTCGCCCTGGCCGCGGCCGACTGCACGCCGGAGCAGGCCGAGGAGATCTACCGGCTCACGAGCCTGCCCACTTTTGAAGAACGCTTCGTCATCCCGCCCAGCCACCGCGAGCAGGCCATCGAGGTACTCAAGAACCCTCTCGAAAACAAAGGTCTCGCGGGCATCGGCTTTCGTGACGCACCGGAACGGGGGCTGTGATGTTCCTGACTTTTTCCCACATGGCCAGGTTCGCGGACCTCCTGGACTATCCCGACGCTTCCCTGAAGCCCAAGGCCATCGCCCTGGCTGAATCCGTGAAGTGGTACGCGGAAATCTGGGAGGACCTCCTCGAAGCCTTCGCACTGCACCTGCAACTCACGCCGATGCCCGAAGTGGAGGAGGCCTACACCCGCACCTTCGACATGAATCCGAGCGCCAGTCTGGAGATCGGCTGGCACCTCTTCGGCGAGACCTACAAGCGCGGAATCTTCCTCTCCAACCTGCGGCCTCGCCTGCGGGAATTCGGCATCGAGGAAGGCTCGAACCTGCCGGATCACCTCGCGACCCTCCTGCGCCTGCTCGGGAAGCTGCCCCATGAGGAGGCCCTGGGCCTCACTCGGGATTGCATCCTGCCCGCACTGGAGAAACTGCGCCCCAAACTCGAAGGCGCCGCGCCCTACGACTATCTCTTTGAAGCTCTAGAGCTGCTCCTGAAGACGCTGGCGCCGAATGGCGATGGCCCCGCCCATGCAGGCTGCGAGTGCGGTGGAAAGGGCGATGCCCATGGTCACCACCCCAGCCACGGGGCCTTCCGTGGCCCGGAGGTGGACCATGTCCGCTAGCTTTCTCAACGCCTTCCTCTTCGTAGGCTTTCCCTACCTGATGCTGGGCCTGGCGGTGGCCGTGAGCATCCTGCGCTTCACGTTCCGGCCCTTCAGCTACTCCAGCCTCAGCAGCCAGTTCCTGGAGAACGAGCAGCTCTTCTGGGGAGCCAACCTCTGGCACTGGGGCATCCTGTGGGTGCTGGGCGGGCATCTGGTGGGCTTCCTCATGCCCCGTACCCTCCTCTGGTGGAATGCGCAACCAGTGCGGCTTTTCATCCTTGAAACCACAGGGCTGGTCATGGCGATGCTGGCCCTTTTTGGCGTGCTAGCCCTGTTGCTGCGGCGCGCCACCAATGCCCGGGTGAAGGCTGTCACGTCCCGCATGGACATCGCCCTCCTCGCTTTGCTGCTGCTTCAGGTCGGCACGGGCATCTACACGGCCCTGCGCTACCCCTGGGGCAGCTCCTGGTACGCGGCATCGGCGGTGCCCTACCTGCGCAGCATCCTCGCATTCGCGCCCAGGGCTGAACTCATCACTTCGCTGCCCTGGGGTCCGAAGCTCCACATCGCGGCCGGATTCCTGATGATCGGCATGATCCCATTCACGCGCCTGGTCCACTTCCTAGTGGTGCCCCTCTGGTACCTATGGCGGAAACCCCAGCTGGTTGTGTGGAACTTCCGCTCCGGAACGAGGGGCTGAGATGCAACTGCGCACCGTGCTCCTAGCCGCCGTCGTGGGCACTGGCCTCTCCTTCCTGGTGGCCGGGCTCACGGTCGACCCCCGATTGCCTGGAGACAACTCTGGCTACCAACCCGCCCAGCCCATCGCCTACTCACACCGGGTCCACGCCGGCGAGAACAAAATGGACTGCCAGTTCTGTCACACGGCCGCGGAGAAGGGGCGCCACGCGGGAATTCCGCCCCTCAGCACCTGTTTGAAGTGCCACGAGAAGATCGTGAACCGGCCCAATTCCAAGGAGCCGAGCCCCGAGATTGCCAAGCTTGCCAAGGCCTTCAAGGAAGGGCAGCCCGTCGCCTGGAACCGGATCCACCGCATGCCTTCCTTCGTGTTCTTCGACCACAGCCGCCATGTCAACGCAGGTGTCACCTGCCAGACCTGCCATGGCGAGGTGCAGACCATGGACGCAGTGGTGCAGGCGCGCTCCTTCACCATGGGCGACTGCCTGAACTGCCACCGGGACCACAACGCGGGGCTCAAGGCTAGGGGCATGCCCCCGGCCGCGCCCACCGACTGCTCGTCCTGCCATCACTGAGGAGACCCCATGCGCATCTGGAAAAGCCTTGGCCAGAGACGGGGCGAGCTGCAGCCCCCTGCCGATGAATTCCCCGAAGCACTGCCGGTGGGCGAAAGCGTCCGCCAGGTTACCCGGCGCGACTTCTTCCGCTGGTCGGGCCTAGGCTTCGCCGTGGGCCTCGCCTCGGGCTGCGATTCCAAGAAGGCCCACAAGGCCATGGCGCTGATCCAAGGCCAGGAGGGCTTCACCCCCGGTGTCGACGCCTGGTACGCCACCACCTGCAGGGGCTGCAGCGCCGGCTGCGGCATCCTGGCCAAGAGCCGCGACGGCCGCGCCATCAAGCTCGAAGGCAACCCGGATCACCCCGTAGGACGCGGCGCCCTGTGCGCGGTGGGGCAGGCACAGTTGCGGGACCTCTACGACGGCGAGCGGCTCAAGGGGCCGCGCATCGATGGCTCCGGTCCCGGCGGCTCCGCCGCTCGGGACTGCGACTGGGCTTGGCTGGACCGGGATCTGGAGAAGGCCTTCGCCGAGGTGGAATCCCGGGGTGGCCGGGTACGGGTGTTGTCCAACACCCTCACCAGCCCGACTCTGCGGGCAGCGGTAGGCCGTTTTCTGGAGGGCTTTGCCGAGGGCAGGCTGGTGCAATACGACCCTATCAGCACCTCAGCGATCCGCCTGGCTTACGAACGCACCCATGGCGTCAGCCTCATGCCGGCGTTCCATCTCGAACAGGCCCGTTTCATTCTGGGCGTCGAGGCGGATTTCATGGGCACCTGGATCAATCCCGCAGGTTTCGGCCGAGCCTACGCCAGCGGCCGCACGCCGGACGGAAAAGAAGGCATGTCCCGCCATGTGCAGGTGGAGTCAGGCATGAGCCTCACCGGCTCCAATGCGGACTCCCGCGTCCGCATCGCCCCCATGGAAACCCCAGCCTTCATGGAACACCTGGCCTTCGAAGTGGAACGGCACGTGGGCCTGAATCCAGCCGCTCGAATCCTGCCGTTGGACCCCAAGCTGAGCCGGAAGGCAGAAGAGCTTGCGCAAGAGCTTGGCGCCCACGCCGGGCAGAGCCTCGTGCTCTGCGGCTTCAATGATCTGCATGCCCAGATATTCACGGCTCGCATCAACCGCGCCCTAGGCAACGAAGGTAGGACTCTGGATCTCGCGAAGCCCTCTCTGCAAAGGCAGGGGGACGACGCGGCGCTGGATTCGCTGCTGCGCGAGATGGCCGAGGGCCGGGTGGATGCGCTGTTGGTGCTCGAGGCCAATCCAGCCTTCGAGGTGCCGGGATTCGAACAATCCGCTCGGAAAGTGCCGCTGCGCATCGGCCTCGGCCTGCACGACGATGAAACCGCGGCCCTGTGCACCCACCTGGCGCCGGACCACCATCCCTTGGAGACCTGGCGGGATGGCGAGCCCCTCGCTGGCACCTGGAACCTGCACCAGCCCTTGCTGAATCCGCTCTTCCAGACTCGCGATGCGGCAGAGAGCCTCGCGCAGTGGGCCGGCCGGCCCGCCACAGCCCAGGACCAAGTCAAGACTCGGTGGCAGGCCGAGGTGTTTCCCAAGGCCGGCGGCCTCAGCTTCGGCGACTTCTGGCACGGAGTCGTGGAGCGTGGGTTCGCCGTCGTTGCGATCGAAGCCCCGCCACCCCCCTACCGGGAGGACCGTGCCCGCACCCATTCCGAATGGACGGCGCGCGCTTTCCTCAAGGCCGCGGACCACCAGCTGCTGCTCTACACCAAAGTCAGCAACCTCGAGGGCCGCCATGCCCACAACCCCTGGCTCCAAGAATTGCCGGACCCCATCACCAAGATCACCTGGGACAACTACGCCCAGCTCAGCCCCGGCACGGCCGAGGATCTGAAGCTTCAGCAGGGCGACGTGGTGCGGTTGAGGCACCCCGGCCTGCCGGACCTGGTGCTGCCGGTCGTAGTGCAGCCGGGTCTGCATGGCCGTACCGTAGCTGTGGCCTTAGGCTACGGCCGCGCCAAGGGCGGGAAGCACGGGACCGGGGTCGGCACCAATGCCTTCCTCTGGGTCACGATGGGGGCGCTGCGCGGCTACCAGGGTCTTCCGGTGGAACTCAGTCCGACGCCCCAGCGTACGGAGCTGGCCTGCACCCAGGACCACCACGCGATGGAAGGCCGCGAGCTGGTGCGCGAGATGGGTTTCGCGGCCTACGCCAAGGACCCTGCGGCCGCCCGGCCCCATGAGCACAGCGGGGCCCTGCCCTCGCTCTACGCCGGGCATCCCAAGGGCAAGCACCAGTGGGCCATGGTCATCGATCTCTCGAAATGCAGCGGCTGTTCCGCGTGCGTCATCAGCTGCCAGGCTGAGAACAACATCCCCACCGTGGGCAGGGACGAGGTTCGCCGCAAGCGCGAGATGCACTGGATGCGCCTGGACCGCTACTACACCGGCTCCGAGGAGGAACCTGGTGTAGTGCACCAGCCCATGCTCTGCCAGCAGTGTGGCAACGCTCCCTGCGAGAACGTGTGCCCGGTGGTCGCTACGGTCCACAGCGACGAGGGTCTGAACCAGCAGGTCTACAACCGGTGCGTGGGCACCCGCTATTGCGCCAACAACTGCCCCTACAAGACGCGGCGCTTCAACTGGTTTGAATACGGCCACAGCGACCCGGTGGAGCGCCTCGCCTTGAACCCTGATGTGACCGTCCGCAGCCGTGGCGTCATGGAGAAGTGCTCCTTCTGCATCCAGCGCATCCAGCACACCAAGGCCCAGGCCAAGAACGAGGGCCGCGAGCTGAGGGACGGCGAATGCCAAACCGCCTGCCAGCAGAGCTGCCCTGGCATGGCGATCCTTTTCGGGGACCTCAACGACCCCGGCTCCGAGATCAGCCGGGCCATGACCGACCCCAAGCGCTACCTGGTGCTCGGTGAATTGGGCGTCATGCCCGCCGTGAACTATCTGACCAAGATCCGGAACGGCGAAGTTCCCGGTGAAGCCGCGCCCCATGCCGGAGGCCCCCATGCCTGATGCCGCCGCGAGCTCCGTGGATCCGGCCCTGATCCAAGGCCACAAGACCTATTCCCAGGTGACCGAGGAGGTCTTCGCGCCCACGGAACAGGCGCCCTCCAAGGCCTGGATCATCGCCGTCCTCTGCACCGGGAGCCTCATGGCCCTCGGCGCCTGGGCCGTAACCCAGACCCTCACCACGGGCATCGGCACCTGGGGGCTGAACAAGACCGTGGGCTGGGCCTTCGACATCACCAACTTCGTGTTCTGGGTGGGCATCGGCCACGCGGGCACGCTGATCTCGGCCATCCTCTACCTCTTCCGCCAGCACTGGCGCACCTCCATCAACCGCGCGGCGGAAGCCATGACGATCTTCGCGGTGATGTGCGCCGGCCTCTTCCCGCTGATCCACATGGGGCGACCCTGGGTGGCCCATTGGGCCCTGCCGCTGCCCAACACCCGGGGGCCGCTGTGGGTGAATTTCCGAAGCCCGCTGCTCTGGGATGTGTTCGCCATCTCCACCTACTTCATCATCTCCGCGGTGTTCTGGTACATCGGCCTGCTGCCGGATCTGGCCACCATGCGGGACCGCGCCGCGGGCGGCCTCCGCAAAGCCGCGCTGTCGGTCTTCAGCCTGGGCTGGAACGGCTCCAATCACACCTGGCGGCGCTACGAGAGCCTCTACGGTCTGCTGGCGGGCCTGGCCACGCCCCTGGTGGTCTCGGTCCACACCATCGTTTCCATGGATTTCGCCACCTCGGTGATCCCGGGCTGGCACGCGACGCTCTTCCCGCCCTACTTCGTGGTGGGCGCGGTGTTCAGCGGCTTCGCCATGGTGCTCTGCCTGATGGTGGTGGCCCGCAAACTCATGGGCTTCGAGGAGTACATCACCCTCAGCCACCTGGACGCCATGTGCAAGGTGGTACTCACCACGGGCTCCATCGTGGCTCTGGCCTATGCCACGGAATTCTTCACTGCCTGGTACAGCGTCAACCCCTTCGAGCGCTACGTTTTCCTGAACCGCGCCATGGGCCCCTACAAATGGGCCTTCTGGACCATGGTGAGCTGCAATGTCGTCACGCCCCAGTTCTTCTGGTTCGAGAAGATCCGCCGCTCGCCGCTCCTGGTGTTCATCCTCTGCATCTTCGTGAACATCGGCATGTGGTTCGAACGCTTCGTCATCATCGTCACCTCCCTGCACCGCGACTACCTGCCTTCCAGCTGGGTCATCTACCGGCCCACCTTCATCGAGGTGGCCACGCTGCTGGGCAGCTTCGGGCTCTTCCTGACCCTCTTCCTCGTGTTCTGCCGCGTGCTGCCGATGATCGCCGCCAGCGAGGTGAAAGGAGTGCTGAAACATGGCGACCATTGAGTCCCTGCTGGATGCATTCCAGACTCGAGCCGTACCTCTGCCTCAAGACACGGCGTCCATCATGCGGGCCGATTTCGCCGACCCTGATGCGCTGCTGGCGGCGGTGGGGGCCGTGCGGGCGAAGGGCCTGACGGTGGTGGACACCTTTACCCCTTTTCCTGTCCACGGCATGGACGAGGCCCTGGGGGAAAAGGCGTCGCGCCTGCCCTGGATCACGGGAATCCTGGGGCTTGCTGGCTTCTCTGGAGCCTTCGCCCTGCAGTACTGGACCAGCGTGGTGGACTATCCGCTGGTGGTGGGCGGCAAGCCCCTCAATTCCTTGCCTGCCTTCATCCCCGTGCTGTTCGAACTCACGGTGCTGCTGGCGGGCCTGGGCAGTGTCGCGGCCTTCTTCGCCATCGCGCGGATGCGGCCCCGGCTGAGGGTCCCGGACCTGCACCAAGGCGTCAATGACGACCGGTTCGTGATGGTCCTCGAACTGAAGCGGAGTCACACCTTCGAACCCATGACCGCGGAATTGAGCGCCCTAGGGGCCGTTGCCACCGAACGCCTGGTGACCGACGCCCGAAGCGGCACGGGCGTCGGGCTCCTCGACCGCGAATTGAGCCTTCCTGCCTCCCTGGGCGCCATCCTGCTGCCCCCCGCCCTGGTGCTGGGAGCCGGGCTGGCCATCAACCGCGACTTCACCCGTCGCGTGGTGGAATTCGATGCGGGCATGCTCTACCCGCTTGCGGCCCAGGCCTATGATCCCAGCCCGGTGCTACCCCACGGCCAGGTGCTCCAAGCCCCTCCCGAGGGAACCGTGGCGAAGGGGCAGGCCCCGCCGCTGGCCTATGTCGCAGGCAAGGAGGAAGCCGTCCGCGCCGGCGTGCAGCTGAAGAATCCCCTAACGGCCACTCCTGGAAACATGGCCCGGGGGGCTGTGGTGTGGAATCGCGTCTGCGCCACCTGCCACGGGCCGGGCGGCAAGGGGGATGGCGGCGTGATCCCGCACTTTCCAAATCCGCCGAACCTGATGATTCCGAAATATTTTGAATACCAGGAAGGACGCATCTTCCACGTGGCCACCTTTGGCGGGCCCGAGAAGATCATGAAGGGCCTGGCGGACCAGCTCAGTGCCGAGGACCGCTGGCGCGCGGTGATGCACTTGAAATCCTTGCAGGCGGAGGCGGTCAAATCCGCCGCCGCGACGAGCGCGACTCCCCCAGCCGCCCTGCCGGCGCCGGCGACCGGGGCTGCTCCCGCGCGATTCTCGCCGTCCATTCCCGCACCCAATCCCGCGCCAGCCGTCCAGGGAGGCCTGCCATGAGCCAACCCGTCGCCCCGACCCTGCCGGACCAATTCGAAGGACTGGGGCACGTTCCCGCACTGAACCTGCTGGGCGCGAACCTGCGCAGAGCCTCCTTCGCGGCGCTAGGCCTGGGCCTTGTGCTGCTGCTTACGGGCGCGGGAAACGGAGGCTTCCGCCTCTGGGGCAACCTGCTGCTCTGTGGCGTGAACCTCGCACACGTGGGGCTGGGGGGCTTCTTCCTGGTGGCTGTCACACGGCTGACCAAAGGGCATTGGAGCGACCCGATCCTGGCGGCGCCCCACGCGATGCCCCGGGTGCTGCCCTTCGCGATGCTCGTGATGCTCAGCCTCTGGTTCGGCACCGGTACCCTCTATCCCTGGGCCCGGCCCGAGGCCGCCACCGACCATGTGCTGCTGCTCCGCGCCGTGTGGCTGAACCCGCCGGCCTTTTTCCTCCGGATCGTTGCCTACTTCCTGCTGTGGTACGGGCTGGGCCGGCTGATGCTGCGCCGGCGCGCCTTCACAGCGCCCTACATGGTGGCCTTCGGCGTCACCTTCAGCCTCGCCAGCTTCGACTGGATCATGAGCCTGGAGCCCGCCTGGTATTCCACTATTTTCGCTATCTACGGATTTGCGGGGATGTTCCTCCAGGGCATCGCGTTGGTGAGTCTGTCCGCCGTGGCCCTGCGGCGTTTCGGCCTGCTGCCGGAGGGTGTGTCCAAGGCGCCGAACCACGACCTGGGGAAAATGCTCTTCGCTTTCAGCGCCTTCTGGGCCTACATCTGGCTGAGCCAGTTCCTGCTCATCTGGTACGCCAACATCCCCGAAGAGGTCGGTCCCATCAAGACCCTGCTGAGCGGCCCCTGGGCGCCGTTCTTCTACGCCAATCTGGTCCTGAATTTCGTGCTGCCGTTCCACCTCATGATGAACCGCAAGGTGAAGGACGATGACCGCTACCTGGTGGCGGCGGGCGTAGTGGTACTGGCGGGCCACTGGCTGGACCTCTACCTGCTCATCTTCCCACCCCTCACCAGCGGAGCGCCCCCGCGCCTTGGCCTGCCGGAGCTCGGGGGCATCCTGCTCACCCTGGCCCTGGGGCATCTCGCCGTCTGGCCACGGCTCACGAAACGCCGGGCAGCCGGCGCGTGAGCCGCTAGCGGTCCGGCTTCCCGGCCGAACCGGGAAGGGACAACCCCGCCCTAACTTGGCTTCCTGGTCCAGGGCGGGCTTCCTGAGGCTCCTGGGGGCCATCGGGCTGGAGCAGGTGCGGAGCTTCAATACCGACCACCTCCTGCTCCTGGACCTGGCCTAGTGCCAGCAGGCCATCCCGACTGCGCACCGCCCACGCATCCATGAATTGGTCGAGGCCGGCATTCTGGAGCAGGTCGGGCGGAAGGCCATCCCCTCGCGTCGCCTGATGTCCCTCCTGGGAGAAAAGGGGAAATACACTCGACTGAAGGGACTCGGACGCCCCGCCCAGCGAGAACTCCTCCTCCAACACATCCGCGAGTCCAAGGAGGGGGCCCGCTTCGAGGATCTGGAGCAGGTCCTTCCAGGTCAGCCGGAACGGAGCATCAAACGCCTGCTCCAGACCATGAAGGCGGAGGGGCTCATCCATTCCATTGGAAAGACCCGGGGAGCCCGTTGGTTTTTGGGTTCAGGGTCCAATGTTTAAACTTCATGTCGTTGATTATCAATTATTTATATTGAAAATTCGATCTAATCTTGGTCTCATCCCGGTCAAAATCCAGCCTCCTTGGTTGGGAAAGAACTTACAGGGTGGAAGGAGCAACCCCGACCGCCGCCCGGGAACCATAGTTCGTCCCCTCGTTCCTGGGACGCATAGTCTGACCAAACCGTTAAACTATGCTTCCTCGACACAGGGACCGCGACGCGGAGCATTTTTGTTTTGGTGGAGGCGGAGGAATCGAGCCCGCGGGATGGCGCTCCCGTCTAACGCGCGCACGCGCGCTCCCACTCGGCCTGCGGCCTCGCGGAGACGGGAACCCTGGTAGGCGTAGTGGAGGACGCAAAGCGTCCGCAGCGTTAAGCGCCGTGCGCAGCCAGCACGGAAGGGCAGATGGCCCCACCCCGGGACTCGCGGAGAGGACTATCCCCACCTATTACATTTTGCTTCGTCCTTCGTGTGAAAGTAGAAGACATCAAATCCTCGGGATGGCGGAAGGTACTCACAACATTTAAGGTCTTGCTCATGGACTCGCCAGCCACACCACCTAGCGACTCGAACCAATTGGTCCGTACCGACCAAATCGATTGGCACCCGTTGGAAGAACCAGGTGTCGTTGGCGTTTCAGTCAAGACTTTGCGCTTTGACCCGGTGGCCAAAAGGGCGCCGACGATCCTGTTGAAGTTCGAAGCCGGTGCGACTTATCCCGCGCACAACCACCCCGGCGGAGAAGAGATCTTCGTGCTGTCCGGCGACCTCCGCCTGGGCAAAGACCATCTGCACGCAGGCGACTACCTGTACACCGCGCCCAACAACAAGCACGCCGTCCGCTCGGAAGGTGGGTGTGTCGTATTGGTCAGTGTTCCTCTGGAAGTCGAGGTTTTTGGGCGGTAGTGGCGCCTTGGGGAGGGGCGCTGCCCACCTTTGCTAAACCCGAACGCAACGAGGCGCATAGGTCGCTCTAGTGGCTTCGCAGAATCATGAGATAGGTCTGCCTTGCAACTTGCGGAAGATTGGTCCACGAACCGCCTGAAGCAACCGTTCGGCTGCTCCTCTCCAGCCCTTCCCTCACTTAACTGGGATCACCGGCGGCGCAAGCTGAGCCCTCGAATAGACCCCCATCGGATGCCCCGCCGGATCAATCACCAGCCCGATGGCTCCCCTGCCATCCGACAAGTCGAAGGGAAAGCCGGGCACCACCGTTCCCCCCAGCTCCTTTGCCTTCTGGCAACTGGCCCTGCAATCGTCCACTTGGACATACACCACGCCGTTGTATCCGCTGATCTTGCCTTCCGCGACGCGCAGCGTCCCGATGGCCGTGCCTCGCGAAACGATCTCCGCCGCCAGATCAGTGCCTGCGATCGACGTGAATTGCCACTCGAACAGCTTGCCGTAGAACTCCTTGGACCGCGCCATATTGGTCGTGGTGATGTCGAACCAGGCGATGCGCCCGGGCCCCACATCCGGCTTGGGGGCCTTGGGAGTTTTATCGCCCCTCGCCTGGAGCGGACCGCTCATGAAACCAATGGTCATGGCCGTCGCCAGGATCGCTTTCAGCATCACGATTCTCCTGAATGAAGTTGTTCAGTGTGGCTCGCTTTTGGATTCATGGTGTCGGATTCGAACACGCGACCCCTGACAAACGCCCGGGGATTCTTCCCGACCTGCGGAAGAAGACTCCCAAAATGGCCCTGCGCGAGGGCGGAAGAATCCCCTTGGTGAAAACCCATCATCCTGGCTCTGAAGCTCGCTGCCCGGCACTGGAGCCACCCCCCGCCACCACCCGGAGCCGTCCGCGTTATCCTCTCTATCACAAGAGGAATCCGAGTCATGCGCCTCCCGACCGTCTTTGCCATCGCCGCCTTAGCCCTCTTCATCGCCTGCCAGACCACGCCGCCAGTCACCGTTCCCCAACGCCCCCTTCCCCAGGCCCCACCACCCAAACCCAAGATCGCCCTGGTCTTGGGCGGTGGTGCGGCGCGGGGTTTCGCCCATGTGGGCGTCATCCGGGCGCTGGAGCAGGAGAAGATCCCCATCGACCTGGTGGTGGGCACCAGCGTCGGCGGCCTCATCGGCGCCATCTACGCCGCCGATGTGAACAGCTTCGATCTCGAATGGACCGCATTCCAGCTCGAGAAGGACGACATCTTCGACTTCGGGGTCATGAATGCCATCACCGGCATGGGACTCGCCAAGGGCGACAAGCTCGAAGCCTGGGTGAAGAGCCACATCAAAACCGAGAACATCGAGAGCATGAAGATCCCCTTCGCCGCCGTGGCCACCGACCTGAACTGGGGCCAGAAGGTGGTGCTCGACAAGGGCTCGGTGGCCCGCGCCATCCGGGCGAGCGCCGCCATTCCCGGCGTCTTCCAGCCGGTCCAGCACCAGGGGAAGATCCTGGTGGACGGCGGCGTGGTGGACAATATTCCCATCTCGGTGGCCAAGGCCAAGGGTGCGGATCTCGTCATCGCCGTGGACATCAGCGCCAGTCTTGGCAATACGAACATCACCAACCTGGTGGGCGTCACGCTCCAGGCCACAAGCATCATGTTCGCCCTCAACGTCGAGCATGCCAAACGAGAGGCCGATGTCCTGATCACGCCAAGCGGTATTGGCGATGTGGGGATGCTCGACTTCACGCAGAAGAAGCGCTGCATGCAGGCCGGCATCGAGGCCACCCAGCGGGCCATGCCAAGCATCCGCAAGGCCATCGATGCCTGGATCGCGGCCCATTCGCGGCCCATCGCCACTACCCCCTGATCCGCGTGGATCCGTCGGATCAGAATCCATCAGCGCTGGCAGGCCGGTGCCGGAAGCCGGGGGCGAGCCGAAGCCCGGGCCGCCCACCCCCACCGCAGGCTTGTGATAATGCGCTGGAAAATTCCAACGGCTCAGTAACCTGATGGGGTTGTTGGTCAGAGACCCCATGATCCTTCGAGCCGTTCCCATCTGCCTGCTGGCGCTCTGTTCCCTAAAGGGTCAGGAGTTGCGGCTCCAACGCCGGGCGCCAGACCTGGGGCTGCGCTTGCGCGCCGAGTATCGCGCTGAGAGCCAGCGTCCCCTGTCCCTGGTGCTGGGGGGCGGGTCGGCCAAGGGGCTGGTCCACTTCGGTGTTTTCGAGGTGCTGGAGGAAGAAGGGATTCCCGAAGACGCCCTCACCGGCAGCAGTTCGGGTGCCTTGGTGGGCGCCTTGCGGGCCGCCGGGTTCTCTGGCCAGGGGCTCCGCTGGGCCTTCAAGGAGACTGATTTCGGGAATGCCATCCTGGACTCCCGCCGGCGCACCGGAGGAATGACCCTGAGCGAAGACGAGGAACGGGAATCGACGGTGGTGCGCTTCGACTACCGGCCCGAAGGTTGGGAGTACCTGCCGGGCGAGGCCTCCGGGCTCGCTGCCACCCAGATCCTGATGGCCCACCTGCTCCGGGCCGACGCCCTTTGTGGCGGGGAGTTCTCCCGGCTCAGGGCCCCTTTCGCTTGCATCGCTTCGAACCTCACCGAGGGACGCCTCGAATGCTTCACCTCCGGAAATCTGGTGACGGCGGTGCGCGCTTCCATGTCGATCCCGGGAATCTTCAGGCCGGTGGATTACAAGGGGGCCCAGCTCGTGGACGGGAGCATTTCCCAGAGCCTGCCGGTCCTGGAAGCGCGCAGGCTATACCCCCGCGCCTTGCAGCTCGCTGTGGATGTCAGCGATCCTGTGCAGCCAGGTCCCGCAAGAAATCCCTTCTCCTTGGCGGGGCGGAGCCTGGCGCACAGTGTCGAGGTCATGGCCGACCTCAACCGGACCAGTGCGGATGTGCTCTTGCATCCGCCGGTGGTAGGTTTCAATTTTTTTGATTTCCATACCCGGGTAGACGAACTGGCGGACCTGGGAAGGAAGGCGATGACCGAGGCGCTGCCGACCCTGGAGACCCAGCTCTACGGCGAGGATGGCGCAATTGCGATCGGCGCCTCCCAATGGCGGATCGTGGGGGTCGAACCGCCGGGCCTGGCGAACCTCGCGAGTGCCTGCCTGCCCACCGGGCAAGCCTGGTTCCGCCGGGATGGCTACCGGTTCCTGCGGCGCGCCCTGTCCCGAGGTCTGGTCGCCGATGCCTGGCTGGTCCTGCCTTCGGGCTCTGGGGCGCCGCTGGAAATCCACATCACGCCCAACCCGACCATCACCCGTGTGCTTTGGGACTTCCCCTATTCCTGGACCCTGGAAGCCCAGGAGCTTGCCCTGAAAAGTGGGCTGGCTGCGGGGCAGCCTTTCCGGGAACCGGCCTGGGGCGCCTTCCTCCAGGATCTCCTGATCCGCAGTTCCCTGCGCGGGCGGCCCCTGCTGAACTTGCGCGGGTGCACCTTCGAGGCCACAGGGGAGCTGCGGATCATCGTGCGGGAAGCAACCATCAGCGCCGTGGACGTGGACTTCACTGACCTGCGGCCGGCCAGCAAAAAGGTCATGGAAGCGATGTTCCTGCCCATGATCGGGAGGCCGCTCGATACGGAATGGTTGTCGAACCGCCTCCTGGAGATGGACCACTCCCTGAACCTCCAGAACCCCGCCGCCCGGCTGCAGGTCGGCCCTGGCGCGAACGATTGGACGCTCAAGCTGGAAGCCACGGACCGTCGCCGGGTCCAGGTGAATGTGGCCGCGGCCTACGAGACGACCTGGGGCCTGCATGGAGTATTGGATGCCTGGCTCAAGGACTTAGGCTGGAAAGGTAATGAGTGGTGGTTGCATGCCTATGGCGACACCATCCAGCGGGGCGCGGCCCTCTCCCTCCGGCATTCCTTCCTGACCCGGCCTTCCATCGGAATCTTCCTGGGGGCCCGAGCCTCGTGGCACCGGTTCACCGGGGATCCGCTGCTGGGCTATTTCGGAACGACTCCGGATCCGACGGGGTACCAGCCTCTCATCGAGAACTCGGCTCAACGGACGAACGATGTGTTCACGGGCTTGTTCCAGCGCTTCGGGAAGGAGCAGAAAGGCCTGGCCGAGGTCGAATATATGCACCGGGAATCGACCTTGATGCCGAAGGGCTTCCCCTGGGTGCGGAACGCCGAGGACAGCCTGGTGCTCTCGGCCGAATGGGATTGCCTCGACCGCAGTCTGTTCCCGACCGAGGGACTGCAGATCCGCGCACGGGTGACCGCCGACCATACCCAGTCCAGGGCCCAGGTCGCGCCGGCCCTGGAACCACAGCCAGCACCTAGGCCCGCCTTGGAACCTGATTTGAATCAGATCCGCGGCGCCTACCTCCTGTTCCGGGCCCTGGCCAAGGACGTGGTGGGGCCCGTGGGCGTGGATATCGCGCTGGAAGCCGGAATGGGTTGGCGAACGCTCCTGGTGCCCGACCGGCAATACATCCTCGGCGGGGACGCCAGTCTGATCGGCACCCCCAGTACCCGTTTCCTGGCCCCCAATTTCGCAATTCTGAGGGCCGGCCTGCCCATCGCGCTGCGGCGCGCCTTCGGGGGGCACGTCCAGCTCGTGCTGCGATTGGACTACGGGCTGTTTTCCCAGGACCCGAACAACCTCACCGTTGGCATGCGCGTCCTGGGTCAGGGCCTAGTGCTTCGCGGTGCGGTGGGCAAGCTCTATATCGAAAGCGGCTGGGGCCACGTCCAGATCCGGCCCTACTACCCTGGCCCCCTGCGGCGGGAGCACCAGTTCAACATTCTGATCGGGGCCCGGCCCTTTGATCTGTGGACGCGGAATTGATCCCACCCTGGTTGCGTACCTGAATAGGTCATCTGGGGCTTCGCCACTCCCCTCCGCTCACTTTCAGTCCCGGTCGATCCGACAGCCTGCGGGAGGCGGGAAGCGCAGAAGGGGCGGCCCGGACTTGCCACAACCATCACACCTCCCCCCGACTTCCGGCCGATTCCCCGCTAACCTGTTGTTTTGGGCCATCCTCCATGCAAAGCCATCCGGGCAATGTGTTCGTGATCTCAGCCCCTTCGGGCACGGGGAAGTCCACGCTGGCCAACCGCTTGGTGGCGTCGCTCGACAATCTGATTTTTTCCATATCCACCACGACCCGGGCGCCACGGACCGGCGAGGTGGAGGGGAAGGACTATTTCTTCGTCGACGATGCCGCCTTCGACGAGGTGGTGCGCGCCAACGGCTTCATCGAGTGGGTGCAGGTCTATGAAAAGCGTTACGGCACGGGCCGCGCCTGGCTCCAGAGCGTGCTGGACTCCGGTCAGGATGTGCTGCTGGACATCGAGACCACCGGCGCCATGAACCTGCGCCGCGCCATCCCGGACGCGGTGATGATCTTCATCCTGCCGCCCTCGGCCAAAGAGCTGGAGCGGCGGCTGCGAGGCCGGGGCAAGGATTCCGAGGCCCAGGTCAAAGCCCGGATGAACCACGCTCGGCATGAGCTGGAACTTTACCACGCCTATGATTTTCTCGTGGTGAACGAAGACCTTGAGACCTCCTATCGCCAGATGGAATCCATCGTCTGGGCCACCCGGGTGCGCCGGGAACGCATGGTGGGACGGGCCCAGGAAATCCTGCGCGGCTTCTGAACCGGCTCGCCCCAGGGAGCTTCCCCGGCCTGGATTGCCCTTATGCTTGTTCTTTGGGAACAGGGGCTCCCATGGCGGCACCCAAGGCAGTACCAGGAACAGGACGACACATGGCCCGATGGGTATCAAAAAATTGGATGTGGGTGGCGGTGCTCGGCACCGTGGCGGTCTATGCGCCGCTGGCCGGGCGCACTGGCGATGAACGCGCCCAGGCCCGGAGCCTGGACACCCTCACGGAGATCATGGGCCTGCTGGAGAAGCAGACCGTCGAACCGCCCACGCCGCGGCAACTCACCAAGTCCACCATCCAGGGCATGCTGCATACCCTGGACCCGCACTCGAACTACATGGACGAGGGCGAATTCCGCATGATGCGCGAAGACCAGCGCGCCTCCTTCTACGGCATCGGCTCCATCATCAGCCAGCAGTCGGACGGCATCGTGGTGATGTCCACCGTGCGCGGCGGGCCCAGCGAGAAAGTTGGCATCCGGCCTGGTGATTACTTGAAGGAGATCGACGGCAAGAGCACCGAGGGCTGGACCAATACCCAGGCGGTGCAGAAACTGCGGGGCGAGAAGGGCACGCCGGTAGAGGTCGCAGTGCAGCGGGCGGGTTACCCGGAATTGCAGCGCTTCACTATCACCCGCGGCGAAATTCCCACCAACAGCGTCTACTACGCCTTCATGCTCGACCGCGACACGGGCTTCATCCTGATCAAGGATTTTGGCGAAGCCACCAGCGAGGAGTTCGAACGGGCCGTGGAAAAGCTCAAAGGCCAGGGCATGAAAAAGCTCGTGCTGGATCTGCGGAACAATGGCGGCGGCGTCCTGGATGCCGCGGTGGGCATCTGCCGGCAGCTGGTGGGGCCCGGGGAACTGATCGTCACCCAGAAGGGCCGCGATGGCCGCGACGTGGTTGAAACGCGGGCGCCCAAGGGTTCGGTCATGGATCCCTTCCCCATGGTGGTGCTCGTGAACCGGGGCTCGGCCTCCGCTTCGGAAATCGTCACGGGCGCAGTGCAGGATCACGACCGGGGGCTGGTGGTGGGCACCACCTCCTGGGGCAAGGGCCTGGTGCAGAGCGTGCTCACCATCGGCCGCAGCCGCGGCCTGGCGCTCACCACGGGCCGCTACTACACGCCTTCCGGCCGCAGCATCCAGCGGGATTACATGCACGGCCTGGACGACTACTACAATCCCGAAGACGACGCCAAGGTGCCCATCAAGCCTGAGGGTCCGCCCTTCAAGACAGATCTGGGCCGCACAGTCTACGGCGGCGGCGGCATCACGCCGGATTACCTGGTTCCCGCTGCCTTGCTCAAACCC
>JANXPB010000122.1 GCA_025357545.1 Holophagaceae bacterium
CCGGGAGGCCCGCTCCCAGGCCATGAAAAGCCGGCCAGCGCGGTGGGTCCGCAACTGGTCCGCCAGGGATTCAGGCACCAGGAGACCGGGCTCTGCTTCCTGGACCTCCTTATTCAGGAATAGTGCAATGGGTTCCTCGAGGTGCGGCGCGGGTTCGAGGAGCCGTTCCGAGGGCAGCCAGGGCACGAGGACCATCCGCGTATCAAAAGCTTCCCGCAGGCGGGCCAACTCGGCCGGACTCCGCACCCTGATCCGCCACGGCGGCGTGGGGCTCGGCATGGGGGGAGCGGACAGGGCCTGCCGGGCGACCAGGCCGGCGATCGTTTTCATGAACTCCGTATCCTCCCGCGGCAGGTTCGCTTTGGCCAGCAACAACCTGGCCAGCTCGAGGTAGTCGCCACCGGCCCTGCCTCGCAACGTGTCCAGCGCGTCAGGCAGCCGGTCCCAGCCCTCCAGCCAGCTTTCCGCCTGCAGGTCGTAGGCCTTCAGAGTCGCCTCCCGCAAGACGTGCCGGCCCCAACCCGCGGACGTGAGGAAGAGCGGGTCGGCGGGTTTGGACCAGGCCGCCATGCGCTGGCGGATCTCCGGCCAGCGGTTCTGCCGGCGGAGCAGAGCAACTCCCGCGTGGATGATGGGCAGGGGCGGCCAGACCTGGCCTGGGAGGGGTTCCACCGATTCACTCTCCCCCAGCAGCCGTTCCGCCTGGTCGGCTTCCAAGCAATCCAGGAAGAAGGCAAGGTTCCCCTGGAGGCGGCCATTGGCAGGATCTCCACGCAGGGCCTCCAGCACTTGTTCGCTCATCGCCTCCAGGCGCGGGGGCTCAGCACCCCTACGGAGCAGCCGCCCCAGCCGCCCTCCGGCGCCGGCTTCGTTCAGGGCCACCTGGGACGGCCAGTCCGGCACCGCCAGCAGCTTCCCAAGGGCCTCGTCCGCGGCGGCGTGGGCATTGATGGAGACCTGTGACTGCCACGTCAATCGCGTTTCGATGGATCGGAACGAGGCGGGAGCGGCCCACGCCAGAGCCCATTCCGCCAGGGCGAGACGAGCTTCGCCATGCCTGGGCTCGGCGCGGAGCACCGCCTCCAGGCCGTCCCAGGGCAGGGTGCCCAGTTCATTCCTCAAGGTGCCCTCGAGGCCCGCCACACCCGGCAGCCCAGCACCGGAGGCCTTGGCCTTCGAGGCGGAATCCAGAAGGACCCACTGCGTAGTCTGGGGCTTGAGCTCCGGGTCGACTTCGGACAGCAGGCGCTCCCAGGGCTCCTTCGGCAACCAGCGCACCTCCAAGCCCGAGAGCACCAGGCGGGTGAAGGCCGGGTCGATCTCACTGAGGGTGGGGCGCCGGCCAGGCGCGCCGGCCAGCGCCAGGCGCCAGGGGGGCGTGCCCACCGGTGTGAGCTGGAACAGTGTCAGGCCGTGGGCCGGAGCGCTTTGCGCAGTCAGTCGCGTGGCGGGCTGGCCCAGGATGAACACCAGCAGCAGCGCCGCGTACCCAAGGACTGGATGAACCTTCATGAACGAAACCCCTCGGAACGCAGCGCGGCCATCGGGCTTCGCCGTTGGAGCTATGGCCCGGGGCCTCGAATGGTTCCGAAACCTGCGGCCCGGAGGCAGGTCTGGTCCCGCAAGGGCTCAATCTTCGTTGTTCGCCCGGTAGGCGCCGAAGAAAATGGCGTTCAGGAAGGCCCGGGTGGTGAAAGCGCTCATGCCGCGAAAGACGGGGTCCCCGGCGAACAGGATCACCGCGCCTGCGCCATGGTGTTCCCGGCAGGCGTAGGCCGTGAGGCGCAGCCTGGCTTCGAGCGCTTTGGGCAGCAGCCCGGAGACTTTCAGGGGCTCGCCTTCGGCCGCGGACCGGGCGCCCTTCGAATCGGTCAAATCCTTTTTGGGATTGCCCGGATAGAAGATCGGGTTCTCGCCGCCGGGACTCAGCTCCAGGATGGTGTCGCTGACATTCAGCACTGCAGCGTCGGTGGTGTGCAGGCCCCAGGCCAAGGGATGGCTCAGGTCCACTTTCACCCGGAGTAGAGCGCCGGGGATGGATTCCTGGAGGTCCCGCTGCTCCCGCCCGGACCAGGGTTGGATGATGTCAGCGGCTTCGGGTTTCGGCGCTTCGCGTTTGGGATCCTTTTCCTTCAAGCGCGCTTCTTCGGCCTCCTTGGCCAGGAACTGGAAGCCTGCGTCCGCGAGACCAGCGCGGGAGGCATAGGTGCCGCCACCTTGCAGGCCGATGAGCACTCCGCCCTCGCTGGTCCAGGTCTTGAGCTTGGCGGTGCCGCCCTCGCCGAGGATGCGCTGCCAGGCTTTCCCTGCGGAGTTGTCGTCCACCAGGATGATATGGGTGTAGCGATGGAGTGCCGCGCCGACCAAGCGTTCCGCCCGCACTTGCGCGAAGGGCAGGCCGGTTTCCCGCAGGGTGTGCAGGACGGCGCCCAGGGCCGTGGGGTCCGTGGGGCGGTCGATGACCAGGGCGATCTTCAGCATGGACAGGGGATAGACGCGGTCGGAGCCCAGATCGGGCCCTGCATCCGACAGGGCGCTTTGGGCCGCCATCACGGGATGGCGGTTGCGGTCGGCCAAGTCCGCGAGCCGAGCGCGCAACTTGGCGCCGTCATTCAAGCGGACCGGAAACACCACCGCTCCCGCTTCAAAACGCCGATCCCCCATGGTGAAGGACTCAGACACCACGGTGCCCCGGAAGCCTTCGACCATCAGTTGGGCGAGGGTGCGCTCCCGGCCCTCGAAACCTGCAGGAAGGATGTAGCTGGAGCGGGCTTCTGGCAGCGAAGCGGAAGTCTCGGCGGGGATGGGCCCCGTGGCCACCCGCGGACGCGTTTTGGCAAACCAGGTGGGCACATTGAAGCTGAGGGGCAGGCTCCAAGCAGTCACGTCATAGCTCGGTTTGGGGCCCATGACAGCTTCCTTCTGGAGCAAGGCTTCCGCCATGGCTCCGTTGGGCTGGTCCAGCGCCACCAGGTAGCTCCCGGCCTTCACCGTGGCCGGCAGGGCGCCGACGCCGATGGGCTCCAGGGCCGCAGTGCCCAAGCCTTCGGTCATGCACAGCACTTCCACCCCGTTGCGGCGGAGGGTCTCCACCATCGCCCTGGCTCGGCCGGGATCAGGGCCTTCGGCGATGAGGAAGGCTCCGGCGCGGTCACCGAGATTCAAACGCTCCCGCCGCACTTTCTGAAAGTCCATGACCAGGGCTTCGTGGTTGTCAGCGGCGGTCTGCACGGTGGCCAGGCTTGCGGTGAAATGGCGCTGGACGCGCTTTTCCAGCGTGAGGATCTCGCCATCGCGCCGTTTGTAGGCCAGTCCGGTCTGGCCGGCCATCTCGAAGGTCATCCCCACGGCGCCATGCAGGCCGGGCCAGCTATCACCGTAGCTCGGGTAGAACAGGTCGAAGACATCCTTGCTGAAGTAGGTGAATTCGTGGGCATCGAAGGCCCGCGCCACACCCTTGCCGAAAGTTTGCTGCCAGTACCCGGCGATGGGCTTCGGGATGGCATCGTGGATGGGCTGCATGGTGGGCGGGAAATAGTAGCTGCTCTCGGCGCTCATCTCGTGGTGGTCCGCCAGCACCTGCGGATTCCAGGAGAGGAAGGCCATTGCCTTGGCCCGGCTCTCGCCTTGGGTCTGCCAGGCCCAGTCGCGGTTCAGGTCGAAGAGCCGGTGGTTGAAACGACCACTGGGCCAGCGGCCGCTGTTCTGGGCGTCCTGGGGGTCTGCGGGGTTGATGCCCTGCAGCACCTCGGACACCGACTGGACCTGCCTTTCCCGGCCGTCGGGATTCTGGGTGAGGTCCAGCAGCAGCACCACCCGGTCCAGTTGTTTTAAAACTTCCGCATCCTCGGAGGCCGCGAAATGATAGGCCACCACCAACCCTGCCTCGCTGCCGCTGGGTTCGGCGCCGTGGATGCTGTAGCCCAGCCACACGAAGGCGGGGTTGGCGCGGGCGATGCGCTCGGCCTCGTCGCTACTGCATGTGCGCGGATCCGCCAGCTTCGCGTTCTCAGTCCGGAGCTGCTCCAGTTTCGCCAGATTGGCGGGGCTCGTGATCACCAAAAAAGGTTGCGGCCGGCCCTCCTCCGTGACGTTCAACGTAAAGAGCTGCACCCGGTCCGGCGCAGCCGCCGCCAAGGCGTTGGCATAGGCCACCAGATCCGCGTGGCGGGTGTAGGCCTTGCCGCCATTAGGCAGGGGAACCCCGGCGCGGTAGCTGCGGGAGGGCAGCCAAACTGGTGCCCGGGAAGCCGTTGGCGCCACCTGCGAGAACAGAGGCAGGGCAATGAGAGCCGGTAGGGCCATACGAAACATCAAGACTCCAGTTCGAGGAAAGCCGGGCCCGCATGGGTGATGCTGCCGGCGCCGAAGGTCAGCAACAGGTCGCCCTCGCGGGAAAGTGTCTTCAAGAAGGCAGGCAATTCTTCAACCCGGGGAGCGTAGTGGACCTCCCGCTGGCCGTGGGCCCGCAGGCCCTCCACCAGGCTCTGGCCCGTCAGTCCGGGGATGGGGGCTTCGCCGGCGGCGTAGATGTCCGTGAGGACCACCACATCGGCCTCGAAAAAGGCGCGGGAGAATTCCTCCAGCAGGGCCTGGGTCCGCGTGAAGCGATGGGGCTGGAAGGCTGCGAGGATGCGGCGCTCCGGGAAGCCCTTGCGGGCGGCCTTGAGGGTCGCGGCGATCTCCGTGGGATGGTGGCCATAGTCGTCCACCACCAGCACGCCAAGCTTTTCCCCCTTGAAGGTGAAGCGCCGTTCGGCCCCGCTGAAGGTGGCCAGGCTTTCGCGGATCAGATCCTTCGCCACGCCCAGTTCCAGGGCCACGCCGATGGCAGCCAGCGCGTTGAGGACCATGTGCTGGCCGGGGACATTGATGGAGAATTCACCGAGCTCCTCGCCGAAGGCGGTGACCTGGAAACTGCTGAAGAAGCCCTCCTGACGGATGTCCTGGGCCCGGATGTCCACCTGGGGATTGGTGCCGTAGGTGCGCACTTGGCGCTTCAACAGCGGCCGCACATGGGCCACGTTGGGATCGTCCATGCACGCGAACACGGAGCCGTAGAAAGGAACTTTGTTGGCGAAATCGACGAAGGCCGCCCGGATCTCTTCGATGTCCTTGTAATGGTCCAGATGCTCCCGGTCGATATTGGTGATGACCGCCAGGGTGGGGCTCAGCATCAAGAAGCTGCCATCGCTTTCATCGGCTTCCGCCACCAGGTAGTCGCCTTTCCCCAGTTTGGCGTTAGATCCCAGGATGCCCAGCCGGCCGCCGATGACGATGGTGGGGTCCAGCCCGGCCTGGCTGAGCACCTGGGCGATCATGCTGGTGGTGGACGTCTTGCCGTGGGACCCACCCACCGCGATGCCCTGCTTCAATCGCATGAGTTCCGCGAGCATCTCCCCTCGTGGGATCACCGGAATCTTGGCCTCGTGGGCCGCCATGACCTCTGGATTGTTGGTAGGCACCGCGCTGGAAATCACCACAACTTGGGCGCCTTCGATGTGTTTTGCCTCGTGGCCCAGATCCACCCGGATGCCCAGGGAACGAAGCCGCTCCGTGGTGGCACTCTCCTTCAGATCCGTTCCCGAAACCTTGAATCCCAGATTCACCAGGACTTCCGCGATGCCCGACATGCCGATGCCGCCGATGCCTACGAAGTGGATGTGCTGAATGGTGCCGAACACGTTGAATGCTCCTGAATCAAACCGAGGGGCGGGCTTGGCCCGGCCGCGGGAGGGGAGGTCGGAGGGGTGGATCGAGCAATGCGAGCAGGCGGTCCCCCGGTCCCAAATCATCAACCCGAGGCCCGGAAATCCTGGGCAACCGGGGAGATCCTCTAGCATAGCCGTCACAGTGGACCCACACTTAGGGGGAAGTGGCACGGAACTGGATATTGCGTTTCCAGAACTCCCCAACTACTTCAAGGAGGTGCCCATGAGCGGAACCAGGATCATGCTTTTCCTTGTGGCGGCCGGGTTCCTGGCTACAGGCCTGATGGGCCAGGACCGGGACCGCCGCCAGGCTCCCGTGGAGCGGACGATGTCAGCGGAAGCCCGCGGCATGAACGAAGCCTCCGGGGCTGACCGTCGCATGGGCGGGGGCAGTGACCGGACCGGCGGCGGCGCGACTCTTTCGCCCCCGGTGGATCGCCGGTCGAGTGCCCCAACCGGAACCACCCACGGCGTGCTGGCCTCCGGGAACAACTCCCGCCTTCATACCCGGGATCCTTATTGGCATCCCTGCCCCATCCTTCCCAACGCCTATTACTGGGGCCATCGCGACATCCTGGAAGAAATCCAGTTCATGTCCCGGCAGGGCTTCGTAGCCTGCACCCGCGTGGCGGACGACGCGCTGGAAATCAGCGATTATGCAGACTTTCCCCAGGGCTGGAAGGGCTATGCCTTCGTGGTACCGGCCAAAGGCACCCTGCACGTGAGCCTGAACCACGTGAACCGCGGCTGGTTCCGCATGGTCATGATGGACAAATGGGGCGGTTTGCAGGCTGGAATGTTGCCGAACCTCATCCCCACCGGCAACCCCGAAGTGACCTTCAAGAACCCGAAGGATGAGGCCCAGGCGGTCTACGTGGTGGCCGACGATCCCGGCTGGATGTCCTCAAGGGCCTACCCCTACCAGCTGACCGTGGAGCGCTCCTGGGACCCAACGACCGTGGATCTCAAGGATGTCAAAGTCGCCGTGGGCGTGTGGGGCAATCAGCGGGACTTCAGCGCCCAGTTCCGGAGTCCCAGGTATGTGGGCTTTGGCTCCTGGAATTCCTGGGGTCGCGCCTGGTGGTGATGGGGCACTCGATTCCAACCCGCTTCAATAGCAAAGCGGCCCCTTGGGGCCGTTTTTGCCTCCCGCCGCCCTCAGCGCCAGGGGCAGGCTGCGGTGACCTGCATGCGGAAGGCTTGCGGCTCGATCGCTATCTCGGCTCGGTCCCGGGCCTCGACGGCTTCGCCATCCATGTGCCAGGGCAGGGGGCGGTCGAGATGGAGGACGGCCTTCAGCAGCCGGCCTTCCCGGCGCAAATCCGTGTGGCCTCCCTCCCGGAAAAGGGCCGGTAGCTGCGTCACAAGGTCCAGGTGGCGGGGCTTTCTCAAGGTGGCCCACTGGAGGACGCCATCCACCGGGCTGGCGTGGGGGGCGATCCAGAAACCAGAACCATATTGCGGCAGGTTGGCGAGGCACAGGCTCCACGCCTGCTCCGGCAGACGAGGCTCTTCGCCCCCCCAGGCGGCGCGCAAGCGTTCGCTTCGGGTCGCGGGGTCCGCCGCGCCGGGCAAGACCGCATCCCAGCGTAGACCCACCGGCTCGGCTTCGCGCCAGGATCTAAGAGATTTCTTCAGGTAGGTCATGAAGCCCCGGGAACTGCCGCCCTCGAAGTCATGGGCGATAAGGGCCTCGAAACCAGTACCGCAAAGATTCAAGAACGGTGCGCCGTCGAGCCTCGGCAGATCCATACGCAGTTCCCGGCCCTCCAGCAGCCGTATGACTGCGCCATGGGGTTCCAGCGGCGTGCGCAGGCCGCGCACCAGGCCATTGCCGCTGCCGCCCGGCACGGCGGCCAGGGGCACCGGACAGCCCGCCGCCACCAACGCTTTCCCGGCGTGGTGGAGGGTGCCGTCGCCGCCCCATACGAAGAGGGGCCCATCGGCGGCGAGGGCCTGCGCAATGTGGGGGGCGAAATCAAAGGGCGGGCCGAAGGCGATGGGTTCCAGGCACGCGCGGTGGTGGGCTGGGAGGCGCCGCATCAGCGCGTCGGGATCCTTGCGGCTGGCCCCGGCCTTGGTGTTGAAAAGGAGCGGCAGCTTTACTTCCATTCCCAGGCCTTCCGCACGGAACCTCCCTGGACCTCTACGCTGAAGCGCCGCCCGCCCAGCGCCGCTTCGCGGTCGGGCTGGAAGTAGTAGCGCCACGAGTCTGGCCCCTGGCGCTGCCGGTAGACCTCGTGGTGCTGGGTGGCGAGAAAGGCCTGCTTCTGCTTGAGGCGCAGCATGCCCGCGGAGCCCGCGAGGGGGTTCCAGCTCCAGGGCCACCGCGCGGCATCGGGGAAATCAAGGCAGGCCCCCGGTTCCAGGCTCCACACCCGGACATATTTCTGGAGTTCGGCCCGTACGTGGCGATCCTGCACCGGGGCCCCGTCCGACGCGATGGCCAGCTCCGTCAGCCGGTAGGCGCGCGTGGCGGGCGTGATCTGGTGGTCGTAGGCGCTCTGGGCCAGCGCCCGCCCCAGAAAACAGGCGGCGGTCCAAAGGATGGGCGTGAAGACGAAGATGCTGCCGCAGGACCCGAGCTGCCGGAAGATCTTCATGGCCGCAGCCAGCGGGGCGGCGCGGTGAGCGCCAGTGCTTCGCCCGTCCCCGGGTGCCGGAAGGCCAGCTTCCAGGCGTGGAGATCCATCTCCTCGGCCGCCTCGCCGCCATAGAGCCGGTCGCCCTTCACGGGTGCCCCGAGGCTCGCCAGGTGCACCCGGATCTGGTGGGTGCGGCCCGTGCGTGGGGTGGCGATGACCCAGTGGCCTTCGGGCAGGCCGACGGTTTCCTCGGGGGTGGCAGGCCGGAATTCAGTGATGGAAGCCTTGGCCTCCATCAAGTCTCCGTCCACTCCGAAACGCCCCGGCACCGCGTGGCGGATGCGGCCGATGGGCCGGTCCACGACGCAGGCCTCGACGGCTTTCGAGACCCGTGCGAGGTAGGTCTTTTTCACGCCATGCTCCGTGAATAGGCGCGTGAGGTCGGCGTTGATGGACGGCTGCTTGGAGAGGATCAGCAGCCCCGAAGTGCCCTGGTCGAGCCGGTGGTGCAGGAACAGTTTTTCATCCGGGTGCTGGGATTTGACCATCGCCAGCAGATCGTGGCGGTCCGAGGCCCAGGTGCCCTGGGTGGGGATGCCCGCGGGCTTGTTCACCGCCAGGAGCCAGCGGTCCTCGAAGACCACCGGAATCTGGAGGGTGGGCACCGGCGGCAGCTCCGCATCGAAGGCCACCCGGACCTCGGCCCCCGGGGCCAGCAGCTTCCCGGCCACCCGCACCCGCTTGCGGTCCACCTGCACGCCGCCGAGCTTCAGCACTTCCCGGGCCGCCCGGCGCGACAGGCCCGTGTGCTGGGCCACGAGCTGGTCCAGGCGCAGGCCCTGGTCAGCGGAGTCCGGGATGAAGGTCCATTTTTGCAGCGCCATTCTTTCAGCTTACGGGAAGGGTCCACAATTCGCGCAGCATCGGTGGTCGGGCATCGTAGACTCAATCGCGTGAACGACGCCGCCTCCAGATTCGCCCTGCTCCGCCAGGTGGTCGGCCCCCGAGGCGCGCCAGCCGCCCAGGCCATCGAACGGCTGGTGCGTGAAGGCGAAGAAGCTGACCTCTGCCGGGTGAACGCCTATGATTTCGCCGAACGGAACGACCTGGACGAGGGCCTCGCGGTGGACGGTTTCATCCACGCCTCTCGCCTCGGCCTTTTCGACCTGTCCTGGAACCTGCTCTGCCCGGGCTGCGGGGGCGTGCTGGAAGCCGCTGCCAGCCTCAAGTCCGTGGACAAGGCCACCTATTACTGCGCCCTGTGCGCGGGGGGCTATGAACCCACCCTGGACGAGATGGTGGAGGTGAGCTTCACCGTGAGTCCCGGCGTGCGCCGCATCGCCGCCCATGAGCCCAGCTCGCTGCCCATGTGGGACTACTACCGCCAGAGCTTCTGGAGTTCGGGCATCCGCCTGCCTAAAGGCGCGGCGTTCAAGGCGCTGCTGGCCTTGATCATCCTCGACGCCGATGAGATTCCGGCCAGGGGGAAATGCATCCTCAACGTGCAACTCCCCCAGCAGTTCCTCATCGTGTTCGATCCAGTGACCCACTCGGCGATGTTCATTGATGTCCAGGGCGAGCCCACCCGCGAGCGCCAGGATCTGACGGTGGTGTTCAACGAGGCCAGCGCCCCCACTGGCACCTTGCAACTGCGCCCCGGCCCCCTTCGGCTCACCCTGGAGAACCAGACGGACCAGCGCGTGCTGCCCGGCATCTTCATCGCCAACGACCAGCTCCACGATCTGTTGGGCCACCGGCGGCGCTTCCTCACCGCCAAGGACCTGCTGACCCGCCAGACCTTCCGGGACCTCTACCGCGCCGACACCCTTGACATCAACCAGCGCCTGAAGATCACCAGCCTCACCTTCCTGTTCACGGATTTGAAGAGTTCCACCGAGCTGTATGAACGGGTGGGCGACCTGGTGGCCTATGACCTGGTCCGGGCCCATTTCCGGGTGCTGCACGACGTGATCGCCTCGGAATCCGGGTCCGTGGTGAAGACCATCGGCGATGCGGTAATGGCCACCTTCCCGACGCCGGAACGGGGGCTCCAGGCGGCGCTCCGTATGCGGGAGGCCATGGGCCGGCTCAATGAGCCGACGGACCGGGAGGACTTGCTGCTGAAGATCGGCCTTCACGAAGGCCCCTGCCTGGCGGTGACCCTGAACGAGCGGCTGGACTACTTCGGCCAGACCGTGAATATCGCCGCGCGGGTGCAGGGCCTCGCCCAGTCCCACTCCATCTTCACCACCGAGCCAGTAGTGTCCCACCCCAAGGTGGTGCAGCTGATGGCCGACCGGGGCCTCCACGCAACTCCGCAGCAGGCTTCCCTGCGGGGCATCAAGGAAGCGCTGACGGTCTACGAGATCCCCTGAGGGAATTGAAAAAAAACAACCTCGTGAAGACATGGAAGCGCCCACCCCAGCGGCGGCGTGAAGGGCTGCATCGCCTGGAACATGATCAGCGACGCCGAGACGCCCGGTGCGCTGAAGCCTGGAACCCTGTCGCTGGAGGACGAGCCCGAAACTTTCCCGCTCCAAAGCCAGGGCACCCTGGGCTCCGACCAGATCCGGGGCCTCGGCCCGAACTCGAGCCGGGCACCCTCCACCGCAAAGCCTTTCAGCGCGGGAAGGCGGGGCTCAATGCGCCGCTATTTTTAAGGCTCCTCGCCGAATCGTGTGGGTAGAGCTTCAGGGTGAGGTGGGCTTTTGGTCCACTGGAGAGCTGAACATGAACCTACTCTTCCCGGCGGCCCTCGGGCTTCAACCTCCAGGGGAGGTGAAGTCGCTGGAGGTCAATGCCCACGAGCGCCGGCTGGCCATCCTGGTGGCTTGCCAGCGGGGGCCTCCTTTCCATGTCCTGAGTGCGGCCCGCCCCGCAAGGCCCACGACACCGAGGCAAAGACCTGGCGCCACTTGGACTTCTTCCAACACACGGCCTATCTCACGGCCCGGGTTCCTCGATGCAAGTGCGGACAGCACGGTGGCAGACCGTCGATGTGCCCTGGGGGTGGAAGGGGTCCTTCGGCAGGCAGACGTACAGAAGACGGAACCGTCTGGGGTTTCGAAGGTCCTAGGGGTTATAGATAGCTAGTAGCAGAGGATCTCCTCCGGCCCTGGGACGGGATGACCCAACCTCTCCTCCCGCTCCCTCGCCTCTGCCTCGCTCAGTTTTCGCACTGGTCGCTCCCTTCTCCAATGTAGGGGTTTCAGGCGGCCCTGTAAGTGCGCCGTACTTCTCGCTCCTTGCGGCCAGCGCCTCGTGGGTGGTCCGGGGTGTCCCCAAAAAGGTCGAGCGACTCTAAATGTTCCCTGCCTGAGTCGCGGCAAGTCATGCACCATCTAACTAAAGCAACTAGGAACACCCATGCAATGGATCTCCCCCTCCGAAAAAGACACCGCCTCCACCACGCTTGAAAAGAGTCTGTGGGATGCGGCCGACCAGTTCCGCGCTAACTCGGGGCTGAAGGCTCAGGAGTACTCCGGCCCCATCCTGGGCCTGATCTTCCTGCGCTTCGCCGAGGCCCGCTTCGCGGCCCTGCGGGCCAAGCTGGAGCTGGAAGGTGCCTCCTCCCGCCGGGGCAGCCGGGTGGACGATCCCACCGCCTACCATGCAGCCGGAGTGCTGTACCTCAGCCCCGAGGCCCGCTTTGAGCACCTGCTCAACCTGCCTGAGGCTTCCGACATCGGGGCCAAGGTCAACGGGGCCATGCGCGACATCGAGAAGCAGAACCCCCAACTCGCTGGAGTGCTGCCCAAGACCTTCAACCTGTTCACCAGCGGTCTGCTGAAGCAATTGCTGAAGAAGATGTCGGAGATCCCCGTCACGCTGGACTACGACGCCTTCGGCCGCATCTACGAATACTTCCTGGGCGAGTTCGCCATGAGCGAGGGCCAGGGCGGCGGGGAGTTCTACACCCCCAGCAGCATCGTCCGCCTTCTCACGGAGATCATCGAGCCCTTCCATGGCCGCATCCTCGATCCCGCCTGCGGGTCCGGGGGAATGTTCGTCCAGTCCGCCCGCTTCGTGGCGGAGCACCAGCAGAACCCCGCTGCCGAGCTGGCCATCTGCGGCGTCGAGAAGACCGACGAAACCGGCCGCCTCTGCCGCCTCAACTTGGCGGTCCATGGCCTGGAGGGCGATATCCGCCACGGCGGAAACGTCAACAGCTACTACGACGACCCCCACGCCGCCACAGGGGCCTTCGACTTCGTCCTCGCCAATCCCCCCTTCAATGTCAACGCCGTGGACAAGGAGCGGCTGAAGGACATGGTCGGTTGCGATGCCAAGGGGAAGGGCCGCCGCTTCCCCTTCGGCCTGCCCCGCACCGACAACGCGAACTACCTCTGGATTCAGCTGTTCTTCTCCAGCCTGAACGCCAAGGGCCGCGCCGGGTTCGTCATGGCCAACTCGGCCTCCGATGCCCGATCCTCCGAGCAGGAGCTGCGCCGACAGCTCATCGAGGCCAAGGCCGTGGATGTGATGGTGGCCGTCGGCCCCAACATGTTCTACACGGTGACGCTGCCCTGCACCCTGTGGTTCCTGGATCGGGGCAAGGCCAAGACCAAGCGGGCGGACCAGGTGCTCTTCATCGACGCCCGCCACATCTACCGGCAGGTGGACCGCGCCCACCGGGACTGGCCCGCCGCCCAGATCGGCTTCATCGCCAATCTGGTGCGCCTCTACCGGGGCGAGGCCCTGGACCTCACCCACGGCGGGGCCGAGGCCGATGCCAAGCTGAAGGAAGTCTTCGGGAAAACGCCAACCTACGCGAATGTCCCCGGCCTCTGCAAGGTGGGCACCCTGGCCGAGATCGAGGCCCAGGGTTGGTCCCTCAACCCCGGCCGTTATGTTGGCGTCGCGCCGGGTGAGGAGGTCAGCGACGAAGACTTCAAGGCGCAGTTGGAGGCGCTCAACGAGGAACTGGAGGGCCTCAACACCCAGGCTCGCGAGTTGGAAGCCACCATCGCCGTAAATATCGGGGAGGTTCTGGGAAAATGAAGACTGCATGGATCCATAGCCTGACCCAAACCTTCGAGGGGCACGCCCAGCAGACCGAAGGCGGCGCCGAATACTGGCTGGCGCGGGATCTCCAACACCTGCTGGGCTACGGCGAGTGGCGCAACTTTAACACCGCCATCTCCAAAGCCAGAACCGCCTGCGAGGGGGCGGGGAATGTGGCCGGGGACCATTTTGTTGGCGTCACCAAAATGGTCGATCTGGGCTCTGGCAGCCAGCGCGAGATCGAAGATCTCATGCTCACCCGCTATGCCTGCTACCTGATCGCCCAAAACGGTGATTCGCGCAAACCCGAAATCGCCTTTGCCCAGACTTACTTCGCCCTGCAGACCCGCCGCGCTGAACTGATTGAAAAGCGACTTCTTGAAGCCGAGCGTGTCCACGCGCGGAAGAAGCTCAGCGCCACCGAGAAGGAGCTATCCGAAGTCATCTTCGAGCAGACCGGTGGCAACCGGGATTTCGCCCTCATCCGTAGCAAGGGCGACCATGCCCTGTTCAGTAAGCACACGCAGGCGATGAAGGCCCAATGGAAAGTGCCCGATACCCGCCCGCTGGCCGATTTCGCGCCCACCATCATCCTCAAGGCCAAGGACTTCGCGGCTGAAATCACCATCTTCAATGCCCGCGAACACGGCATGACCACCGAACCCGCCATCTCGCAGGAGCATGTCGCCAATAATCAGGCCGTGCGCAACACCCTGCTGGAACGCGGCATCCGCCCCGAAACCCTGCCGCCCGCCGAAGACGTGAAAAAGATCGAGCGCCGCCTTGCCGCCGAGGAAAAGAAATCCCTGCAAAATCCCGAAGCGCTGTCGGCGGAGGTATGAGCCATGCAAAGCATGGTAATGAACGCCCGGGAGCTGGAGCAGACCATCGCCGCGAATGTCGCGGGGATTCTGG
>JANXPB010000143.1 GCA_025357545.1 Holophagaceae bacterium
CGCGGAGGTGGGCCTGGAAACAGGTTTCGCTAGCGGCAGCACGCTGTCAGTGAGCCACGCCGAACTGAAGGACTACGCCAGCGAAATCTTCCGGCCCATCTACGGGCCCATCCAGAGCCGAACGATGCTCAGCCTCTACGGCTCCCTGCCGGACTTGCGCCGGCCCTGGGGCAGCTACCAGCTGGATCTGCAGCACGATGCCCTGACCCAGGGTGGCTCCTACGACCGGGTGGGCAACCGATTGTCAACTTCGGTGGCTGCCTTCTCCTTCTCCAACACCCTTAACTGGACCCGGCTGCGCGACTACCCGGCCAAGGGGCAGGACAGCAATTTCGTGAACGGCGCTCTTCTGGTAGGCCGAAGCTTCGGTGTCTGGTCGCTGCGGGGCCAGGCCAACTACACCCTGAACGGCGGGGTGAAGCACCTCACGGACACGGCGCTCTACGCCGATACCACGGTCTTCCACCCCTTCCAGCTCCAGGCGGGAATCAACCGCAGCACCGATTCCGGCACCACCACCTACCTATTAAACGTGTTCAAGTACACCGGGCGGTTCAGCCTGGGCCTCAATGCAGCCTATTCCTCCGAGTCCCACTTCACGGGCGCGATCACCCTCCACGTAGGCCTGTCCCACGATCCCAGCTCAGGCACCTGGCGAGCCCGCGCGGAAAACGTGGTGGGTTTCGGTGGCCTCAGCGCCCGGGCCTTCCAGGACAAGAACGGCAACGGCCGCCGCGACCCTGGCGAACCCTATCTCGAAGAAGCCGGTTTTGCCGTCAGCGGCATTCCAAATGGCAACGCAGTCGGCGCCAATTACTTCAGCGACCGCATGCCCGCCGACCGCTATGCCTATGCCAGCCTGCTGGAATCCTCCCTGGAGGACCCGTTGGCGCGGCCTGCCACAGCGGGCTACAAGCTGCTGCCACGCTCGGGCCGAGTGGCGACCATCGAGGTGCCGGTCGTGAATTTCGGGCAGGTGAACGGCACGGTGTACCTGGATGATGGCGGGCCCAAGCGGGCTTTCCCGGGTCTCCAAGTTGAATTGATTGACCACGCCGGCCGCGTCGTCAAAGCCGTCCGCACGGCCTATGACGGCTTTTTCAGTCTGGATGGCGTGAAGCCAGGGATCTACCAGTTGCGCGTCTCGCCACCGGATTTGGACCGCCTGGAACTGGTGGGACCGGCCCCCAAAGCCATGACTTTGGACCCCACCGGCACCATCGTGGACAACGCCGACCTCATCGTGCGTTCGCTGCATCCCGCCATTCCCCGTGCGCCTATGCGGGCCGCGGCTCCACCGGCCCTGCCGGTGCCCTCAAATGCATCCGCCCCCGATGTCACCAGCCTCACGGCGCGCGCCTCGACGAGCGTCCCCACCCGCCCGCAGGTTGGAGCTTCCTTGCGGGGCCTGGAGGCGGCCTTCACCCTCCGGGTGATGGTGGCTTCCCTGCCGGAAACCGTGGCACGTACGATGGCCCAGTTGAAGCCGGTGAACCCGGATGTGTTCGCGGAACCCAAGGTGTTGCGCAACGGCGAGCGCTGCACCCAGGTCTTCGTGGGCCACTTTGAGACGCGCGGGGCTGCGGAGCGCTTTGTTACCCGGCTGCCGGCGGAATATCAAACCCGGTCGAACCGCCCCGTGGTGACGAAGCTCTCGGACCTGCACCCAGCCCCGGCCTTGGCATCCATGCCACCGCCCAGCCCCGTCCCGCCCGTGGCTCCGTCCACTTCTGCCCCATCTTCGGCGCGGCCAGCGCAAACTGCCGTGGCGGCGGTCCGGCTGCCGGCCCCCGCTCCCACCCGGGCGGTCCAGGACGTCGAGACCTATACCCTGCGAGTCATGGTCGCGGCGATGCCGCAGACTGTGGGCCGGACCCTGGACGTACTGAAGTCGGTCAGCCCCGAGGTCTTCACGAAACCCATCCAGATGCGGAACGGCCAGCAGTGCACCCAGATTTTCGTGGGCTCCTTCCCCTCCAAGGTCGCGGCGGAATATTTCGTGAAGAATCTGCCCCCGGAGTACCAGACCAGGGCCAACCGGCCGCTGGTGTGCAAGGTCTCGGAGCTGCCGGTGCGCCAGTCCTGACCACAAACTGCGGTTGATCAGGACGGCCCGGGCTGCTTCCAGATGAAGCCGTCCAGCAGGTAATGGGTGGCCTGGGGCAGGGCCAGCAGCGGCACCAGCAGGGCCTGGGCCAGGAGTCCGAGGGTCCATCCCTTCCCGAAGAGGGCCGGGTGGTCGTGCCAGATGCCCAGGTCCCAGAGCCATTCTTCTCCAAAGGCCACCAGGATGAGCAGCGCTCCAAAGACCAGGGGACCGGCCTTCATAAGGGCACCGGCGGCGCCGGATTTGGCGGGCTCGCCCCGACTGCGCCGCCACACCAGAACCAGGTACGGAATACCGTGGGGCAGCACGTTGAGCAGGGTGAAAGCCCAGTCGCTGTTGAAGGCCACGATGGCGAGTTGCCAGGTGAGCGCGGTGGTGGCCACGATGATGGCTTTCCCGGCGGGAAGGAAGGCTTCGGATCTCCATCGGACCAGTTGTCGGCCGGCGAAGGCCAGCAGTAGGGCGAGGTACACCGGCAAGGTCAGGGTGGCCAGCCAGGTCGCCGTGGGTCCCGCGAAATCCCCTTCCACGAACCATGCGAAGGCGCGGGGCAGATGACCGTGCCACCAGAGCAGGGGCCACAATGTCGCGGCATAGATGGTGGCCCGGTCCAGGTGCTGGTCCAGACGGGAGAGCCCGGCCTCCTGGCGCTGGTAGAGGGCCACCCACCCCGCCTGCTGCCGCACGAAATGGAAGACGGCCAAGTAGGCCAGCACCCGCCAGAAGAGCTGGCTGGACTGGCTGTGCAGCAGCGCGCCGAAGCCCCAGGCCGCCAGGGGCACCAGGGTGTAGCGCCAGGGATGCGACCTGAGTTCAGCGAGATCGAGATAGGTGCGCAGCCAGGTGGCGTGCACATGGGCGACGTCCACGGCCACCACCACCGCGAGCCAGGCCCAGAGGGGCAGGGGCGTGTGGAGCAGCCCCAGCTTCCAGCCGATGCCCGTCAGCGCCACGGCCAACAGAGCCGATCCGCCAAAGGCCGCCAGGTCCAGGTTGCGGGAGAAGAGCCAGGGCTGGGGGCGCGCCACGCATCACCGCCAGCTGGGCGAAATGGTTCCAAAGGCTGCCAGGATTTCTTCGGCGGCGCGCAGGCCATGGTCCTGGGCCTCTTCGAACAAGGCCAAGCCGCTGAGGTCGGTGTGCGCGAAATGGATGCCCTGGTGGGGCTCCTTGGCCCGGCGCAGGGCCTCGCTGAACAGGAAGTTGGGCCGGGGCTGGACCATGGCGTGGCCCCAGCGCATGATGTCCAGCCGCGCGATGTTCCGCTCCAGGTCCGGGTGGGCCTTGCGCAGGTCCTCCAGCACCAGGTTGGCGCAGGTCTGCCAGTCCATGTTCTGCAACCGCAGCCGCTCGGCGCGGTCGTCGGCGCCGGTGAAGGGGTAGTAGTAGGTCAGCACGGTGGGACCATGGTCGCGGTAGGACTGGTGGGTGGCTACGACGTAGCCCAGCCCCGCGCTGTCCCGCAGCACGTTGTCCCAGGCGAGCGCCATGCCCACCTCTTTGGGCCGCTCCCGCAGGGAGATGTTGGCCACCAACCAAGGCGCCACGTGGAAGGCGCTGATGCCTTCCGGCCTTTCGGTCCAGAGGGTCGGGATGATGTGTTGGGCCAGGTGCTGCGGCCCCGCGAATATCACCCGCTTGGCCTTCCAGCCCAGGGCCTTGCCGGCCTTGACGTCGAAGGCGCTCACCTGGATGGTTTCGGGGGACACGCGCAGGATCTGGCTCACGGCGATGCCGGTACGGAGGCGGGGCTGGCAGGCCTTCGCGAGGTGGTCAATGATGGCGCCATTGCCTTCGGGCCACGCGATGATGGGCCGACTCTCCTCGCCCGGATTGAGTTTCCGGGCGGCGAAATAGAAGATTCCTGCCCAGGCCGAAGTGGTGGCCAGCCGCGTTCCGTAGTCGTCCCGGCAGGCATAGTCCAGCAGCCAGCGCAGGCGCTCGGAGGTGAGCCCCTTCTTGTCGAGCCATTGCTGGAAGCTCTGGCGGTCGAGGGCCTGGGGCTCGGGCGCGTCGCTGCACTTCGAGCGCGGGATGGTGAAGGCGCGGCGGCCCTCCCGGTCCCGCCAGGCCACCCAGACATCCACCTCCGCAAAGAAGAGCCGGTACTGGCGCTCGTCTTCGGCGGAGGCCCCGGCCCGCAGGTAGAGACCCTCCCACCACTGCCCGGAGGCGTAGACGCGCTCCTCGGGAGCCCGCACCAGGGCTTCCTCTGCGAAGACCGGGTCGCCCTGTTCCGTGAAGGCTTCCACGGCGCCCATCTCCTTCAGCAGCTTCACCAGGGCCCGGTTTTCACGGTTGGGCGCCGGCACGTAGTGGGCGCCCCAGGGGAAGGCGCTGATGCCGTTGCGCCCGGACCGCGAGGTGCCGCCCACCTGGGGCTCCAGCTCCACCAGCTGGTAGTTCTTGAAGCCCTGGCCTTCGAAGCGCCAGGCGGCGCTCAGGCCCGCGGCACCGCCGCCCACGATGACGACGTCCACATCCTCGAACTGCGTGGGCTGGGGCAGCTGGATGTCCCGCACCCGGTGGCCCAGTTCCAGGGAGGGGCCGACGATCTCACCGCCAAAGCGCCGGCCCCGCCGCAGCCGGTCGCAGCCAAGGCCCAGGGCGGCGGTTCCGGCGAGAAAATGCCTGCGCTTCACGGGGCCTCCGGCCGGATCACGACCAGCGCTTCCATTCCTGCGCGTAGAGGTGCACCAGCACCTGGTTGTCCAGGCGGTTGATGTCCATGGGCAGGCGGTCCATATCGTGGGGGAAGGCGAACATCGCAGCCATGGTTCCGTCCGTGAGGTAGCGCAGGTCCGTCAGTGTTGTCACTGGTGCATCGAAGGGCGCCGGGGAGGCGAGCACGAAACCCCACACACCGAAGGAGGGCACCGACAGGTGGTAGGGCTTCGTCTGGAAGCCCGCCGCCTCCACTGTGGCGTTGATGCACCAGAAGGATTTGCGCGCCATGAGCGGCGAAGTGCTCTGGATGGCCACCACCCCATCGGGCCTAAGCGCCCGGCGCAACAGCTTGTAGAAATGCGTGGTGTAGAGTTTCCCGACGCTGTAGGTGTGCGGATCGGGAAAATCGATGAAGGCCACGTCATACCCTTCAGCGGGGCGGTGTTCGTTCAGCCAGACCATGGCGTCCTGGTTGATGACCTCCACCCGGCGGTCCAGCATGGAGCCCTTGTTCAAGTCCCGCAGCAACGGCATTTTCGCCGCCAGGGTGGTCATGGCGGGGTCCAGGTCCACCAGCGTGACCTTTTCCACCTCCGGATGTTTGAGGATTTCCCGCACCGCCAGGCCGTCGCCGCCACCGCAGACAAGCACACGTTTGGCGCCGGGCTTCAGCGCAAAGGCCGGATGCACGAGGGCCTCGTGGTAGCGGTACTCGTCGGCGCTGGCGAATTGCAGGCCGCCATTCAGGAAGAGCTGGAAGCTGCCGCGGCCGTGGGTGATGACGATGCGCTGGTAGGGCGTGTCCTTGGCGTACACGATCTCGTCGGCGTAGATCTCCTCTTCCACCATGAGTGTAAATCTTTGAGCGAACACCAAGCCCGTGCCCAGCAGCAGGATCACTGCAGCGCAGCGGACCCGCAGCATCCGCCGGTTGCCCAGCAGGGGTTTCAGCAGGTGGGTGGACCAGAAGCCCACCAGGGCGTTGAGGATCCCGAAGATCAGGCAGGTCCGCACCAGCCCGAACTTGGGCATGAGCAGCACCGGGAACAGGATGCTGGCGGCCAGAGCGCCGATGTAATCGAGGGTGAGCACCTGGGCGATGAGATCCTTGAAGGCCACCTGGGGCTTGAGGATCCGCATCAGCAGAGGGATCTCCAGACCCACCAGGGTGCCGATGGCGGCCACCAGTCCGTAGAGCAGGGGGCGGAAGGCATGGGTATGGGCGAAGGCCTGAAACAGGATGGGCGCTGAGAAGCCCCCCACCAGGGCCACCGCCAGTTCCAGGTCCACGAAGCGCTGGGCCAGTCCCCGGTGCAGATGCTTCGATAAGTAGGAACCCAGGCCCATGGCGCTCAGGTAGACGCCGATGACCGTCGAGAACTGCATGACGGAATCGCCCAGCAGGTAGCTCGCCAGGGTGCCCGCCACCAATTCGTAGATCAGGCCGCAGCTGGCGATGACGAAGACCGTGATGAAGAGCAGCGGCGCCCGCAGCAGGCCCGGCTGGCTTGGGCCCGCGGCCCGCGGCGAAGCACTGGCATCCCTGACCCCAGCCGAGGCCTTCGCGGCCTTGGCATCAGCCATGAATGGCCGCCGCGATGATGATCGAGATGCCGAGGATTAGGCTGCCGAGCACAATGCCGAGGGCGATGTTCTGGTCCTCCTCCATCTCCTTGCGCAGGGAGAAGGGCAGGATCTTGGCGAGCAGCAGCCAGACGGCGCCGAGCACAACCAGGCCCATCAGCGCGAAGATGCCCGCAGTTTTGAGATGGGCCAGGAGATCGTAGTTGTCCATCACTTGCCTCCGTGGAATCCGTTGTTGTGCAGGAAGGTCCGGTAGGCGCCTGGAGTCTGCCGGACGTCAGGCGGGAGCACCACGCGTTTATGGGCGCCGAAGATCTCGGTGCCGAAGAAGCCATTGGCGGTCACCAGGCCGAAGCCTCCCACCAGGGCCAGCGCATAGAGGGTTCGCATCACTCGTCTCCGGAGGAAGAGGCCCCGCCGCTGTACATGCTCTCCGCCCAACGGCGGCCCTCGAAGGCCGAGACCCGCAGGAGCATGATCAGCGGAAAGAAAATGATGGCGAGGAAGGCCAGCGCCACATAGAGCCAACGCACCACGCCGGAATGGATTTCGAGGCTGAAGCCCGACACCGGCGGTCGCGGGCCCTCCCAGGCCGGAGCCACCCGCAGCATGTAGGCGCCGGGTTTGAGCCCGCTGAGGAAGACCGTGGCCACGCGGTTGCCATCGGACCAGGATTCGCCGTCCTCGCTGCCGTGGTAGTAGCTGGAGGTGAGTTCGAAGAGTTCCGCCTCGCCGGTCTGTTCGCTCACCAACGCGCCCTCGACGCCGATCCAGGCATTGTCCACCGGGGACTCGAGCTTCACCTCCAGGTTCTGCCCGGCGCGCCCGATTTCGATGGGACCTGAGAAGAACACCGGATCGGCAGGGTCCACTGAAGCCGAGGCGGGAGGAGTGGGCGAAGCGGGCCGCGGGATCTCGGTGTCTGCATTGCGCAGGGCCGGAATGCGGTCAAAGAGGTTGTAGGTCTCGCTGAAGAGCTTCCGGTTGCGGTGCGAGATGGAGATCACCATTACCAGGGCCAGCAGCACACCCAGGGCCAGCACCATCCAGGTGGTCATCTGCTGGAGCCGGGGCTTCAGTGGATTGGGCATGTGGGGGGCGATGCCTTTGGGGCCCGGCGCCGCTCCCGGCAGGCTGAAGGCGTGCCAGATCTCGCTGGGCTCCAGGTAGGTGCTGAGGCTCCAGTTGATCTCCTCGCCTCCGCCTTTGTGTTTTTGGGTTTCCACCGCGAGGCTCAAGGGGGGGCTCACGTATTCGCTGATGTGCGCACCTTCGCCCTGCTCCACTTTCCAATAGAACTCGCCGTAGACGCCATCCACCCGGGCGTCCACCTCCTGGTAGCGGCGGAAGCTGCGGCCCTTCATGACCACGAAGGAGGGATTGCCGTGAGCCTCCACCTCCCCCGCGCTGACGGGATCCACCAGGCTCCAGTGGCCGTCGCTTTCCGTGAGCCAATGGAAGCCGTGCTTGCGATCCAGCAGCAGGTATTCGCCCCAGGGGTAGGTCTCGCCATCCACCGAACAGGAACGCCGCAGGTAGCCGATGCAGGTGTAGGGCACGCCGCGGATGACGCCATCGGTGCCCAGCGGGATGAACATCCGCGGGTCGGGTTGTTTCAACGACTTGAGGAAGGTCAGCTTGCCGCTGGAGGCATCCAACAAGGCACCGCAATAGGGGCAGCCCACCCGCTGGGCCTGGTCGGGACTATGCAATTTGAGAGCGCCGCCGCAATGGGGGCACTGAAGGTTCACTGCCTGCAACCGGGGGCCCGCCGTAGGATCGCTGCTGGCCTGCCGAAGTTTCAGATCGTCCAGGCTGACTTCACGGCCCACATAGAGGGCAGGTGCATCGCCGCCGGCACCGAAATCGAGCGTGGCGAACGCACCATGCGCGCCTGATAGATCCGCGAAGCGGTAGGTGGCGCCAGGAACGACCTTCCAGGGGATCTCCCCCTCGGCCGAGGCGAAGGCCGCGAAGCTGGCTTCGGCCACCACCCAGGAGACTTCTCCCAGGTTCAGCACCGCGCCGGCCCGCACCTGCTCGAAGCCGGGGATGGCTGTGCCCAGCTTCTCTTCGAAGGTGAGCAGGAATTTCCCTTGAGCCTCGGCCAGCCAACCCCAGCGGCCATCATCAAAAGCCAGATACCACTCGTCCCAGACCCCTCCCAGGGGATGGGACATCTGCACCCGCCCCGCAAGCGCGAAGGCCCGGCCCGCATAGCGACCCTCCACGCCGAGCTGCAGCGGGGAGCCGGTGTCGACGAGGGCTGCGAGTTTTCCGATGAGTTCGGGATCCCGGTCCGTGCGGGCGCTCAGGGAGCCGCAGGATTTGCACACCGCCACCATGGTTCCGGGGCGGAAGCTCAGGGGCGCGGCGCAGGTTGGGCAGGAAGTCTGGGTGGCCATAGGGTCTGGGAAGGTCTGGGGAAGGGGTTCAGTCTACCGAGAGTCTGGGCAGGATACGCGAGATGCCTTCGCAAAAAATGGCTAGTGGGGTGATCAGGCTCAACACCAGGAAGCCCTCCCCGGGCAGATCAAAAAAATGACCGGGATGCACGAGCACGGAGTGCGTTTGCAGCAGCCTAAAGGCGCAGGCGGCGTCAGCGTCAAGGGCTGGCCGGCGGAGCAGCACCGACCAACCGCCTTCCACCGGTAGGCGCGCAAGATGGGGATGGGGTCGCAGGCGTTCATCCAGGGCGGCTAGGTTTGCCTGGGCCCGCTGGATGACCTGCTGTCGGCTCGTCGGGGACGAAGGCAGGATCAACGGCGCCGCCGCCTGCACCGGCGCGGACACGGACAGGTACTGGTCGGCGATGAACGCCAGGGCGTCGCGGTAGTCCCGGGCAGGGCCCCGCAGCAGGATCCAGCCCAACTTCAATTGGGGCAACAGGGCCACTTTGCTCAGGCCCGACAGCACGAACACCGGGCAGGGGGGCGCCGCGTCCATGAGCGCGGTGCGCAATGCGCCCGGCCCTGGTTCCAGCGCGAAATCCGCGAAGACTTCATCCACGAGCAGGGACAAGCCGCGCCTGGCGCAGAGGGAAGTGAGCCCGCGCCATTCTTCTAGGGACAGGAATTGGCCGGTGGGATTGTTGGGATTGACCACGACGATGGCCCGGGTGCGGGGTCCGCAGGCGGAGGCCATTGCTGCCAGGTCGAGGCACCAGCGTTCGTGGAAATAGGCGGCGACCGGCACCGGGCGCAGACCTTCGAACGCCGCCAGGTGCTCAAAGAGCGGGTAGCTGGGAATGGGCACCAGCACCTCGTCGCCGGGATCGCCCAGCAGCTTGAAGAGCCAGGCGTAGGCATCGCTGGTGGATGCGGTGAGAAGGATGTCAGCAGCTTCGACGCCGTGGCCGTGGTGGGCCGCGATGGCCTCGCGCACGGCCAGGTGGCCGCTGGGATCCGCCTCGTAATCCAATACCGCCGGGTGACTCAGGGCGGCGCGCCAGGGGGCGCCGTCCAGCTTGAAACCGCAGCGGGTCGGGTTGGAGACCGTGAGATCCAGAAAATCTACCCGGCCGCGCTGGGACTCCAGGAGCAGCGAAAATGCCGTGGGGGCCAAAGAAACGGGAAGACGATTGGAGATGCGCATCGGGCTCAGGGCCTGTGAGGAAAAAAGGTTGCCATGTGCGCGGAGCGCCGGGCGAGGCAGGCAAGGAACGCGAGGAGAGCCGAGGCGGGCCATCGGCCGACGAGCGTGACGCAGCATGACGCCGCCCGCCGCCCGCGCCCAGGGACCTGGGTCCGCGGCTTCGCCGCGGGAGAAGGCCGCGGTGCGGCCTTCGAGACAGGGGACGATTGGCGCCCATCCGCGCGCTCCGCGGCGGCAGAGCCCTTGACCGTACTCCCGGTACGGGGTTGCGGGCTCTTCCAAGCAGGGCAGCGCGGCTGGGGGCCAACCAATGGCAACTTTATTCCCTCCCAGACCCTTAGCATACCGACGGCATACTGAAGGTCCATTCCGGGGGGCTCCCATGGCCAAGGAACTGAACGTGGCGGTGCTGCTGGCGGGCTGTGGCCACCTGGATGGCGCCGAGATCCGGGAGGCGGTGCTCACTTTGCTTTCCTTGGACCAGCGTGGCGCCCAGGCCCACTGCTTGGCTCTGGATGCGGATCAGCACCATGTGGTGAACCACCTGACCGGGCAACCCCGGGAAGGGGAGCGCCGGAACATTCTCGAGGAAGCCGCACGCATCGCCCGTGGACGGGTCCAGCCGCTGGCGGGGGCGGATCCCGCGGAGTTCGACGCGCTCCTTATGCCGGGGGGCTTCGGAGTCGCGAAGAACCACTGCGGCTTTGCCTTCAAGGGCGCCGAGGCCGAAGTCCACCCTCAGGTACTCGCCTTCGTAACAGCCTTTTTCGAGGCCGGGAAACCTGTCGGCGCCATCTGCATCGCGCCGGCCCTGGTGGCGCTCTGCCTGAGGGGCAGCGGCCGCCACGCGCGCCTCACCATCGGCACCGATGCAGGGTGCGCGGCGGCCCTCGATGCGCTCGGCGCCAGCCATCAGGAGCTTTCGAGGGTGCGGGAGATCGTAGTGGACGAGGCGCTGAACCTCATCACGACGCCCGCCTACATGTTCGACGAGGCGCGGCTGGCGGATGTGTTCGTGGGCATCGACCGGACCGTGGCGGAAGTGCTCAAGCGGGCTTGAGGCCAGCCGCGGGTTCAGGGCTTTTCCAGAAGTATCTTTTCCAGCGCGGATTTCAGGTCCCGGTACTGGTAGGGTTTCTGCAGGAAGCCAGCAAGGCCCCGGGCGGCGAAAGGTTGGATGGCCTCCTGCTGGTTGTAGCCGCTGGAGAGGATGACCTTCGCCGAGGGGTTGAGGGCGTGGATGGCCTGGAAGGCGTCCCGGCCATCCATATGGGGCATGGTGAGGTCCAGGAGTACGAGGATCACCTCGCTTTGGTGCGCGCGGTAGAATTCCACGGCTTCCAGGCCGTCGGCGGCCTCGAGCACCTTGAAGCCGAGGGATTCCAACATGGCGCAGGCCGTCGCGCGGATGGCGCTTTCGTCGTCCACCACGAGGATCGTCCCGGTGGGCAGCGCGGCGCGGACGGGCAGGTTGGGCGACTCAGGGACCTTGACGATGGACTCCCGGGCGGGGAAGTAGATACGGAAGGTCGAGCCCCTCCCGAGTTCCGAATAGATGCTGATGCCCGCCAGATGGCCCCGCAGGATGCCGAGCATGGCCGAGAGGCCCAGCCCCCGGCCTGAAACCTTGGTGGTGAAAAAGGGATCGAAGATCCTCGCGAGGGTCTCGGGGCTCATGCCGCAGCCGGTGTCAGCCACCTCCAAGATCACGTAGGGGCCGGGGTTCACAGCCTGCCGGGGCAAGTGCCGGGCGATAAAGGCTTCATCCAGGGAAGCGCTCCGGGCGCTGAGGGAGATGGATCCCTCCTGGTCGCCGATGGCTTCAGCAGCATTGATGACCAGGTTCATGACCACCTGCTGGATCTGGATGGGGTCGGCCTCCATGGCGGGCAGACCCGCCGGGATGTAGGTGCCGAGCACCACCATTTTGGGAATGGAGACTTCCAGGAGGTGGGTCATTTCCTCCACCAGCTTTCCCAGATCCACGGCCTGCACCATAAAGCGGCCCTTCCCGCTGTAGGCGAGCATTTGGCGGGTGAGATCCGATGCCCGCAGTACTGTGCTTTCGATCTTGCGCAGGTAGGGCACCACCGGGGAGTCCATGGCCAGCTTCAACTGGGCCAGGCTCAGGTTTCCAAGGATGGCGGTGAGCAGGTTGTTGAAATCGTGCGCGATGCCGCCGGCCAGGACGCCCAGGCTTTCCAGTTTCTGGGCTTGCCGGACCGCTGATTCATTGCGGGTTTGGTCCGTCACGTCCCTGGCCACCGCGCAGATGAGGTCCTGGTCCAGCTCCCGCAGGTAGTTGGCGCTGACCTCCACCACGAGGAAGCGTCCGTCCTTCCGCCGGTAGCGGCGGCGGCCGACGGCGTAGTGGTGCTCGGCGACCACGTGGCTGATGTTGCGGTCCACGCTCTCCGGGTCGGCCTCCACCAGGTCGTAGAGGGTGAGGGTTTCAACATCCTCATCGGAATACCCCAGGGATTTCTGGAAAGCCGCGTTGGCTTCAACGATGCGCTTGGTGGCCACGTCGAACAGAAAGATCATGTCGCCAGCCTGCTCGACCACGGCGCGGTAGCGTGCCTCGCTTTTGCGGATGCGGTCTTCAGCAACCCTGCGGTCGGTGATATCCCGTACCACCGTCAACCGCAAGCCGCGACCCTCCAACTCGATACCGTTGGAGGTGATCTCCACGTCGATCAGCGCTCCACCTTTGGTCCGATGCTGGAACTGGCCTTTGATCACCTCGTCGGGCCCGATGTCCGCCAGACGAGGCCGGAGTTCTTGCCCGGCCGACGGAGTCCAGATATCTTCGAGGGTCTTCCGGGTGAATTCCTCCCGCGACCAGCCGTAAAGCTCCACGGCGGCCTGGTTGACTTCTATGAAGGCCAGGGACCGGGGATCGAAGGTCCAGGCCGGATTCGGGATTCCATCGAAGGGGCGCCGGTACTTGGTTTCACCCCGGCGCAAGGCATCATCCCTTCGGTGGATGCGCACTACCAACGAGGCGAGGCCCGTGGCGGCTTCCAGCAGCGCCAGCTCGAATGGCTCGAAGGGCCCCGGGTGGTGGTGGTACAGCGCGAAGGTGCCGAGCTCACCGCCATCAGGGGCGCTGATCGGCAGGGAGACGCAGGCTTCCAAGCCGTGAGCCAAAGCCGCCGCGCGGTAGCCATCCCAGAGTGGATCCGCGGCAATATCCTCGCAGATGGTCATGCGGTTCTCGAAGGCCGTCATGCCGCAACTGCCCTGCTTGGGGCCGATGGGTGGTGTTCCACCGAGGGCCAGGAGGAAGGCCGTCGGAAAGCCAGGGCCCGCGCTGTGATGGATGGAGCGGCCATCCTGGCCGAGCATCAGCAACGAGCAGGTGGCACTGGTGGCGAGTGATTCCACGAGAAGGCAGAGATGGTCCAGCAGAGCCTCGGTAGGAAGGCCTTGGGCCAACTGTTCCAGCAACCGGCGTTGACCTTCCATGAGGGTGGCTTGAGCTGCGCTGTCCTCCGGGCGGGGTCCGGGACTTCCCATGGCGGCCTTTCCACCTAGCTGGATCGAGTAGGAGTCTTGCAAAATGCTGTGTGAAGGTGTGGTTTTTGGTTGAGCCCTGATACTTGTTCCCAATCCTAAAGGCCAAGTATTTTTGCTGCAATGCTCTATAGACCATACTCATCCATGACGGTGTTCGCATGGGCACGGGCCATGCGGCGCAAGGCGGGGTGGCGCAGGCCTGTGGATGCCAACAGGCGCTGGCCCGGTTCCAGCACCCGGATCCAGGGCGCGGCATGTCCCAGCACCACGCCGGTGTCGGGCATTGGGAGGGTCTGGTCCAGCGCGTCGAGCACCCGCAGTGCTACGGCTTCCTGCTCCCGCCACACCGACAGTTCCAGGGCGGCGAGTTGGGCCGGATGCAGGGGTGCGTGGAACAGGCCCATCAGGCCCTCCAGGTTAAGCCGCGGGTTCTGCAGGAATGCCGAGAGGACTCCGGCGTTCCCCGCCCGCCAAACCAGCCGCCAGAGAGGCTTGGGCGCCAGGGGCGCCAGGGCCCTGCGCTCCCCCAGGGAGAGGCCCGGCCAAAGCCCTTGCAGGCGCTCGGTGGCGGTGCTTCGGGCCTGGGGATGGGCCGATGCATCCTGGGCCACCGACGCCAAGGCGCGCCAGGGCAGCCGGGCCAGCAGGCGGGCGCGCAGCTGCGCCGGCGCCTTGGGGTGCTGGGCGACCCAGCGCAGCAAGAGCGGGCGCTTTTGTAGATCCTTCAGGTCAGCCGCGGCTTCAAGCCATCCTGGGGGCGGCGCCGGATGGCGCAGGAGCCGCAGGAATTTGGACCATTCGATGGCGGGTGGGAGGAGCCAGGTCATCGGCCTCTAGCCTAACTGCATCCGATGGCACACTGATGCCATGACGGCGGCGTTCAGCATTCTGGGCCGGGGGCGCGCGGGGCGGGCCCTGGCGGCGGCCTGGACCCAGGCTGGCCTGGAGGTGGACCTCTGTTCGGCCACGGCCGCGCCCAAAGGCTTGGTGCTGCTGGCAGTGCCGGATGACGTCGTCCCGGCGCTGGCAGCCCGCTTCCCCGGGCGTTGTGTGCATCTGTCGGGCAGCCTTCATTTGGAGGACGTGCCCTGCGCCCATCCACTCACCAGCTTCGATGGCACGGGCGGCGATGCGCTGGCCCCCTGGGACGGCACCCCCTTGGCGGTCACCGGGGAAGTGCCCGCATTCTTGGTGGGGGCCTTCGTCCGGCTGGGCTTCCAACCCTTCGCGCTGGACCCACGTCAAAAGGCGCTCTACCACGCCGTCGCCGTGCTCACGTCGGCCCATTCCGCCACGCTCTGGCTGGGTGCGGCCGCGCTCCTGGCAGAGGCGGGGGTGGTGCTCCCGGGCCGGGGCCTCCTGCCCCTGGTGGAGGCCACCCTGCACAATGTCGAGCGGCTGGGCCGCGAGGGCCGCACCGGCCCCTTTGTCCGGGGCGACGCGGGCACCATCGCGAGGGACGCCGAGGCCTTGCCGGAGGCATGGCGCGAGGTCTTTCTCAAACTGGGACACCTTTGATGTTCAAGCCGCCCCTTCCCTTGCGCCTGGAGACGCCGACGGGCTGGGCCGAGGCGGCTTTGGCCGACCCCGAAGGCCTGCTTTCAGACCATGCCCATTGCGAAAAAAAGGCTGCGCTCACGGCGCTTTCACTGATGCACGCCTTCACCGGCGAGGTGCGGATTCCCCTGCTGCTGGCGCGGCTGGCGGAAGAGGAGTTGAACCACTTCCGCCGAGTGCTGGAAGCCATGCAGGGGTTCGGGTGGAGCTTGCGGCCGGATGCCGGAAATCGCTACGCCCAAGGCCTGTTTGAAGCTTTGGAAAAACGCAACGGCAGCGAAAACCGCCTGCTGGACCGGTTGCTGGTGAGCGCCCTCATCGAGGCCCGCTCCTGCGAACGGCTGCATAAGCTGGAAACCGCCTCGTCGGGCCATCCTGAACTGGGCGCGGCGCCCTGGCTGGCCTTCCTGTTTGAGCTGGAGCGCTGCGAAGCGGGCCATGCGCTGGCCTATCTGCGCATGGCAGAAGAGCGCTTCGGCGCCGCCGTGGCACCCCGGCTGGATCTGTGGCTGGACCGCGAGGCCGGGGTGTTGGCCGGCCTCCCATGGCGCTCGGCGGTGCATTAGGAACCGTTCCGCCCCTTGTGCCGTGATCGGGGCCGGGACAAAAAGGTTCTTCCTGGACGACGGCTTGAGGCATCTTGGAAGCAGCCATGAGCGCGACCCCCAACCACGGAACCAACGAGATGCAGCCGGTCTTCAGTCCGGAGCTGCTCGGGGTCTCGACGCCCGGAGTGCGGTTCCGGGATGCCCTGGAACGTCTGAGCGCCAAGGGGGAGCTGAAAGCCAAGTTGCTGTTGGTGGCCCTCGACCACTTCGCCAAGCGTGGCTTCGACGGCGTCCAGGTGCGGGAGGTGGCCGAAGAGGCGGGCGTCTCGAAGCCCACCCTCTACTACCACTTCGGCAGCAAGGAAGGGCTCTTCCGCCAGCTTTGCCTGGTGGCCCAGGCCGTGACGGAACGACGCATCGTGGATCTCGTGAAGGCCCTGATGGAGCCCATTCCCGTGGGCACCCCTGCCATCCGTGCTTCGGCGTTGCGATTGGCCCGAGGCTACGTGGAGCTGCTCCTGGAGACGCCGGAATTCACGGGGTTCATTTTCCGCGCCATCGCGGTGCCCAGCCCCGATAGCGGGTTCCGGGATCTCATGCCGTTGGTGGAGCGGGCCTTGAGCCCCCTGGGGCTCTACATCCACGCGGTCTTCGGGGTTAGCCTGGAGCAGGCCCGGAAGGAAGTGCTGATCTTCACGGCCATTTTCGGCGCGCTGATCGAAGAGGGCCTCCGTCACCCGGATTACGTCCTCGATGAAACAGAGATCGGGTGGGCCGTGGACCGGTGGTTGCGGGGCCTGGAACCGGTGCTGTGAAGGGGCGGCGGGTGAATCGACGGACCTCTATTCTCGGGGTGTGCCTGGCGTTGTGCGGAGGGTTGGCGATGGCCAGTGGAACAGTGCGGGGCGGAATGCCCATCCAGGTGGTCGTAAGGCCCCTCAACCTTGCCCAACACGAAATCGAGGTGACACTCACCCTGCCGGCGGATGCGGTGGCCAAGGGCGCCGTGGCCGCGCTCCCGGCCTGGACGCCAGGATCCTACCTGGTGAGGGACTACGCTCGCTTCGTGGACCGGGTGGTGCTGAGGGATTCCAAGGGCGCGGCCCTGCCCATCCGGAAACTCGACAAGCAGCGGTGGCAGGTCCCGGCCCTGGCCTCGGGCGGGAGCCTGAGCTACCGCGTCTTCGGCAACGAGTTGACCGTGCGTACCAACCATGTGGATTCCAACCATGCCCAACTCATCGGCGCCGCCACCTTCATGTACCTGGAGCAGGGCCTCCAGCGCCCCTTGGAGCTGCGTTTCGAGGGTTTTCCCGAGAGCTGGCACGTGGCGACCTCCTTATCCGCGGGAAATGGAATCTGGAAGGCCACGGACTACGACGAACTGGTGGACTCGCCCATCGAGTTGGGCACCTTCCGCCGCCACACCTTCCATGCTCTCAACGCCGATTTCGAGCTGGCCATCACCGGGGACCACAATGGCGATGAGGCGCGCATGGTGGAGGGCGCCCGGAAGATCGTCACCGAGGCTGGGGGGATTTTTGGTGGCTTCCCCTTCGACCGTTACACCTTCCTGTTGACCTTCAGTCCAAAGGCCGGCGGCGGCCTGGAACACCGCAATTCGACGCTGCTGCTGAGCGACGCCTTCCGGTTCGACAAGACGAGCGGCTATGAGGCGTTGTTCGGACTCATCAGCCACGAATTCTTCCATGTCTGGAACGTCAAGCGGATGCATGATCCGGCGCTGGGGCCCTTCGACTACCGGGGTGAAAACTACACCTTCCTGCTTTGGTTCCACGAGGGCTTCACGGACTACATGGACAACCTCATCGCCTTGCGGGCGGGTGTCATTGCCTGGCCGACGGTGGCCAAGGAGTGGGCGAAGCGTTGGACCGAGAATGGCCAGCGGTCCGGCCGCCACGAGCAGAGTCTTGAGGAGGCCAGCTTCGATGCTTGGATCCGCTTTTACAAGCCGAGTGAATTCACTTCCAACAGCACCGTTAACTACTACGAAGGCGGGGCCCTGGTGGGCCTGATGATGGACGCCGACCTCCGCGTGGGCTCCAAGGGTTCGAAGGGGCTGCAGGACCTGTTTGTGCTGTTATGGCAGCGGCACGGCGAGCGCGGTTTGACCGATGCCGACATCCGCCGCGCCTACGAGGAATTGTCGGGCTTCGATGCGGAGCCCTTCTGGAGCGCCCATATCCAGGGCCACGGCCCCTTGGACCCAACGGCCATCGAAGCTGCCTACGGCCTTAAGTTCGAGGCCAAGGCCCCCTGGGAACTGCTGCCGCCGGAGGATGGGAAGGATGTCAGCCTGCAGCGTTTCGCCAAGAGCTATGTGGGCCTGGAATTCGGCAATGTGCCTGATTCGGCCACCATCAAGAACGTGTCCCCCGGGTCTCCGGCCTTCGCCGCTGGCCTCAGCTACGGTCAGGAAATCCTCGCGGTCAATGGCTGGCGGACCATGACGGGGACCGACGTGCAGCGGCGTCTGGCCGATGTGGGGGTGGGGCAGGCGGCGATCTTCACGGTGGTGGACCTGGGCCGGGTCAAGCAGGTCGAGGTGACAGTGATCGAAAACCCCCTGCGGACCGTCCGCATCGTGCCGGATCCTTTGGCCACTGAGGCGCAGAAGGCGGCCTTCACCGCCTGGACGGGCCAGCTCTTCCCTCCGCTGGCCACCTTCGCCATCAAACCGTTGGGCGGAAAATCTTGAGCGGCCGCCGCCGCATCGCCGCCGTCATTGCGGCCCATGACGAGGCGGAGCATATCGGCGGGGTGGTGCGCGGGTTGCGGCCCTACGGACTCCACCGCATCGTGGTGGTGGACGACGCCTCAGTGGATGGAACCGCCGCCGAAGCCGAAGCCGCCGGCGCCGAGGTGCTGCGTCTCCCGCCGGGCAGCGGCGGCGGCAAGGGTAAGGTGCTGCGGGCGGGCATCAAATTTCTCCGTCCCGATGAGTTCGACTACTACCTGTTCATCGATGGCGACGGTCAGCATGCGACTGAGGATCTTCAGGGCTTCCTGGATCGTCTTGAAGCCCATCCTGATACAGATTTCCTCATCGGCAGCCGTTTCAATGATCGCAGCCGGGTGCCCGGCAAACGTTGGAAGACCAATGCTCTAGGCTCCTGGACCTTGGGCCGTATCGCCGGCGTGAAGTGGGAGGACAGCCAGAGCGGATTCCGCATGGTCCGCAAGAAGGTGCTCGACCGGCTGGACTTGCGCAGCACCGGATTCGCCATCGAAATGGAGATCGCCATGAAGGCCGCGGATTGGAAACTGAAGTGGGCGCACGTCCCCATCCGGGCCATCTACCATCCCGGTGGCGGCAGCCACTTCCGCGGGGTCCTGGATACCTGGCTGATCGCCTGGTTTTCTCTGAAATGCTAGGCGGATGAAAGTCAAAACAGGCAGTCCTTGGCAGTTCAGAAAAGCCCAGGCGGGTCACAAGATCATCACGAATCTGTCAACACGAAAGAAAACAAAATATGTGGAAAACATTGGGTTCGACCGGTCTCCTCCTGATATTTTTTTGACGTTATATAAATATTGATAATAAAACACTTATAATGATGCTGGTGAACCAGTGCAGGAAGCAGAAGTTGATGGGAGATGGGCGCTTAGGCCTTTGGAAGGGGGTCAATCCGCAAGGTTTTCCACACAAGATGCGGAAATGGTCTCAATTCCCTTTTAGTTGGTCCAAACCTGCGCCCACAGCCCGTTTCAAGCCCATTTCAAAGGGCGAATGCAGGATCGGTCAAGCGAAAAACGGCGGGTTCAGCCTTCCACCGAGCTGGGCACTTCACCCCGGGAAATCCAGCCGTGGATGGTCTCTTCCGTCACCCCAAGCTTCGCCAGGTGTTCGGTCGCCATGCGCAGGCTCTGGCCTTCATCGCGGCAGATTAACAGCCGTCGCTTCCAGGCTTCGATGGCCTGCTCGGCCAAGGCTTCCTCGCCGAGCAGCATCCGCTTCTCCAAGAGGAACCCCAGGTTGTTGGCGGCCCTGCGGTGATGCGGATCCAGGCCCAGGGCCTTGTGATAGGCCTCGGTGGCTTCGGTGAGTCGATTGGCCACTTCCAGGGCCACCGCGTAGGCGTTCCACACGTCCGGGTCATCGGGGGCCAGGGCCATGGCCTCTTTGACCATGCGTAGCTGGTCTTCGGGGCGCTGGGCCTTGCGGGCGCATTCTGACAAGCCCAGGTAGGCGCTGTATTCACTGGGATCGCATTCCAGGGATTTGCAAAAGGCGTGCTCGGCCTCCTTGACGCCGCCGCTTTCCAGCAGCGCGTAGCCCAACTGCACCTGCAGATCCGCCGCCTCGGGATCCCTCGCGAGGGCCTCCCGGTAGCAGCGCAGAGCATCCTCCCAGCGCTCATCCTCCCGCGCCATCTCGCCTAGCGCCGCCCAGGGATTGGTGGCCTGCGGATCCGTGTCGGCGGCAAAACTGAAATAGGAAACCGCGCCATCGCGATCGCCCAGATCGCGTTTGAATTCGCCGAGCAGGCATTGGGCTTCGGACATGGTGGATGCCGAAGGTGCCAGCAGGATCAGCTTGTGCAGCTCCGCCTGGGCCATGTCCAGGTGGCCCTGCTCGCCAAAGAGTTCGGCCACCAGGAAGTAGCTGCTGGGCTCGGCGACATTCAAGCTGCGGGCCCGATGGACGCAGCGCAGGCCTTCCTGCGCCTCTCCGCGCAGCAGGAGGAATTCACCCAGGGTGTGCCAGCCCCAGTAGTAATTGGGCTCCAGTTCGAGGGCAGCAAGCACCTGGGCTTCCGCCGCCGCATGGTCGCCCATGTTCTGGCAGGCCACGCCGAGGAGGCGCAGGGTGACGGCATCCTTGGGCTGCAGGCTGAGGGCCTTCAGCAGCGAACCGCGCGCGGCCTCAGGATGGTCCCGGTGGAGGTTGAGCAGGCCCGACAACTCGAAGCTCTTTGCATCCTGGTCATCCAGGGCCAGTGCCTTTTCGAGGAGCGATTCCGCCTCGTCGAGCCGGGCCTGGAGGATGCGGAGGAAGGCGAGGTTCCTGAGGTGGATGCCCTGGCCAGGATTCTCGTCGCGCACCGACTCCAGTTCGACCTCTATGGCCTTCAGATCCTCCGCCATGGTGTGGTCGCCTTCGCAGAGGATGCGTTGGAACCACGCCTCGCCGTTGGCGCGCTCTTCGGCGAGGATGCGGTCCAGGACTTCCGCCGCCTCGTTATGGAGGCTGCGGGCATTGAGGGCCCTCGCGTAGCGCAACCTGGAGCCGGTGTCCGCACCCAGGGAATCCTTCATCACGAGCAGGTCTGGATCGAGCAGGCGGAGCCAGGGACGGGACATGGGAAACCTCATGAATTCCCGCCTAGAGTAGCACCGCGGCCTATCTCCCCGTGCGCCCAAACTCCTGCGCGAGGCCAACACAGAGCAGCCTCGACATGGCCTCCCGGGTTTCCACAGTGGCCGATCCCAGGTGGGGCAGAAGCACTGTGCGCGGCGCGGTGATCCAACGGGGATCCACCGCGGGCTCTCCGGCATAGACATCCAGGCCAACGCCACCGAGGTGGCCGGATTCCAGCAGCGCGAGGGCCGCGTTTTCATCCAGGATGCCGCCTCGGGCCGTGTTGAGGATCACCGCGCCGGTTGGGAGTTCCAGCAGCGCATCGCGATCCAGCAAGTGGCGTGTCGCTGCGGTGAGAGGGCAGTGCAGGGAGAGGATAGAACTTCGCCGTAGCAGGCTGTTCAGGGGAGCCCGCTCGGCGGTGCCCGGGCCGAACTCCACATGTCCGCCCCGGCCTTCCCGGTCCCAGAAAAGCGGTTTCATTCCCAGGGACCAGACTCGGCGGGCGAAGGCCCTCCCGATGGCTCCCGCTCCCAGGATGCCGCACGTCCTGCCGGCGAGGCCCATGCCCAGGAGCTGGTCCGGGGCCCAGCCGGGCCAGGTTCCGGAGCGCACCAGGGCTTCCCCCTCCGAGAGCCGTCGCGTGACTGCGAGCAACAAGGCCAGGGAGAGGTCCGCGGTGGCTTCGGTCAAAACATCCGGCGTGTTCACGATGGGGATGCCGCGGTCTGCGCAGGCCTGGAGCGGCAGGTGGTTGATGCCGACGGAATAGGTTCCAATCACCCTGAGCCGCCCGGCCGCGGCGAGATCGGTCTCAGTGATCGGCTCCGAAAGCAGCACCACCAGGGCTTCCGCCAAGGGCAAGGCGGACTGCCATGCCGGCGAGCGGAAGGGCGCGATGAGCAGATCCGGAAAAGCCTCTCCCAGTTCACCCAAGGCCTGGCCCACCAGAGGCGAGGTGGAGAGGATGCGGGGGCTCAACGGCGCAGCGCTTTCAAAGCGAGCCGGATGGCTTCAGGCAAGGGTGGTTTGGTGGACCGCAATTCAAGGACGGCGGGCATCACCGCGTCCTCTTTGAATCCGAGATTCGTCAAGGCCGACCGCAGATTCGATTCCCATGCGTCGCCAGGCGCCGCCGCGCCGCCGAGCCCATCCAGGCCCGAAAGTCCGCCCATCCTTTCGCTCAGCTCGAAGCAGAGTTTCTCCGCGGTCTTCTTGCCGACGCCCGGAATGCGCACGAGGAGCTTCACATCGCGGGTGCGGATGGCCTGGATGAGTTCGTCCATGGGCAGGGCGCCCAGGGCCGCCAGCGCCAGCTTCGGACCCACGCCATCCACCTTCACCAGCATCCGGTAGAGGTCACGTTCATGTAGGGAATAGAATCCCAGCAGGGAAAGTTCATTTTCCCGCAGCAGGGTTTCGATCCAGAGCGTCGCCTCGTGCCCAGTTTCAGGCAACAGCCCGTAGGTGCCCAGACTGATCGCGGCTGCATAGCTCACCCCTGCGCACTCGATGAGCGCCTGATGGGGCAGTTTTTGGATCAATTCGCCACGCAGTCGTCCGATCATGGAGTTAGAGTAGCGCGGGGCGCCGCGTGCCGGCCGCATCCCGGGAATTACAATTTGACCCACCGACGGGCACACCACGGAGGACGTTGCAAATGGTAGATCTCGGATGGATGGCAACTCCCCTGGGGCGGATGCTGCGACCAGGGGTCCAATGGAAGTCCAACTCCCTGGCTACCGCCCGATGAGGGCCATCCTGGTACATGGCATGGGCCGCACCGCGGCGTCCCAGCTATGGTTGGCGGCAGGCTTGTGCCGGCATGGAATCAAGGTGTCGCTGTTCTCCTACTCGGCGACCTTCGGCGTCTTTGACGACACCGTGCATCGACTCGCGGAGTTCGTCCAGGCGCGTGGCGGAAAGGGTTCCTTTGTCCTCGTTGGGCATTCCCTCGGCTGTGTCCTGATCCGTGCAGCCCTTCCGCAATTGCAAAATTCGGCGCCCCTTGCCTGCTTCTTCCTCGCACCGCCCAGCCAAGCCAGCCGCACCGCGAAGGCCTTCCGCGACTCAACGTTGTACCGCGCGCTCAATGGCGAGATGGGCCAGCTGCTCAGCGATCCCGCCTTCATGGCTGCGCTTCCCGTCCCGAGCGTCCCCATGCGGGTCTATGCCGGCACCAAAGGCTTCCGCGGCAAGCGCAGTCCCTTTGGCGAGGAGCCCAACGACGGCATTCTTGCGGTGTCGGAAACGCCTCTGTTCGAAGGCCAACCCGTCATTGAAGTACCCAAGATTCACACCTTCATCATGAACTCCCGGCGCGTGCTGGAGGACATCGTGGAGTTGGCACACGCGGGCCGGGAGTTCGAAGAGAAGGGGAGGGTGGCCCGTAGGTATGACGACTGATATTCATGACTGATGAAGTTGCCCAAGAAAAGGACCCTCGAAGGCCGCCGAAAGGTAATAAACGTAGTGGACCTGACACGGATGGAGGTTCACGCGACGGCGGGCGCAGCGCAGCGAGCACCGGCGGCACCAGGGCCGCGCCAGGCGGCCTTGTTGAGCGGGATGACGACCGAGAATAAACATTGTCGAGGTCGTCCAACAAGATAAACGGCCGTCGAGGACGGCCGGAATGACTGACTTGGTGGACCCGATCAGGATCGAACTGACGACCTCCTCATTGCGAACGAGGCGCTCTCCCAGCTGAGCTACGGGCCCTTGAGAACACTCAGTCTAGCTTAGGGAACTTAAATTCTCCAAGTCTCATTTCTACTGGAAGGATTGGCCTAACCCCATTTAGATCTGAGACTGGTGCGCATGTTGTTTGCACTTCTATTGACGGCTGTGCCGCTCGGCCAGGACTTGAGTGGCAAGACCGTCCCTGTTCAATCTGGAATTTCCTTCGAGCGCCCGGATTTCCAGTTGGATAGGCCTTCCTTCAGGCCTTGGGAAGGGGAGGGCGCAATCCAGGACTCAAGAATGGCATCGCGACGGCGGACGCCTGTTCCCGCGGCCACGGTGGAGGTGGTCGATTCGGCAGCCATGGACCGCCAGCAGCGATTCCTGGATTTCAGGGCGAGGACTGCACCGTTGCTGCGGTTGGCTTTTGAGGCGGGTTCTGACCTGCGCTTCAACAAGCAGATGCTCAGGGAGTTGATGGCGGCGGACCCTTCCCACCCTCATCCCCCATCGGTCCCTTCGGTTTTCTACAACAATTTCAAGCCACCTGAAGAGAACCCCGCCATCAAGGAGATGAAACAGAGGAAATGAATGGAAAAGCCGCCCTGATGGGCGGCTTTTCCGGAGATGGAGATGAGCCTACATCAGCTCGTCCATGCACTTGGCAAGCACATCCTTGCCCGGTTTCAGGGCGGCCTGACCGAGGTGCACCAGCGGTGCGTCGACTATGTGGGTGGTGTCATGGACGTTGGGCTTCGAGGTGTTCACATAAAGGAGACCCGTGAGGAATTCACCTTTCTCGACGCCCTCGTGGAGGATCTTCATGGCGCCGAAACGGTCCGTGGGATCGTAGTCTTCGCGGAGGGCGCGGAAGGACACTTTGGAGCCATCGGGGAAGGTCACGACTTTGCTTTCGCCTGCCGGAATCTCCACCTGCTCCAGCTCGTTGAACTGCACGAAGCCCAGCTCGTGGAGCGGGAAATCGTGGTCCTTGGCGTTCTTGTAGGACTTGGTGGAACTGTCGTGGTTGTTGAAGGTCACGCAGGGGGAGATGATGTCGATGATGCAGGTGCCGTTGTGGGCCATGGCGGCCTTCAGGATCGCGTTCATCTGCTTCGGGTCGCCGCTGAAGGAGCGCGCCACGAAGCCGCAGCCCAGTTCCAACGCCAGGGTGCAGGGGTCGATGGGGGGCAGCTCGTTCACGGAACCATGTTTGAGCACCGAGCCCAGGTCGGCGGTGGCGGAGAACTGGCCCTTCGTGAGCCCGTACACACCGTTGTCCTCGATGATGTAGATGATCGGCACATTGCGGCGGATCATATGCATCAGCTGGCCGATGCCGATGGACATGGAATCGCCGTCACCGGAAACGCCGATGTTCACCAACTCCCGATTGGCCAGGGCGGCGCCGGAAGCCACGCTGGGCATACGGCCGTGGACGCTGTTGAAGCCCCAGGCCTGGTTGAAGAAATAGGCGGGGGTTTTCGAGGAGCAGCCGATGCCGGAATACTTGCCCACTTTGTAAGCTTCGATGTTCATCTCGAAGGCGGCGTTGATGAGCTGGGCCGTGATGCTATCGTGGCCGCACCCCGCGCAGAGCGTGGATTTGGAACCGACATAGTCCTGCTTGGTGAGGCCAAGCTTGTTGGTGGGGGCTGCGGGAGGGGCGGGAGCGCTGGGTGTTGCAGTGGTCATCTCGGTCTCCTAGTTCTCGAAAGCGGTGATCTGGTCGACGATGGTCTGGGCGTCGAGGGCCATGCCGTTGTAGTGCAGCACCTTCTTGAACTTCATGGCGGCTTCGGGGTAGAACTCGCCGAGCAGGGCATGCATCTGGCCATCGCGGTTCTGTTCAACGACGTAGATGACCTCCGAACCCTTGATGAAGGCATCCACTTCGGCCGTGAAGGGCAGGGCCCGGAGGCGCAGGTAGTCGGTCTTTTTCTGGAACGAATCCACCAGCACGTCCCGGGCTTCCATCACCGCCGGATCGCTGGACCCGAAGGCCAGGATGCCGCGCTTGGAGCCGGTGTCTGCGAGGACGGGTTTGGGAACGTACTGCTTGGCTGTTTCGTATTTCAGGCGGAGGCGATCCACCAGGGCTTTGTAGTCTTCCGGCTTCTCGGAGTACTGGGCCATGGCGTTGTGGCCGGAGCCACGGGTGAAGTAGGCGCCCTTACCGCCCGGCGTTCCGGGCAGGGAGCGATAGGGAATGCCGTCGCCATCCACGTCTTTGTAGCGGCCCCAGTCCTTCATCTCCGCCAGTTCCTTCTCGCCGAGCACCTTGCCGCGGTCGAAGTTGCCTTCGGGATAGGTGAACGGCTTGGACATCCAGTTCTGCATGCCCAAGTCGAGATCGGTCACCACGAAGATCGGCGTCTGGAAGCGCTCGGCCAGATTGAAGGCCTCGTAGGCGAAATCGAAGCACTCGCCCATGTTGCCTGGGTAGAGGTTGATGTGCAGCGTGTCGCCGTGGCTGCACTTGGCGCAGATCTCGATGTCGCCTTGCATGGTGCGGGTGGGCAGGCCCGTGGAAGGGCCCGTGCGGGCGACATTGAAGAAGACGCCGGGGATTTCCGAGAAGTAGCCGAGGCCGATGAATTCGCTCATGAGGGAGATGCCGGGCCCCGAGGTCGAGGTCATGCTGCGGGCGCCAGCCCAGCCGGCGCCGAACACGAGGCCCGCGGAAGCCAGCTCATCCTCCATCTGCACTATGGCGACGGTGAGCTTGCCGCTCTCGTCCCGACGGTGCTCGTCGGCATAGTCGATTAGCGACTCCACGAGGCTCGAGGAAGGCGTGATGGGGTACCAGCCCACCACTTGCACGCCGGCGAACATGGAACCCAAGGCGCAGGCCGCATTGCCGTCGATGATGATGTTGCCCGCGGTCTTGTTGTCCGCTACCACCTGGAGCCGGCTCTGGGCGGGCATGTTCTCGGCGGCCCAGGCGAAGCCCGCGTCCACGGCGGCCTGGTTGATCTCGATGGCCTTCTGCTTGCCCTTGAGCTGTTTGGTGATGGCGTTCTTGGTCTCGTTCATGTCGAGGCCGAGCATCTGGCCGGCTACGCCGACGTAGATCATGTTCTTCACGAGCTTGTGCAGCTTGGGCTCGGGGCAGCTGGCGGTGACCAGCTTCTGGAAGGGCACCGGATAGTAGGTGAGGTCGTCCCGCAGCGTGTTCAATTTCAAGGGCTCATCGTAGATCACCGTGGCATGGGGCGAGAGCTTCAGGACGTCATCCTTGGCCGTCTCGGGGTTCATGCAGATCATCAGGTCGACGACGGCCTTGCGGGCCACATAGCCCTTGGTGTTGGCGCGGATCTGGAACCAGGTGGGCAGGCCGGCGATGTTGCTCGGGAACAGGTTTTTGCCGCTGACCGGCACACCCATCTGGAAGATGGTGCGCATCAGCACGCTGTTCGCGGTCTGGGAACCGGAGCCGTTGACCGTGCCGATCTCGATGGAGAAATCATTCACCAGGGTTTTCGTGTCTTGGGCCGGTTGGGCGGTAGCAAGCTCGGTGGACATCGGTTTCCTTCCCCTTATCAAGGCTCCTTGCGCAGTCCGACCCCAGCCTTCAGGGCCTCGCGCCTTGTGAGCAGCAGACGATCAGTATAGGGTGCGCGCCCCACAGTTCCGAGCATGGATTCTGGACCAATTCCGGTCTTTAGAAAAAAAACGAAAAAAAAGGGATTGACCCCCTTGCCTCAGCTTCCTACCTTGAATTCATGACTTCGACCGATCTGACCAAGCGGCAACTCGCAGTGCTCCGATTCATCCGCGCCTTCGTGGCGGAAGAGGGCCGCAGCCCGACGCTGTCCGAGATCGGCAAAGGCGTAGGATCCAGCGCCGTGAGCACCATCCACAAACATGTGCAGCACCTCATCGACAAGGGTTTTTTAGGGCGCAGCCACGGCAAGGGTAACAACATCGTCCTACGTGACAAGGTCGTGCCCGTTGCGGCAAGGGAAGATGAGGACGAGGGGGATGTGGCGGGTGACACCGACCATGCGCAAACCGCCCGACACGCCCTTGATGCCCACGATTCAACGTCCAGGTTATCCAGGCTCGTTCCGGCGCGGCTGCTGCCCTTCTGTGGAGATGTGGCCGCCGGCGCACCGCTTATCCCGGAAACCCGGGCTCTGCCGGTGGAAGTGCCGAATGTCATCCACCGGGAACGCGGTGATCTATTCGTGCTCCGGGTTCGAGGCGATTCCATGGTGGGCGACGCGATCCTTGATGGGGATCTCGTGGTGCTCCAGCGCAAAGCCGAGGTGCGCAACGGGGAGCGCGTGGTGGCCCTCATCGACGGCGAGGAGGCCACCCTTAAGGAGTATCGCAAGGACAAGCAGGGCGTGTGGCTGATTCCCCATAACCCCGAACTCACTCCCAAGTGCTACGACCCGCGGCGCATCACCCTGCAGGGTGTTGTCGTGGGGGTCATGCGCAGTTGCTGACCTGTTGATCTACTGGCCCAGTGGCCGTCCGCCTACTGCCCCGTTTCCATAACTCAAAGACCACCACATCGCGATAAATCCACCCTGTCCATTCTGCTTCGGACGTGGTGGGGCAGTTGGCTCAGGGCAGAGCGGCGCGCAAGGCCTGACCCATTTCTGATGTGTGGAGGCTCCCGCCCAAGTCCGGGGTGGCGGCACCCTTGAGCAGGGCCTCTTGCACGGAAGATTCGATGGCCCCGGCCTCTTGTTCCCAACCCAAGTGGCGGAACATCAAAGCGGTGCTGAGGATCATCCCCGCCGGGTTGGCGAGGCCTTGCCCCGCGAGGTCCGGTGCGGAGCCGTGCACCGGCTCGAAGAGGCCCGAACATCGGAAGCTCGGGGCGGGGGCCAGGTTCGCCGAAGCCGCCATGCCCATGCCCCCCTGGAAGGCCGCTATCAGATCGCTGATGAGGTCTCCCAGGAAGTTATCCGCGGCGATCACCCCAAAATCCCCCGGCCGCTGCACCAGGGCGCAGAGCAGGGCGTCGGCATGCATGGCGGCGGATCGCACCGTGGGGAATTCCTTTTGCAGTCGAGTGAAGGCCCGCATCCAGAGCCCGTGGCCGTGCTTCAGCACGTTGGCTTTGTGGGCGAAGGTCAAGGGCCGCCCCAGCTCCAGCGCCCTCTCGAAGGCGGCCCGCATCAGCACTCCCACCGCTGCTTCGGTGTGGACCGCAATGTCGATTGCCTGGGAACCCTCGGTCTCGCCCCGAAGGCAATAGGGCCCTTCGGTATTTTCGCGGAAGACTTCGAGCTGGATCTCCGAAGCGGTCACGCCTTTCAGGGGAACCAGGGCGTCCAGCATCGGGGCGCAGGGACGGTGGTTCACACCCAGCTTCAGGTCCCGCCGCAACCGCAAGAGGATCTCCTCGGCGTGGCGGCCGTCCGGTACGCGGGGGTCGCCCACGGCCCCAAAGAGCACCGCATCGAAGTCATCGCGGATCCGTTCGAAGGCTGCGTCCGGCAGGGTTTCCCCGCTCGCCAGATAGTGGTTCCCTCCGTAGGGGAGGACCTCCCACGTCACCCTGCGCCCCTTGGCCATGGCCCACCCCAAGAGGGGCAAGGCCTCGGCCATCACCTCGGGGCCGATGCCGTCGCCGGGTATCACTGCGATATGTGCCATCCACCGTCCAGAAAGAGCCCATCTTGGCATGGCCGGGAGGTGGGATACTGGTTGTCTCAGGAGCGACCATGCGAAAAATTTATACCCGCGCCCTTTCGGCCCTTGCCGCCTTCACAAGCCTAGGGCTCTCCGCGGCGGACTTGCAGGAAGGCCAGAAGGCTCCGGCCATCCGGGCCCAGGACCAAAATGGGAAGTCCATCCAGCTCTCGGACTTTGCCGGGAAATCTGCGGTGGTGCTGTACTTCTACCCCAAGGACGACACTCCCGGGTGCACCAAGGAAGCCTGCGCCCTGCGGGACAGTTTCGCTCCCATCAAGGCGGCTGGGGCGGTGATCCTGGGGGTGAGTGGCGACGACGTCAAGAGCCATGAAGCCTTCGCGGCCAAATACCACCTGCCCTTCAGCATCCTTGCGGACCCCGACCGGGCCATCATTGAGGCCTACGGGGTGAAGATGTTCGGTCTGGGCTTCGCCAAGCGGGTCACCTTCGTCATCGACCGCCAGGGCATCATCCGCAAGATTTTCAAGGATGTGAAGCCCCAGGGCCACGACCAGGAAGTCCTGGCGGCGGTGAAGAGCCTGGGCTGATTTGGGGATCTCTTGGTTCTTGTTATTTTTTAACCAAGCATGGCTGGAAGGCTGATGGCCTTCGAGATACACTCACCCTTCCAGCCTCGAGGGTCCCTCAATGGTGTTTTTCAACCACGCCACCCGTCAGATGACGGCCAAGATCGTTTACTACGGTCCGGGTTTGTGCGGAAAAACCACCAACCTCAACACCATCTACGGCAAGACCTCGACCAAGGCCCGCGGCGAGATGGTGAGCCTTAATACGGAAACCGACCGCACGCTGTTCTTCGACCTGCTGCCCATGGACGTAGGCATGGTGGGCGGATTCAAGACCAAGCTGCAGCTCTACACCGTGCCGGGCCAGGTCTTCTACAACAGCACCCGCAAGCTGGTGCTAAAGGGCGTGGATGGCATCGTGTTCGTGGTGGACAGCCAGGTGCCGATGCTGGACGCCAGCAAGGAGAGCCTCCAGAACCTGGAGGAGAACCTCAAGGAACTGGGCCTCAAGCTGGGCGACATCCCGATGGTGTTCCAGTGGAACAAGCGGGACTTGAAAAACATCGTCCCGGTGGAGCAACTGGAAAAGGACCTCAATCACCGTGCTCTGCCCAGCTTTCAGGCCTGCGCCCAGGACGGCACCGGGGTCTTCGAGACCTTGCGGGGCATCACGAAACTGAGCCTCACCCACATCAAAACCCATGTTCTGGGCGAGACCACAGCCCCTCCGGCGCCCGCCCCGCCCAGGGAAGCCCCCAATAAAATAGTCGTTCCTGAGGTGGTGCCTGACCCGCCGGCCCTCATCCGGGATCCCCTGCTGCCCTCGGCGGTGGCGCTCACTTCCTTCGACCTGCCGGCCTTTTCTAAAATGCTCGACGAGGACACGGGCTATAAACCCGCACCGACGCCATCCATTCCAGGCGAGCTACCCCAACCCACGCCACCACCGGTTTTCCAGGAACCGAATCCCCTGGACACCCAGCCCGTGACGGCACTCCGTTCCCAGCCCCTGCCCGACGAAGATGCAGTCGGACTGCCCAGTGCACCGGCGCTGGCGTTGCTGCCCCTGGCTGAATCGGGCAGCGAGTCGGCCGCTGAAGTCATTCACCCCGAGGTAGCGGCAGCTCCCCTTGCTCCCCTTGCTCCTCTCGCTATCGTTCCCCAGGCTCCGCCCGTCGAGATCAAGAAGCCGACTGTTTCTGTGGCGCCCACGAAGTTCACCGCGCCTGGCCAGAAATCGCCCAATCCCAAGGACGCCATCAATTCTCTGCTGGGGGAACTCACCTTGGTGGGCAGGCTGGGCTCGCCTTCAGTGGTGAGGGTGGACCTTCCGGGCGACATGGACCCCGGCGAAGTGGAAGTGGTGGTGCTGGTGAAGCAGAAGGGGCAGGTGGTCGGCGAAGGCACCGTGAAGCGTCCGGCTCCTTCCAAAGGCGTGGCCGCCAAACTCAGCATCGAATTGAGGCGCCCCTGACCGGTGCGAGCCTTCCTTCGCGGCTTCCTGGCGGCGCTGTTCTGTACGGTGCTCGCGGCGCTTCCACCGACCCGGGCCCCTGAACTTCCAGGTTGGTGGCGGGCCTTTCTTCAGGCTCCGCGGGTGCAGGCGGCCTTTGTGCAGACCTCTGACAGCGCGGTGTTCGGCAAGCTCACCCGCGCGGGGAAGGTCAGTCTCGCGAAAGGGGGGCATCTGCGCGTGGCCTACGGGGACGGACTGCTGCTGGTGGCCGACGGCGGCCGGCTGATCCAGTACGACCCGGATACCCGCACGGCCCAATCCATGAACTTCCATGACTCGGCCGCTGAAATCCCTCTGCTGCGCCTGCTCACCGACCCCGGCAAACTTGGCGCTGCGTATGCCGTGGTCGCCCAGGGCCGGGACCAGGTGCATCTGAAGCCACTGAAACAGGGCCTTCCGGAGGTGCGCATCGAGGGCGCGAACGGTCTCCCGCGGCGCTTGGCCTGGACCGATCCCTCGGGCGCGGGGCAGGTTCTGGAACTGAAGCAGGCCAGGGTTCCAGCGCAGGAATTTCCGCCGGAGACCTTTCAGTTCCAGGCGCCCAAGGGCACGCGCTGGCTGGGGAAATAAGCCCTACAAAAGAGCCCGGATCTCAGCATCGGTGAGAATGCGGTTGCCTTGTTTGGCGCGGCCCAGCACGCGTTCGACCCGCTCGTCACTGACGTCGTAGCCGTTCATCTCCAGCCAGTAGATGACGTTGCTATGGCCGGCCACGGGCCCGATCTCGATCTCCTGGCGCCGACCCACGAGGCTGGCCGGCACCGCGCTGTACACGGCGTCCGCGAGTTGCGCGTCGCCTCGCCGCAGGGCCTTCAGGATCGCCGCGGCGTGGACGCCGGTGCCCGTGCGGAAGGCATCGCGGCCCAGCACCGGGTAGTTGGCGGGGATCTCGAAGCCGCACAGATCCGCCACCCGCTCACCCAGGGCCGGCAAGTCCGTGAGGTCCCCCTCCCAATAGCCCATGAGGATGAGGTTCATCATCAGCTGGTCCAGGGCCACGTTGCCGCAGCGCTCGCCGATGCCCAGGATGGACCCGTGGAGCCGGTCGGCGCCCGCCTCGAAGGCCGCGATGGCGTTGGCGACGCCCAGGCCCCGGTCGTTGTGGCCGTGCCAGTCGATGCGGATGGCCTGGCCTTCCAGCACGATGTCCCGGATGAAGCGCACGAGGTTGCGCACGCCTTCAGGGGTAGCATGGCCGCAGGTGTCCGAAAGGCAGATGGCCTGGGCGCCACCGTCGAGCGCGGCCCGGTAGATGGCCTTCAGGACCTCGGGGTTGGCACGGGTGGTGTCTTCGGTGACCATCATCATGGGTATGGAATGCAGGCGGCAGAAAGCTGCGGCGTTCTGGACGGTCTTTACCAGAAAGGCCACGTCCCAGCCCTCCACGTCCATTCGCACGGGGCTGGAACCCAGGAAGGCGCCGACTTCCAGTGGCATGCCGATCTTCTGCTGGATCTCGGCCACATGGACGAGGTCGGCCTCCAATGTGCGCACCGCCACGTTCGGGGAGATGGGCAGCCGGTGGTCGCGGATCTCGACCATGAGGGCCTTCACGGCCGCGGAGGCCTTGGAGCCGGCGCCGGGCATGCCCAAGTCCACGCTGTGGATGCCCAGCTTCGAGAGGCGGTGTAGCAGGTCGCGCTTGGCGGCGATCTCTGGGTCCCGGACCGAAGGGCTCTGCAATCCATCCCGCAAGGTCTCGTCATCGAGCAGCGGAATGCGGCCGTGGACACTCGTGGGCGGTCCATCCGCACGGTTCCAGTCATGGATCAGGTTGGGCCAATTCATTACCTGATATTAACGGATTTTTTGAATGGCGCGGGGGTTTCCAAATCAGCTGCCGTCGCCTTCAGCAGGCGGCTCATCCACCATTGCTTTGGGTTTCCTGGGCTCGGCGGCCCAGGCCACCGCCACCGAGATGAAGTAGAGGCCCAGCAGCACCACGCTGAAGAAGACTGTGGTGAGCACCACGTCGCCCGGAGTGAAGAAGGCGCTGAAAATGAGGATCACGATGGTCGCGTGGCGCCAGTAGCGGATCATCCAGCGGGCCGTGACGATGCGGAAGCGCGCCAGGAAGTAGAACAGCACCGGCAGCTCGAACATGATGCCGGTGATGAGCACCGTGCTGATGAACAGGTCCAGGTAATCCGCCACGTGCAGGTTGGCCCGCAGCCCAGCGGCGGCGGCCTCCTGGAACAGGATGTCGCCCAGGAACTTGAAGGCCTGGAAATAGGCGAAGGTGGCGCCGCCGATGAAACAGCCGCTGGTGGCCACCACGAAGGGAATGGCCAGGCGCTTCTCGCGGTCGTAAAGGCCCGGCCGGATGAAGGCCCACAGCTGATAGAACAGGAAAGGCGCCGCCAGGAAGGCCGCGGCCCAGAGCGCGAGCCGCATCAAGGAGATGAAGGGCTCCGTCAGGTCCGTGAAGGCGAAGGGAGAGTTCGGGCCCACCAGCTCCGCAGCCGGCCGGTGCATCTGTTTGGCCATGGCATCGAGAAACGGCTTCTGGGCCCACTCCAGCAGCTTGAAGCGCAGCGGCGGAATGTCGTGGTAGCCAAAGGGGAAGCCGTAGGTGAAGGCGAAAGCGGCGATTACGATGATGAGGGACCGCACGATGCGCACCCGCAATTCCTGCAGGTGTTCCCAGAAACTCATCTGGTTGGGCGGGGTTTCCGGCAGGGGCATGGGCGTAGGTCTCGGATCTCTGGAATCATCCGCCTGAGCATGCAGACGCGCCCCGAAGGGGCGCAGATTCAGGGCTCATCGCGTTGGGAATGCCTATTTCTTTTCCGAGGTGACGTCTTCCTTCACGGAGTCCGTCAGCTCCTTGCTGGCCTTCTTGAATTCCTGGATGCCTTTCCCCAGACTCTTGCCCAGTTCGGGCAGGCGCGAGGGGCCAAAGAAAATCAGCAGCGCGAGGCCGATGAGGAGCATTTACGTGAGACCGAGATTGCCCATGAGAGCCTCCGATTCGATTAGATGTCGATTGCGGGATTAAGTTGAAGATCGCAGATCCGCGAGCGAAATGCCGGCAGGCAAGGGGATCGCCATGAGCAGCAGGGCCTGCCCGTGGGTCTTTCCCTGGGCGTCGGTCTTGACGCTTTCGCTGCCGCCGCCGCCGAGGGAATCATGCAGCAGGAAGTTGAGGGCGCGCAAGTTGGGCACCTCAAAACGCTCCACTTCGCCGAAACAGATCTGGCTGAAGTGGCGTTTCACCCGTTCGGCCGTGACGGTCTCCCGGAGGAGCCGGTAACCGGCGTCGGTGTAGGCGATGAGCCCGACATTGGACCCGTCGCCCTTGTCGCCGGAGCGCGCATGGGCGATCTGTTCAAGGAGGACACTGCTCATGGGACGCTTCTCCGGCCAATGGAATGGTAGGTCCAGCCCGCAGACTTCATGGCTTCGGGGCGAAACAGGTTGCGGCCGTCGAACATGACTTTGGCCTTGAGCTTCGCTGCCACGGCGGCAAGATCCGCGGCCTTGTAGGCGGGCCATTCGGTGGCGATGACCAGGGCGTCCGCGCCCTCGCAGCAGGCGATTAGGTCGTCCGCATAGCTGACCTTCCCGCCGATTTTCGCCTTCACCGCGGGCATGGCCTCGAAGTCATGCACCGTCAGGGTGGCCCCCAGGGCGGTGAGGCTGTCGATGAGTTCCAGGCTCATAGATTCCCGGATGTCATCCGTGTGGGCCTTGAAGGCCAGGCCCCAGAGCGCGAAATGCAGGCCGGCCAGGGGTGCGGGGGCGCCGCCTTCCACCCCGTAATAGGCTCGGATTTTCGAAGCGACCACTTGTTTCTGATGGCGGTTGGCTTCCACGGTGGTGGCCAGGGACATGAGCGGATGGCCGTATTCCCGACCCGTCTTGAGGAGGGCCTGGAGATCCTTGGGGAAACAGGAGCCACCGAAACCGGGCCCTGGATTCAGGAAGGCTGAGCCGATGCGGTGGTCCGCGCCGATGGCAGCTCTCACGTAGTCCACGTCGGCGCCCACGGATTCGCAGAGCCGCGCGATCTCGTTGATGAAGCTGATGCGCAGCGCCAGCATGGCGTTGGCCGCGTACTTGGTGAGTTCCGCGGAGGTGGGGTCCATGCGGAACCATTGGCCGCCAGAGGCCTTCAAGAAGGGCTCGTACAAGGCCTTCATGACGCCCTCGGCAAAATCGCTCTGGCAGCCCACCACCACGCGGTCGGGCTTCAGGAAATCCTCGATGGCGCTGCCCTCCCGCAGGAATTCAGGATTGCTGATGACCTCGAAGTCCCGGCCGGTGCCAGTCGCTGCGATGACGCCATGGACCCGCGCCGCAGTGCCCACGGGTACGGTGCTCTTATCCACGACGATCAAGGGCGGAGCTTCCTTGGGGCGCAGGCTCAGGGCCGCGCCAATCTGCTGGGCCACCCGCAGCACGAAGCGCAGATCGGCGCTGCCATCCTCGCTTTGGGGCGTGCCCACGCAGATGAAGGCCGCATCGGCGTCAGCGATGCCGGTCCTGAGGTCCGTGCTGAATGCCAGGCGGCCGGAAGCCAGGTGGCGCTGGAAGATGACCTCCAGCCCGGGTTCAAAGATGGGCACCTCGCCCCGCTGGAGGCCCTCCAGCTTGGCGGCGTCCACGTCCACGCCCAGCACGGAGTGCCCGGCCTCCGCGAAGCAGGCAGCCGCCACGAGGCCCACATATCCGGATCCGATGACCAATACGCGCATTCCGCCAGTGTACCTTGGCGACAGGGGCTCCGCCCTCAGCTAAAATGGCGTCACAACCGGAGTTCGCATGTTCGAAATGGCCCTTTTGGAAGGCACTGGGATCAATCTGTGGGAGGTGGTGCTCCACGGCGGGCCCGTGGCCAAGCTGGTGCTGCTGCTGTTGGTGATCTTCTCCATCATCTCCTGGGTGGTGATCATCCTGAAGGGCGTGCTCATCTCCCGGAGCCGCAAGGCCACCGAGTCCTTCCGCGCCGCCTTCCGCCGGACCAATGATTGGCGGGAGCTCAAGCAGCAGGCGGGCTTCTTCACCATGAGCCCCCTGCTGGGCCTCTTCAATGCTGGCTACACCGAAGTGACCTACCAGCTGCGTTCCCCGGTGGCCGGCGGGCGGGCCCAGATCCGCAGCATGGAAGCCGTGGAACGCAGCCTGACCCGGGCTTCCGTCGTGGAGATGGGGCGCATGGAACGCCACCTCGGTATCCTGGCCACCATCGCCGCAGTGAGCCCCTTCGTGGGCCTGCTGGGCACGGTGTGGGGCATCATCTACGCGTTCCAGGGCATCGGCCTCACCGGCAACGCCAACCTGGCCACCGTGGCTCCGGGCATCTCGGAAGCGCTGGTGGCCACGGCCATCGGCCTCGTGGCGGCCATTCCGGCCCTCATGGCCTACAACTTCTTCCAGGGCCAACTCAAACAGTGGCAGACGGAATTGGACGACTTCGCGTTGGAATTCATCAGCCTTTCCGAGCGCAATTTCACGTGATTCCCGGCATCGCAAATCCGGGCGGAACCCTGCCGCTTTCCCTGGATTGGGAGGACTGGTTTCAGCTCTGCTGCCCGCCCTTTGACGGGCCGGAGGCCTTGGACCGCTTCGAGGACCGTCTGGAGCTGGCCACGGATCTGGCCCTGCAACTCTGCGACGATCTGGGTGCCAAGGCCACGTGGTTCTGTCTCGCGGACCAGGCCCAGCGCCACCCCGAACGGCTCAGACGCATCGTGGCGAACGGCCACCGCATCGGCCTTCACGGCCTCACGCACCAGCGCGCCTTCTCCCAGGATCTGGCAGCTTTCCGCCAATCCGTGGCACGGGGCAAGGCCGTCATTGAAGATTTGTCGGGAACGCTTGTGCAGGGCTACCGCGCTCCGGAATGGAGCCTCAGGGCCGGGGCCGTCGAGTACTGGCGGGAATTGCCGGGGCTTGGCTTCACCTTTGATTCCAGTCGGGCGCCGCTCAAGGTGCTGGGGGATCCATGCTGGTCGCGGCGGCCCCACCGCCTCATGGCAGGGCTCTGGGAACTACCGCCGCCGGTGATGGGCCTGGGCCCGCTGACGGTGCCGCTCTGGGGCTGGGCCATGCGTTTGCTGCCTAAATGGCTGCTGCGGGCCGAACTGGGAGCCTTGGCGAAGGAGAACGCCGGCACTCCTCTGGTGCTGCATCCCTGGGAGCTGGACCAGGGGCAGCCGCTGCTGCCCGAAGCCAGCCTCGGCCATCGCTTCGCCCATCGTGCCGGGTTGCCCGGGTATGGCTCCCGGCTGCAGCAGCTCTGGGCAGGCCTGGCTTTGGTGCCCTTGGAAGCCTGGATCGAAGGCCGGGAAAGGGCCGAGGCGGCCGAGCTGGTGCCGGTCCTCCGGGCAGCCCATTCGTGAAGGCGCCCCTCGTGTTCCTGGCCCCCAGCGAAGACAAGGCCGCCGGCGGCCATGCCGGAAAAGCCACCGAGACGTCGGCCCAAAAGTGGGTGCGGGAAAAGTTGGTGGAATTGGTGGTGCATGGCGGGCCGGTTGCGTGCGCGAAGGCCTTCGCGGTCAAGGATGGAGCCCTGCGGAAGGCCTGTGAGGAAGCCTTGGCGCTGCGCCACCCGGTGCCGCTGTTGCCAGCCCTGGAGCGCTACCAGGGCGTGGCCTTCGACGCGCTGGATGCAGCCACGCTTCCCCCAGCGGCCTGGGAGCTGGCCTTCATCCTCTCCAATCTGCGGGGGCTGGTGCGCGGTGATGAGCTGGTTCCGCCCTACAAACTCAAGCTGGGGGGAATTCCGGGGCTCAAGGCCCATTGGCAGAAACACCTGCCCCCGTTGCTCCAGCAGCTGCCGGAAGGCCCGGTCTGGGAACTGCTGCCCGCTGAGCACGCCACCCTGCTCAAGGGCTGGGAGCGTCCCCGCCACACTGTTGAGATTGTGGGCGGGGAAGGCAAGGTCATCAGCCATTTCTCCAAGCTGTACCGTGGCCGGGTCGCGCGGTGGCTCCTTGACCAAGGGCAGGGCGACCCGACCAAAGTGAAGCGCGGCCGCATTGAAGGCTGCCGGTGGGATTCGGTGTCGGACAACGCCCTCGGTGGCAAAGAATTGAAGCTGGTGGTGCTGTGAGTTGTTCAGACGCGAAACCCATTTTTTTCCAGCGTCAGCCGACCCTCCCGCTGACGGTCCAGCGCTTCCTGAGAACGAGGCTGGAAGCCGCCCTGCATGACCCCAAGGACCGCCGCCGACTGATCTGGCCCACGGTGCTGGGCGCGCCGAAAATCCGGCAGGAATTCCCCGATGGTTTGCCGGAAGCCTTGCTCTTCGACCATGCCGCCAAAATGCTACAGGCGTTGGGTGGTGAGGCTCCGGAGTGCGCCTGGCGTGAGGACCTGGCTGCCGATACCGGTACGGCCGAACAGGGCGCCACCGGCTGGAAGCCCCACCCGGACTGGGGCCAATGGGGACCTTTGGTGAGCCTGCGCAGCGGCGTGGCGCTCTCGGCGCTGTCGGAACTGGCGGCCGATGAACGCTATGGCTTGCTGGCCGCGTTGGCGCTTTTCAACAGCGCGCTCTTCCACGAGACCCACGATGCCTTGGAATCGCTTTGGAAGGACGCGGCGGGGAACCTGCGCCAGGGGCTGCAGGGCCTTATTCTCATGACCGCTGGCTACCACCACCTGCAGCTTCAAAACCGGAAAGGCATGCAGGCGGTCTGGGAGGATTCCTTGGACAGGCTGGAGCCCTTCGACGGCAGGCTGGACACGCCTTGGGGCGCGGTGGATCATCGCGACGCGGTGCAGTACACGGAGGAGCGCATGGAGTGCTTGACATGCCTCGAGGGCGGGGAGCCGGAGCAGGTGTCGCCGGAAGTGTTGGAAGCGGTGTGGGCCCTGCCAGCACCGCGCGGGGTGGGCCCATGACCCGCTGCGATGTGCTGGTGCTGGGCGCCGGCATCGCCGGCTGCGTGGCGGCCATCAGGGCCGCGGATCTCGGCGCCGACGTGGTGCTGGTGGCCAAGGACGCCTTGGGCATGACCAACACCTCCTGGGCCCAAGGGGGCATCATCGGCCTCCCGGGCGAAGCCGAACACGATTCCCCCTCACTGCTGGCCGCGGACATCGAAGCCGCCGGCGCCGGCCTTTGCCGCCATGAAGCCGTGCACCTGCTGGCGGAAGAGGGGCCGAAGCTCTGCCGGGATTTCCTGTGGAGCCGGCTGGGCGTGCCCTTCGATCAGGATCCCAAAGGCGACCCGGACCCCACGAAAGAGGCAGCGCACAGCGCCAAGCGCATCTACCACGCCAAGGACGCCACGGGCCTCGCCATCCAGCACACCCTGAACCACGCGGTGAGCCAGCATCCGCGCATCCGCGTGCTGGAGAACCGCATGCTTGTGGATTTGCTGACGCTTCCCCACCACGCTGCGGACCCGCTCCAGGTCTACGATCCCCTCCATGTCTGGGGAGCCTATCTCTTCGACGAATCAGATGGCGGCGTGACGACGGTCATCGCCAAACGTACGGTGCTGGCCACCGGCGGGCTCGGCTACCTGTACCAGCACACCACCAACCCCTCCTCCGCCACCGGGGACGGCCTCGCCGCCGCCTACAGGGCCACCGCGCGCATCGTGAACTGCGAATACATCCAGTTCCACCCCACGGCGCTCTACGTGCCGGGCAAGCCGCGCATGCTGCTGACCGAGGCCCTGCGGGGCGAAGGCGCCCACCTGGTGAACCGCAAGGGCGAACGGTTCATGCAGAAATATGCGCCGGAGCACATGGAACTGGCCCCCCGCGACGTGGTGAGCCGCGCCATCTTCCAGGAATTGGCCATCAGCGGCGAGGCCTCGGTCTACTTGGATCTGCGGCCCCTGAAGGCCAAGCTGGACATCGAGGCACACTTTCCCACGGTCTACGCGGCCTGCGTGGCCGAAGGCCTGGATCCGCTGCGCCAGCCCATCCCCGTTGTGCCCGCGGCGCACTATTTCTGCGGCGGCGTGTTGGTGGACCTGGATGGCCGCACCAGCCTCCCGGGCCTCTACGCCGCGGGGGAAGTGGCCTGCACGGGCCTGCATGGCGCCAACCGCCTGGCCTCGACCTCCCTGCTGGAAGGCCTGCTGTGGGGCCATCGCGCCGCCGATGCCATCCGCCCCGAACTGCCTCTGACCGTAGCCCCGGAGGCCCACCAGTTCGCGGTCTGGCAACCGCCCGTGGAATCGATGGAAGCCGAGGAGCCCGATCCCCTGCTGGTGGACCAGGACTGGAACCTCATCCGTACAACGCTCTGGAACTATGCCGGCATCATCCGCAGCGCTGCGCGCCTGGAGCGCGGCCGCGCGGACATGGGCTATCTCTACCACCGCATCGAACGCTTCTACCGGGAAGCCCCCCTTTCACGCAGCCTCCTGGAACTGCGCAGCGCCATCATCTGCGCGCGGCTCATCCTCAAGGCCGCCCTCCTGAACCGCGAAAGCCGAGGCTGCCATTACCGGGTGGATTGAGCCGCCCGGAGCCAGCGCACCCATCTGAATCGACTGCTAGGCCCATAGTCCCCAGCCCCGGCCCCCAGCCCCGGCCCCCAGCCCCGGCCCCCAGCCCCGGCCCCCAGCCCCGGCCCCCAGCCCCGGCCCACAGCCCCGGCCCACAGCCCCGGCCCACAGCCCCGGCCCACAGCCCCGGCCCACAGCCCCGGCCCAC
>JANXPB010000163.1 GCA_025357545.1 Holophagaceae bacterium
GGGGCTCTCCTCGTCGCTAGCTCCAAAGCCGGCGTCGTGATCCAGCAGGTAACCAAAAATAGCCATGCAGTCCCTGTGGTAGGCCACCGGGTGGAGCATGTGAAGGTGCCACATCTCGTCAATGGCTTGGGTCGGGGCCAGCGTTTCATCCTGGTATTCCGCGATCAGGGCCAGGAAACGACGGTAGTCCAACTCAAGGCGCTGAAGGTCGGCAGCCGGCACCGATTTCAGCGGGCCCTTGACCACCTGGGCCGCTCGGACCAGGTCCACTGTGAGCTGGGGAAGTGCCAGGATCTGGGGCATGAAGCCTCCTCCGGAAAGGCGCCTAGTGGCGCACATTGGAACATTGTGCAAGATGAATGCCTCCAGCCTACCCGCACACCCGCCAAGGTCAATGCGGAGGTCAAACCACGGCGGCCCCCATGAAGCGGACTCCCCTCATGGCCCTTGTCAGGACGGCTGCCGCTCCATGGACCGGCGGGCGCGGCGCGCTAGGCTTTCAAATCCCATGGCCCGCGCGTCCTGCTCCAACCTGAGCAGCGCCCTGGCATCGCCACCCTTGCCCCCAGCCCCCAACTGCGCCCGCACGAGGCGTGTCTCGAGCTGCATAGGCACCGACCCTGCCTCCGCCGCCAATTTGTCCGCCAGCCTCAGCGCGGATTGGGAGGCGCTGAGAGAAGGACTGAGCCGGGCCTGGAGAAGACCCGCCTCGATCCGCCGATCCAGGAAGCCTCCATGATAGGCGGCGGGCATCGCATGCAGGGCATCCGGCCGGCGTCCCTCCGCCAGCAGAATGGCCGCCGCCATCATGGCGGTGCGGGACTCGCCCTCCTGAAGATTCAAACTGCGGTAGATGCTGTCGGCCTTCTCTCGCCACTTCCTGGCCTCCGCAGGGCGGCCCTGGTCCAATTCCAGGTTGGCTAGATCCAGAGCGCAATCCGCGGCCCACAGCCGGTGCCCAGAACGATTCTGAATGTCGAGCGCCTCTAGGAAGTGCGCCCTGGCTCCCGCCACATCTCCGCGCGCCTGAATCACTTTGCCCATCCACCGCAACAAGAGGCCCCTCGTAGTCGCTTCTTGAGCTGTCCGGCACAAGTTCACCGATTGATCGAAGCAGCTCTGAGAAAGTTCCAACTGACCTTCGGAATAGGCCACCATTCCTTTCAAACCCAAGGCGCCAGCCTCGAGGCCAGTGGCGCGGGAAGCACGGGAAATGTTCAGCAATGATTCCGCGGCGACCCCTGCTTCCTTCACTTTGCCCTGGTCGAACAGGCAAAGCCCTTCATTCATGCGCAGCCATGCGGAGCGGATAGGGCTATGGACCTGCTCCATCAGCACGATGCCCTTTCTGAGGCTGGCGGTGCCTTCAGCCGGCGCGCCTTGGTCGGTCTGAATCATGGCCAGGACCACTTGCAGTTCCGCCGTTTCGCGGGGATTACCGATGCGCGCGCTGAGAGCCGCCGCCTCGTCCACACTGCCCTTGGCGGAATCGAAGTGGCCGGCCTCGGCTTCGGTCAGGCCACGAGCCCTGAGCGCGGCGATGACGTTCTTGGAATCCCCGGCCTTGGACCAGATCTCCCGGGCCTGGTCGTAGGATTGCAACGCGCCAGGCAGATCTCCGGATTGGTGTCGTGCGGAGCCATCCTTCATTAAAGCGTCGGCCAGGACCAAGGTCGCCCCCTTAGCCTTCGCCAATCCCATGGCCTGGGCGACGCATTCTTTTTGCCGTTGGGTCTGGCCCATGAGCATGGCCAAGTGGGAGCCCGCCAGGGGCACGCGTGGATCACCCGCTGCTGGCCCGTTGCCCTTGGTCCTCTGTTCAAGGGCGGACAGGGTGGATTGCGCCTCGGGATATTTTCCCGCCATCCACTGGGACTGCGCCAGGCCCAGACCATAATCCAGGCTATCGGGGAAAAAACCGAAGAGGGCCTGGTGGGCCGCGATGGCCTTGTCCCATTGATGTTCAGACACGGCCGCGCGGGCCTCCAGACGCAACTGATCCTCGCGGCTCAAGCCGCCCGCCTGGCTCAGGGCCAGTTTGGCTTCGGTTTTGGCATTGGCGTCGTAGCCCAATTGGCTCCAGGTTTCCGAGAGCGCCGCATGGGCCAGGGGAAATTCCGGCTGAATCTGGACCACCTTTTCCAGCAGCTCTTTGGCGCCCATGGCGTCGAACTTGCGAAGCCGATCGAGGGCATCGCTGAAACCCCGCATGGCGTCTGAATTCTGGGGATAGGAAGCCACCATCGTCGACATGGCTTCCACTTGGCCAGCACCCAATGCCAGGCGCGTGCGCAGCTGCTGTCCGGCGCGGTGCACCACGCCAAGGATCTCCCGGTCGGTGCCCTCTTCCCGGATGGTGGTGAGCACTTCCCCGCTGCGGGCATCGAGCAGCTTCAGATCCACCCGGAAGGCCCCATCTCCGGTCTTTTGCGAGGTAGAACCCAACTCCATGAAAGTACCGGTCACCAGCATGTCTGTGCCCAGGTTCTGGCGCACGCGCTGCAACACGGCCTTCCCCAGCACCGGCTGGTCAGGCAGCCCCAGCTCCAGGCGCATGCGGGCCACCTCGGGGCCGGAAATCAAACGCAGCTTCTCATCCAGGGAAAGTTCGGTGCCCAGCATTTCGGCCAGAGCGGTGCCGCGCCAGGTGGAATTGGGGCCGCCGCCGAGGTTCTGGAAGCCCAGCACGGCGATGGAGGGCCGTCCCGATGCGCTGTGAAAGATCGAGGCCAGGGGTGCGTTCCCAGTGGCTGAACGCCAGGCCACAAAACCACCGCCCACCAGCAGCGTCGCCGCAGTTGCCAAAAGGAGGCGGCCCTTGCGGCGCGGACGTGGAATGGAGAACAGCGGATCTGGCTCTAGGGCTTCACGCAGCTGCCGGGCTGAGGCAAAGCGATCCGCGGGATTCCGCGCCAGGCAGCGGGCCAGGAAGTCCTCCCAGAAGGGGTCAAGGTCGGCCACGAAGGCGCGGGGAGAAGGCGCGGGTTCCGTCAGTCGCCGGGCCGCCGTGCTGACTGGATTGCTGCCCTTGAAGGGCGGAATGCCCGTCAGCATTTCGAAGATCACGAGCCCCAGGGAATAGATATCGCTTCGGGCGGTGATGAGGGTGCCCTCCACCTGCTCGGGGCTCATATAGGCCGGCGTGCCTTGGAAATGCCCTGGCAGGGACGATCCGCTGGGATGCCGGGTGAGGTCCAGTGAATCCTGGGAGAAGGCCAGGCCGAAATCGGTGATGACCGCCCGGAGGCTGCCTTCCCCGCTGGAGCTCTTCACCAGCATGACGTTGCTGGGTTTCAGGTCCCGGTGGATCACATCCACCGCATGGGCGGCCTCCAGGGCCGAGGCCATCTGTTGGGCCAGGCTCAGCGCCAGGGCCGGGTCCAGGCGGCCCGAACTACGCAGGCGGGCGGACAGGGATTCTCCCTGGAGCAGTTCCATGCTGAGGCAGGCCACGCGGGAACCGTCGGACTGCTCGTGGTGGAAAAGATCGTAGGTGCGGCATACGTTCGGATGGGTGACTTTGCGGGCGAGGCTCAGTTCTCGCTTGAAGCGCTGCAGGGCATCCTCGGAATCCACGTGCTCGCTGCCGATGGATTTCAGCGCGATTCGCTCCGCCAGATCCAGGTCCAGGGCCTCATAGACCTCGCCCATGCCGCCCCGGGCCAGGAAGCGCAGAACCCGATAGCGCCCCGCCACGATGCGGCCAGCTTCGAAAAGCGGTGGATTCCCAAATACGCCACTGACCGGGCCCGGCATGGAATACCCTGCGGCGGTGGGGTCCGAATCACTGCTCCCCCCGGACCCCGTGGGCGGATCCTCGAAGGGATAAACCGGGCCGAGGGCCCTGCCATCGCCGTTGGCCGGCTGCGGATTGGGCTGGGGTTCAGAATGCATGGTGGAAGGGTCCGGGCGAATGCCCAGAGTATGGGCAAGTCGCCAGCAACGTGGAAGCCTTTTTTCCTACTAGCCTTTTTATTGCTCAAGCTCTCCCTGCCCATCAAGCAAGTACCTGATGGCTGCCTCCACCCGTTGGCCATCGCCACCTTTTCCCTTGACCAGCCCGCAGATGAACTCGACTCGGCCATCTGGATAGGTGATGCGCCCCACGAACCAGCCGTGGCCATCAGGCCCTGGCCGGCTCGAGCCGGTCTTGCCGTGCAGCGTGTAGCCCGACGTGCGGGTTTTGAGACTCAACTCCCGCACCAGATCGAGGTGTTCCCCCTTCACGGGTAGAGGCTCCGAATAAAAGCGGCGGATCCAGGTCAATTGCTCGGCAGCGCTGATCCTGAAATCGCCGTGCAGCCAGAAGCTGTCCACCGGGGCGTGGACGGTGGTGATGGGGTACCCGAGCCTGATGAGCCATGCCTCCTCCCGGGCCTTGCCGATCTTTCGGGCGCATAGGCGGAAGTAGCCCACACAGGATTCGGCAATGGCCCTCGCCAGTCGGATCTCGCCGTGGGCGGCATGGCATTCGTGCCCATCGCAGCGCAACACTGTCGTCGAGGTAATGATGCCCATTTCGAGGGCCATGAGCACGTGGGGGAGCTTGAAGGTGGAGCAGGGTTCGAAACGGTCGCTGGCCTTGAGTCCCCGGGTCCGCTCCAGCACCTGTTCCCCCCGTTGGACCCGCAGGCAGTAGTCGAAGGAGCCGAAGGCCGCAGCGACACGTTTCTCAGACCAGGGGTCCGCAGCATGGAGGGACACCCATCCCAGGACAGCCAACAGCAGAGACCTCATTTCACCAGGTCGCCGGCTTTGACAAAACGCACCTCGCCCTTGGTGCGTGGAATGAGCTTTTCCAGGGCTTCCACGGTCTCCGGGTAGATGTGCCCGATGATGAGCACTTCCCCTTCCTTCTTGGCGATGGCGAGGGCGCGCTCCCACTGCTTTTCCATGGCGACGAACTCCTTGTCGTCGTCCAGGAAGACCTTGCGCTGGACTGTGGGGACTCCCAGTTCTTTCGCCACATCGAAGGCCACGCTTTCCTTTTCGGTGCGGCTGTCCACGAAGAAGCCATGGCGCGCCTTGATTTCCTGCAGCACCCAGGTCATGCGGGGCTTGTCCGGTGTGATGCGGCTACCCATGTGGTTGTTGGTGCCCATGCCATGGGGCACGTCGTCCAGGGCCTTGCGCACCCGTGCTCGGATCTCCTTTTCGCTGAGGTTGAACATCACCGCATCGGGGCCGGGATTGGCCCTGGGGTAGCCCACGGGCTCCATGGGGAGATGCAGCATGACTTCCTTGCCCTTCTCGAAGGCGATGTTGGCGCTCTCCCGGGTGTGCTCCTGGTAGGGCAACACCGCCACACTGAAAGCAATGGGCTGAGCGCAGAGACGGGCCACCAGCTCCGGCGCCGCGTAGCCCAGGTCATCGATCACCAATGCGAAGCGCGGCAGGCTGGGCGCAGGTTCCGGTTGGGCCATGGATGCCGGCTTGGGCGCAGGTTCCTGTTTGAGTGGCGCGCTTTCCAGTTTCTGGGCCGGCCCGGGCTTGGCTCCATGGCGAGGCCCGGAGTTAGCCTTTGGCACCGCTTCCACCTTGGGCGCCTCGGGCTTCTTCTTGCCTTCGCAGCTGGCCTGGCTGAGCAGCAGGCCGAGGCCCAGGCCGAGCAGCAGCATGAGCACGCCCAAGCCCAGCAGGGCGGGCGTGGATGGGCTCGACCCCTTGCGCCGTTTCATCAAACTGCGTTCGGGCTATCGTCCTTGGGGGTGGGCTTGTCGTTCAGGCCCGCCAGGATCTTCGGGATGGGATCCTCACCGGCTTTCAACCCCTTCAAGATGTGCTCGGGCACTACGCCGCCACGGTCCAGCTTCTCCCCTCCGGCACCGAGCCAGCGGCGGGTCACCAGCTCCACGGCGCCCCCCTGCCGCAGCAGCATACGGCTGCGTTCGACCCCGAGGCCCGGCGTGCGATCTCCGAAGGTGGGGTTACCGGCCTTCTTGAGCGCCGCGGCCAGAGCCTCGGCCGGCCCCAAGGTGCTGGGGCCCATCAGGAGGATCACTTTGGCGAAAGGAGCTTCCCCTGAAAACTTGAAGTCCACGATGCGGTCCTTTTGGCCCTGCTCCTGGACGGTGACGAAGGGTCCGCCCACGGCGAAAAGCCCCGTCATGGCGGCGGCGTCGTTCAGGTCGCCATAGGCGCACTGGCGCAGATCCAGTACCAGCGGCAGCTTACGGTCCAACTGGGGGAGCAGGGATTTCAATTCCGCCGCACGCCCCGGGCCCAGGTCGGGAAGGGACACCAGGGCCGCTTTGTCGCTCTTTTTGATGGCGATAGCTGCCGCCTTGGCCGATTCGCGGACGAGGCTCACGGTCTTGAGCTGGGCCTCGGTGGAGGCGTAGCGCAGCAGGCTCACCGAGGTGCCCACGGCACCCCGCAGGCTGCGCTCCAGCGCCCAGGCGCTGAGCTGGCCCACGGATTGGTGGTCGACCTTGCGGATCACATCGCCCACCAGGATGCCGGCCTTGTCCCCGGGGCCACCGGGCCGCACTGCCACCACCTGGCCGTAGATGCCCCGCTTCACGATCCGCACGCCGATGTCAGCGGGGCCGGGGTCCGGGAGCCGCAGGTCCTCGGGGCTCAGATAGGAGTTCAACGGGTGCGCCCGCTCCAGCACCGACTGGATGCCCCCCGAAATGACTTTTTCCATATCGGGGCGGTCCACGTAATTGTCCCGCACCAGACCCAGTACATCCTGGATATCCGCCAGCCCCGCCAGCGGATCCTGCGCCCTGGCTTCAGCAGCAGGCTTGCTGGGCGTCTGACGGACCAGGGGATAGGTGAAGGTGCCCACCAGGGGCAGCGACAGGAGGGAGAGCCAGGTGCGTTGATGCATGAAGGAATTGTGGCATGGAGCCGGGGAAGATTCCCGATTCGGCTGGGGCCGAATAGCCCTGAGTCCCGGGCCTTGAGGGTCAATCAAGGTTGCGGCCGAAGGCCGCAACTAGCTTAAAGCGCGCTTAAGGCGCCGCAAATTGACTCAGGACTCAGGGCTTTGAATCACGCGTACCAATCCGTCCCGCTCTTGAAGCCCCTGTCCTTGGCCTTCATCTGGGCGTGGCGGGCCAGGGCCAGCTCAATGAGGCGCGTGAGCAGTTCCTCGTAAGGGATGCCACTGGCGGCCATCATCTTGGGGTACATGGAAATGCTCGTGAAACCCGGGATGAAGTTGAGTTCATTCAGGAAGACCCGGCCTGTGCCCCGTTCCAGGAAGAAATCCACCCGGGCCATGCCGTAGCCGTCGGAAACCCCAAAGGCGCGGCCCGCCAGCTTGCGGATGAGATCGCTCAACTCTTCGGGGATGTCGGCGGGGATCTTCGTGCTGCTGCGGCCGGCGATGTACTTGTCTTCGAACGTGTAGAACTCGTCGGCGACGATCACCTCCCCTGGCTTGGAAATGAACGGTTCGTCGCCCCCCAGCACCGCCACTTCGATCTCCCGTACGTCCAGGCCCAGTTCCACCAGCACCCGGCGGTCGTAGGTGAAGGCCCGGTCCAGGGCTGGGGCCAGGTCCTCGGCCCGCTTCACCTTCTCCACGCCGATGCTGCTGCCCAAGTTGGCCGGTTTTACGAAGAGCGGCAGGCCCAGGGCCGCGGATTCGGCGAGGCAGGCGGCGCGGTCCCGCATCCAGCGTTCTTCCGTGAGGCCCACGAAGGGAACCACCGGGAGGCCTTCGGAGGCCCACAGCCCCTTGGTGATCCACTTGTCCATGCCCGCGGCCATGGCCAGCAGGCCCGCGCCGGTGTAGGGCCGGTGCAGCAGCTCCAGGTAGCCCTGGATCTGCCCGTCCTCGCCTCCGGCCCCATGCAAAGCATTGAAGAACACATCCGGCAGGGGCGCTTCGTCAGCCCCTTTTTCCAACGGCAGGAAGGGGTGCCGGCCGCGGTCGGGGATCTCGTTGGCCGCCAGCCGCGCGAAGGGATCGCCTTTCATCGCCCAGACGCCGTTGCGGGCAATGCCCATGGGCCACACCTCGAAGCGGGAGGAATCCAGGTGCTGGGCGATGCTGCGGGCCGTGACGATGGAGACTTCGTGCTCGGGGCTCTCGCCGCCGAAGAGGAGACCGATGGATAGGCGGGGCTGGGACATGGAACCAGGGTAAGGGGATTAGGCTAGGGGCGGTAGACCGTCGGCCAATCCACCTTGCGCCCGGCAGCCCACCGGCCGGACCCCACTTCCGTTACCCTTAGCCCCAGCCCACCCGGAGCCACCTGTGCGCACGGCCATCTATCCAGGCTCATTCGATCCCGTGACGCTCGGGCACTGGGACATCATCCAGCGCGCCGAAAAGCTAGTGGACCGCCTCATTGTCGCCGTGCTGCACAACCCCACCAAATCAGCAGCCTTCAGCGTCGAGGAGCGCGTCGGGATGCTCACGGAACTGGTAGCGCCCTTTTCGAATGTCCAGGTGGCCAGTTTCCACGGCCTGCTGGTGGACTTCGCCAAGCAGCAGGGTGCGGACTGCATCATCCGGGGGGTGCGGGCCTTCAGCGATTTCGAGTACGAGTTCCAGATGGCTTTGATGAACCGCAAACTGGCCCCGGATCTGGAAACGGTGTTCCTCATGCCCAAAGAAAAATACTCCGCGGTGAGTTCCCGGTTCGTGCGAGAAATCGGCAGCATGGGTGGCGAGCTGAAGGACCTGGTACCTGAACAGCTGCGGGAGGCCATCGTGAAGCGGCTGGCTGAGGGTCAGGGTTAAGAAGGCGGAGGGCCAAGCCGGTCTCAATGCTTCGAGGGGTAAAAATAGGCTGTTTGGGATTTTTCCGGAACATTCCTCGCACGGGCCTTGTCGAATCCCTCAACCCGGCCTGCCGCGACTCCAACTCCCGTTGGGCTGATCCCGATCCCCTTTCCGATCCCCGGAGCCCCCATGTTGTTGCGCGGACTGCTTGCCACCCTTTTGCTGGCCCTGGGCGGGCTGACGCCCCGGCCCCAATCCCCGCCGATATCGGTGCCTTCGACCACCACCCCAGCCTCTCGCGCCGAGGTCCCCCCGGCACGTCCGGCCATCTACATCCCCGCCGAGGACGGACGGAAGGCCCCGGCCCAGCTCCACGCCCTGGCCATCGATGTGAAAGTGGTGGGCACCCTGGCCACCACCACCTGGGACATGACCATTTTCAACCCCCAGGATCGGTTGATCGAGGGGGAGCTGGTCTTCCCTCTGGGCGAGGGCCAGACCATCTCGCGCTTCGCCATGGACGTGAACGGCGTGCTGCGCGAAGGCGTGGTGGTGGAAAAGGCCAAGGGGCGCCAGGTCTTCGAGAGCATCGTGCGGCGCGGCGTGGATCCGGGCCTGCTGGAGATGGTGGCGGGCAACAGTTTCAAGGCCCGGGTCTACCCCATCCCCGCCCATGGCACCAAGCGGGTGGTCATCGCCTACGAACAGGAGCTCCCCTTCGGCACAGCCCAAGAGAGCGAGGCCCTGCGCTATACGCTGCCCATGGGGTTCGACCACCCCATCGGCCATTTTTTCCTGAATGTCGAAGTGCTGGAGCAGCGGGAGCGACCGTCGGTCGCCTCGGCACCGCTCCCCGATTTCGAGATGCAGCCGTGGCAGCGCAGCTTCAAGGCCCACGCGGCGCGGGAGCAGTTCATGCCGATCGCGGCCCTGACCATCCTGGTGCCGAAATCCGTCGACGCCGGGGGATCCTTTACCCAGCGGGTGGGCCAGGAGCGCTATTTCTATGTGAGCCTGCTGCCCCGGGCCCCCCGGGAACCGCGGCCTGCGCCGAAGAAGCTGCTCCTGGTGTGGGATGCTTCGGCTTCTTCAGCCCAATCCGACCGCGCCAAGGAACTGGAACTCCTGGACCGCTATTTCACGCGCCTCGGCACCTGTGCCGTGGACTTGGTGGTCTTCCGCAACGCTGCGGAACCGTGCCGCGCCTTCAACGTGAGGAACGGCGACTGGAAGGCCCTCCGCGAAGCGCTGGATGCGGCCCCGCTGGATGGTGGCACGGCCTTTGGCTCCCTCGATCTCAGCGGCAGCCGCGCGGACCTCGCCCTGCTCTTCAGCGACGGCATTAATACCTTCGGCCCTGCCGCGCCCCAGCTGCCGCCCTGTCCGCTCCTGGCCATCAACACCAGTCTGGCGGCCCAGCATGACCGCCTGCGTTTCCTCGCGGAATCCACCGGCGGCGAGTATCTGAACCTGGCGGCGGGCACGGTGGCCCAGGGCCTGGATGCGCTGAACTCGAACGCGCTCACCTTCCTGCGGGCCACCTTTGAGGCCGGCGCCGTGCGGGAGCTGTTCCCCAGTGGAAAGGCCCTGGTGCGCGGCCCCTTCAGCCTGGCCGGCAAGCTCTCCAAGGAGCGGGCGCGCATCACCTTGCACTTCGGCTTCGGCCACGAGGAGCGCTTCACCCGCCAGGTGCTGGTGGGCGGCGAGGACAGCACCACCGCCCCCGTGGCGCGGCTCTGGGCCCAAAAGCAGCTCGCGGCGCTGATGCTGGAACCGGAAGTCCACCACGCTTCGATCCTGAAACTCGGCCAGGACTTTTCCATCGTCACGCCGGAAACCTCGCTTATCGTCCTGGACGCTTTGGCGGATTACCTGCGCTACCACATCGTCCCGCCTGGCGACCTGCAGGCCGACTACTTCCGCCAGGTGAAGCAGGAAGCGGAGGGAAGCCATACCGCCGAGCAGCGGCACCTGGACGCCCTGCTGGCCCAATTCAAGGAACGCCAGACGTGGTGGGACACGGCTTTCAAGCCAAAGGCGGTGGAACCCAAGCAGATCGCCGCAGAACGATCGCAGGTCGGCGGGGTGATTGGCGGCGTGGTCGGTGGAAT
>JANXPB010000219.1 GCA_025357545.1 Holophagaceae bacterium
CCTGAATTCAGCTAAAAGGCAATCCAAAAGGCCCGCGAAGGCTATGGGAAGGGCTCATAGACGGCCCGCTGCTACCTCGGATCACCCCTCAACAGCGACCACCAAGCGAAATCGCGTAAGGCCTCACGGATTCAGGTTTTACATAGGTTGCACAATTCCCATCTTTGCCCTTGTACTCCGGTGTGGCCTTGTTCTCAAGGTCGCTACGAAGGGTTGCACCTAGTGCTGCATCTTGCTCGGGGCTGGTTTCAATCCTTAAAATGACCGATGGGTCAACGCTTTCACCCGTCAACGGATTTGGGCCATTTTTGTCTGATGCGCCGAGAAATACATCGCTTATGTTGGCCTCACCACCAACGATGGTTCCAGGGACGCCGGTTCCATCCTTGGCCTCCCTTTTCGCATCCCACTTGGGGTCATACCGGCCAACAGTTCCGCCAGAACCGGGCCACTTCCCTGCGACCACAACTCTTCCAGTCGGTTTCCCATCCGGCCCGCGAACATCAACAACGATGGCTGCATGGCTAACACTGTTCCCCCAATATATCAGGTAAGCGGCTTGCCCATTGGGATCGAACTTCATCGTCGGCTGGTTCTGGCAGTAGCTGTAGATGTTCCAGCTCTGAGTCTCTTCAAAATGCTGATCCCTCGCTGGATCTGGCGATGAGAAGCGGTGATACATGGGGAGATAGAACCGTGCCTGCAACTGTTTGCGCCATTGCGTTTTTCCGGCGAAATCGCCGAAAACGTGCGTGGGACATGGCTTTTCAAAGATCTAAAAATATTGTAACGCCAGAGACCCCCCTGACGCGGGTTTTCTAAGGCCTCGCGTCCTTTTCTGCTTCCTCTGCCAGAGCCTCCAGCAGGTCTTCCGGCGTAGGGCCTTGGTCAGCTTCTAAGGCCCTTTTTCCGGCTTCCGCCAGCTTCCCTGGATGCGTGGCCGTATGGATGGCTTTGAGCGTCCGAATGCTGACCTGGGTGTAAATCTGCGTTGTCTCCAGGCTCGCGTGGCCCAGCATGGCCTGGATATAGCGCGTATCCGCGCCTCCCTCTAGCATCAGCGTGGCCATCGTGTGCCGCCACAGGTGGCAGGCACCTTCCTTCCTGACTCCCAGCTTCCGACAGACCTCACCTAACCTTTGCTCCGTTTTCTGCCTGCTTCAAGGCAGAGACGATCTGCTCCTCACGGTGTCCCTTCCTGGCAGCTCTGCCTCCTTGGCTGGGCTCCCCACAGGATGCCCCTCCAAGACCCGATTTTCACCTTTCAACTGGTCTGGTTTTTGGGTTTGGGGTCACACCCCCCACGCCCCTCCATTCCATTCACCCGCTGCGGGAGTCTGGTTGAGCCCAGCTCATTCCGGTCCGCCCGAGGTCTACTTGCTGATGCTGTTAAGGCGTTCAGCCACGAGATCAACCCCAAGTCGCTTGGCGGCGGTGTAGAGGGCGGGGCGGGCCAGCCCCAGCTCCTGGGCGGCCTCGGCCACGCGGAAGCCGCAGCGGCGCAGGGTCTCCAGGAGCAGCTTCCGCTGGAACCCATGGGTGGCCTCTTCCCAGGCCCTCGACTGGAATTCCGGTTGGAGCAGTTCGGGGAAATGCTCGGCCTTGAGAGGCCCTGACGTGCACCTGAGCAGAGCGCGTTCCAGAGCGTAACGCAGCTCGCGCACATTGCCAGGCCAAGGCAGTCGGGCCAGGGCCTGGGGGAGGCCCGCAGCCAGTTCAGGGGCTTCCCTGCGTTGCTCCCGGGCAATGGCCGCGGCGAGGCGGGGCAGCAGGTAGGGAAACTCATGGCTGCGTTCCCGGAGCGAGGGCAGGTTCAACACGGTGCCTTGGAGGCGGAAGAGCAGGTCCCGGCGGAAGGCGCCCGTGGCGGCCAGTTCTTCCAGGGCCCGGTGCGTGGCCGACACGAAGCGCACGTCCACGCGGGTGGCCCTGTCACTGCCGACCTTGCGCACTTCGCGCTCCTGGATGACGCGCAGCAGCAGGGATTGCAGGCGCGGCGAAAGATCGGCCACTTCGTCCAGGAACAGCGTGCCGTGCTGGGCGCTCTCGATGGCCCCCTTGCGATCGGTGGCGGCGCCCGTGAAGGCGCCCTTCACGTGGCCGAAGAGTTCCGATTCCATGAGGCTCTCGGCGAAGGCCGAGCAGTTCACGGGCACCATGGCACCGGGCCGGCCGGAACGGCGGTGCAGTTCGTGGGCGGTGAGTTCCTTGCCGCTGCCGGTGGGGCCGAGGATCAGCACCGGCAATTCCGAGGGCGCCACCCGCGCCAGCTCCCGCAGCAAGGTGGCCATGGGCTCGCTGCCGTCCATCAGCAGCGTTCCGCCCTCTGGCGTCGCTTCCTGGCGGAGGCCTGGAATCAGCTTCGCGAGCCAGGGCGCGACCAGCTGCGGATCTACCCGGGAATCCAAGGTCTCACCGGGTTTCAAGGCCAGCAGCACCGCCCCGGCCGGAGCGCCCTCCCATTGCAGAGGGTGGCCCCACCAGATCCATCCAACGAGCTCCACAGGCGCCAGCTGCCCGGCCTGGTGAAGGCGGCTCAGCAGGCCGTCCGGGGGCGCCTCGCCGTGGCCCAGCACCTGCATGGGATCGCCGTAGACCAGCCAGGTGGGCCGTTCCCGCCGGGCGAGCCAGCGGCGCAGAAGTTCCTCGGGTGCCAGGGCAGGGCCCAGCACCGAGGCGGGCCATAGGGGCCGCAGGCGATCCTGGTGATGCTTCATGCCGGCGCGGTCGGCGATGCCTTGCAGCACCAGCAGTCGGTCCGGTTGGCGCTCGGCTTCCCGGGCCTCCATCAGGGACAGCCCGACTTCCAGGCGCAGCCAGTGGTTGGGACAGGCCTCCCACGCCGTCCAGAACACAGGGGGTTCCGCGCTTCCGCGGACCACCCGGTAGTATTCCCATTGCAGGCGCTGCTCGGGAGGCAGGTCCGCCGGGGGTGCGGGCAGCTCCCCCAAAGAGGCTTCCAGCAATTGCTTCAGGCCCGCATCCCCGATGTGGGGCAGGGCCTCGCGGATCCAGTCCTGGCGATCGATTGCGAGGCCTCGCTCCCCGATGAGGACCCAGGCGTGGGGCTCCTCCGGAAAGGCGGCCACTAATTCCCACAGGAGCTTCATGGCCCTCGTCCAGTCGCCTTCGAGGACCAACAGCAGGACCTGCTTCAACTCCTTGAAAGGACTCGCGGCAGGAGCTTGGGCCCGCTGCCAGAAGGAGAGGCTCTGGTGGTCCGCCCAGTGGAGCGCCGCGAGCTCGGCATTGGCGGCGGCCCGGTCGCTCCAGAAGGTTGAGCCCACCCGCTCGAAGTGGGCGTGGGCCCAGGCGAAGGCGCGCAAGGCCCCCTCCAGGTCCTGCTCCATGAAGGCGAGCCGCCCCGCAGCCATCCAGTGGAAGGGATCCGCGCAGGGATGCGCACGCTGGCCCCAGGCGGGGTAGCCGGGTGTTTTTTCGGGAGGGGTGCCGCCCCAGCGCATCCGCACGCGATCCCACACCGGATCGCCACAGGCAGGCGGACAGGGCGGGCGGGGTGCGTTCATGAGATCAGCGACCAGGGACGCTTCCCAGCCCTGCGGAGGAAGTGGCGGGACGCGACCTTCCAGCAAGGTATGGAGAGCGGGTCCAGGTTCATCGCCCAGGGCGAGGGAGCCGGGCAGTAGCGCGGTGCTGGGGCCTTGACCGCGGCCGAAGGCTCGGAGCTGTGGAGCGATCATCCACCGGCCCTCTGGCAGGGCCTGGAGCCAATCCTCCCGCTGGAAAGGGCGGAGTTCCGCCGGCAGCTCGGGAAGGACGAAGGCTTCCAGCCACGGGCGGAGCAGGTCGAAGGGCACCTCGCCGAGGGCCCCTTCGGGCAGCAGCCTTCCATCGGCATCCAGCGAGCGCAGCAGAAAGGGCCACCAGTCAAAGGGTAGCTGTCGGCAATCCTCGGGGACGAGCAGGTCCAAGAAGGGCGGGAGCTGCAGGGCGCCTTGTTCATCCACCGCACCCAGCAGCGGAATCCAGCGCTGGCGCAGAGGCCGGTCCAGGCGGATGGAACCGAGCGCCAGGAGCGGGGTGCCATCCCCCTCCAGCAACGCTGACCAACACCAGGCTGTGAGGGGATCTTCCTTGGGGCCATTTTGATGGGCGGGGATCAGCGCACTGCCATGGCGCAGGAGCGCGACCCAAGCGGGGTCGGGGCGAGCCTCGAAGGAAGGCGCCGGCCCCACGGGCCGGGGGCCGTGGGGCCGGCGGGCACTCCAGTCGCAGCGGGGCCAGCGGCCTGCGCGGCCCCCCAGCAGCCACGCCTGGCTCACCGCGAACAGGGCCCAGGAAAAATCCCCCCAACAGCGGCCTCGGGTCAGGGGCCAGGGGGTCTTCCAATCACCCAGCCAAGCGGCGCGCAGCATCAGCCAATCCCTTGGAGCATCGCTGTCCAGACCGGCCAAAAGGCAGGAAAGGTCTTGGAGACACAGAGGGCATCGGTCAAGTAGCCTCCCTGTCTCAAAGCCCCCACCGCTGCGGCGAAGGCCATGCGGTGGTCGTTGCGCGGATCGAAGGCGGACCGCGAGGCCGCCACGGCAGAAGGCGCCGGTTGAATCTTCAAAGTGTGGTCTTCGATGACCTCGGCTGCGCCCCCCAGCCAGCGCACCAGTTCCGCCGAGGCGTCCAACCGGTCGCATTCCTTGTGGGGCAGGGTGTGGAGCCCAGTGAGCACCGAGGGTTCCGGGGCCAGGGCGCAGGTGGCCGCCAGCACTGGGCCCAGGTCGGGACATTGGGTGAGATCAGCCTGGATGCCGCGGAGCAGGGGGCCGGAAAGGCTCAGTCCGCCCGCTTCCCATCGCGTGGTGCAGCCGGCCTCCTCCAGGATGTCCACCATGGCCCGGTCCCCTTGGGGATCCTTCGGATCGAGGGGGGCCAGGTGGATGCTGCGGCCGGTTACCGCTGCCGCCGCCAGGAAGGCCGCGGCTCCGCTCCAGTCGCCCGGGAGCACCAGATCCACGGGTTCCAGGCAGGCTCCGGGAATCTCCCACTCGGAATCCTTCAACTCGCTGGAGCAACCGAAGACCTCGAGCCACTGCCGGGTGATCTCCAGGTAGCTGGCGCTGGCCACGGGGCGCTCCCAGCGCAACCGGCCGCCTTGGGGAAGGCTGGCCGCGGCCATGGCCAAGCCCGAAATGAATTGGCTGCTGAGGCTGCCATCGATGGTCGCCTCCAACCGTTCCGGGCGCTCGTGGGCGGGGTGCAGCCAGGCGCCTTCCCTGGCGGGCAGCCACTTCGCGCCGAAGCTCGTGAGCGGCGCCAGCAGCGGACCCAGGGGTCGTTCGAAGAGGCGGGCCTCGCCGGTCACGCGCACGGGGACGATGATGGACAGCGCCAGCCAGGGCAGCAGGAAGCGCAGGGTGGTGCCCGATGCGCCCATGTGCAAAGGGGCCGCGGCGGAGGGCTGGTGGCCCCCGGAGATGGTCCAGGCCCCGGCTTCGGCCACTACGGGGATCCCAAGGGTCCACAGGCATTCCCGCATCCAGCGCGTATCGTCCGCGTCCAGGCCGCCCCTCAGGATGGATGTGCCCGGCGCCATGGCCGCCAGCAGCAGGGCGCGATTGGTGATGGATTTCGAACCGGGAACCTGGGTGGACCCAAGGGAAGCCCCGGTTGGCAGCGTGTCCTTGGGAAGTGACAGAATCATGTGGGAAGGGTGACTTGGCCGTGAGTCCATCGCAACCCCTCAAGCGGCCCCGCACCCTGGATGGGCATGGGGCCCTTAAGGCCCACCGCCCTAGGGCCATCGAGCCAGCTCTCTCCGGGGAGTCCCTGGCCTTCGCGGCGAAGGGCGCGCCCGCCCTGGTCGACCCGAAGAAAAAATGTGACCAAGGGCCGTTCCTGTCCGCCGCCAAGGCGGCCCCCCAGTACTGTGGAAGTCGGATCCAGGAAGGGCCTTCCACGATCCGTTCCACGAAAGGCACCACCCTTCGGGACGGGCGCGTGAACCCGGGATCGGGACCCCGTGGAGGATGTATGGACTTTTCAATCAAGGTCAACCCAGCAACCTGGCAGCGCTACATCTCGACCCCCAAGAAGGGTGAAAGCCTGCTCATGGACTCCTTCATTAACAAGGGGACGGCGTTCACTGCGCGCGAGCGCGAAGAACTCGGCATCCTCGGCCTCCTGCCGCCCGCCATCTTCACCATCGAGCAGCAGCTCCCCCGGGTCTACGCTTCTTTCTGCGCGAAGGACACGCCCCTCGAGAAGTTCATCTACCTAGCGAGCCTCCACGACCGGAACGAAGTGCTCTTCTACCGGCTGGTGCACGAGCGCATCGACGAGATGCTGCCAGTGGTCTACACGCCAGTGGTGGGCGAGGCCTGCCAGAAGTTCTCTCATATCTTCCGGCGCGGGCGCGGCCTCTACATCAGCTACGACCAGAAGGACTGCATCGAGAAGGTCCTCCGGAACTACCACACGGCCGATCCCTCGGTGATCGTCGTGACGGATGGCGAACGCATCCTCGGCCTGGGCGACCAGGGCGCGGGGGGGATGGGCATCCCCATCGGGAAGCTCTGCCTCTACACCAGCTGCGCCGGGGTCTCGCCCTACTCGACCCTGCCGATCATGCTCGACGTGGGCACCGACAACGAGGAGCGGCTGAACGACCCGCTCTATGTAGGCCTCCGCCAAAAGCGCATCCGTGGCGCGGAGTACCAGGAATTCGTCGACCGCTTCGTGGCCGCGGTCAAGAAGGTCTTCCCGAACGTGCTCCTGCAATGGGAGGACTTCCTGAAGGAGAACGCCATCACGCAGCTGGAGAGGTTCCGCCACGAGCTCCCCACCTTCAACGATGACATCCAGGGCACCGCCGCCGTCGTTCTGGCCGGCATCTACGGCGCCATGCGCCTCACTGGCGGCAAGATGAGCGACCAGCGCCTGGTCTTCGCCGGGGCAGGCGCCTCGGCCCATGGCATCGCCGAACTCTTCGTGTGCGCCCTGGTGGATGAGGGACTGCCGGTGGAGGAAGCGCGGAAGCGCATCTGGACCGTCGACACCAAGGGCCTCGCGGTCTCGGACCGGCCGGGGCTCGAGGGCTTCAAGAAGGAGTTCGCCCGGGACCGCGCCGAAGTGGCGGGCTGGCAGGTCGCCGATGGGGCGAGGATCTCCCTGGAGGAGACCCTCGACAATGCGAAGCCCACGATCCTCATCGGCGTTTCGGCGACGCCGGGGAACTTCAGCGAAGCCATCGTGAAGAAGATGGCGGCCATGAACGAGCGGCCGCTCATCTTCCCGCTCTCGAACCCCACGTCGAAGAGCGAGTGCACCGCCGAGCAGGCGGTCCTCTGGTCCGACGGGCGGGCCATCGTGGCCACCGGCAGCCCCTTCGATCCGATCACGCACGCGGGCCTTCGGCACCGCATCGGCCAGTGCAACAACGCCTTCATTTTCCCGGGCGTCGGCCTTGGTGTCTGCGTCTCCAAGGCTCGCCACATCAGCGATGGCATGTTCCTGGAGGCCGCCCGGGCCCTGGCGACCCACGTGACCGAGGCGGACATCGCCGAGTCGGCCGTGTACCCGCAGCTTGCGACCATCCGCGATTGCTCGCACTCCGTCGCCTGCGCGGTCATCCGCCGCGCGGTGGCCGAGGGCCACGCGGACCCGGAGATCCTCGTGAACCTGGAGGAAGTGGTTCGCCGGGCCATGTGGTTCCCGGAGTACCTGCCGGTGCATTTCGAGCCCGCGACCGCCACGGAGCCCCAGCACGCGTACGCCTAGTCCAACCCGAGGGGGCGCCTGGCAATCTGCCAGGCGCCCCCTTTCCTATCGCTCTGCGATCTGTCCGTCCCCCGTCCGCCCCATGGAGAATCCCATGACCACCACCGCCACCCGCGCCGCCGAACTGATCGAGCAGGAAAACAAGTACGGCGCCCACAATTACCATCCCCTGGACGTGGTCTGCACGAAGGGCGAGGGCGTCTACCTGACGGACGTGGATGGCAAGCGCTACATGGATTTCCTGGCAGCCTATTCGGCCGTGAACCAGGGGCATAACCATCCGCGCATCGGCGAGGCGATGATCGCCCAGGTCAAGCAGCTGGCGCTCACAAGCCGGGCCTTCCGGAACGACCAGTTTCCGCCGTTGCTGGAAAAGCTCTGCCAGCTCACGGGCTTCGCCAAGGCGCTGCTGATGAACAGCGGGGCCGAGGCCGTGGAGACCGCCCTTAAGGCCATGCGCAAGTGGGGCTACGACAAGAAGGGCATCGAGGACGGCAACGCCGAGATCATCGTGGCCGACGGCAACTTCCACGGCCGCACCACCACCATCGTGGGCTTCAGCACCGATCCCGACAGCACCAGCCGCTTCGGCCCCTTCACGCCGGGCTTTGTCATCGTGCCCTACGGTGATCTCAAGGCCGTGGCAGCCGCCATCAATCCCAACACCGCGGCCATCTTCATGGAGCCCATCCAGGGCGAGGCCGGCGTCGTGATTCCGCCTCAAGGCTTTCTGAAAGGCCTCCGCCAGCTGGCCGACCAGCACCGCATCCTGCTGGTGCTGGACGAGATCCAGTCGGGCCTGGGCCGCACGGGCAAGCTGTTCGCGTTCGAGCACGAGGGCATCCGCCCCGACGGCATCACCATCGGCAAGGCCCTCAGCGGCGGCTACTACCCCGTGAGCGCTTTCTTGGCCTCGGACGCGGTCATGGACGTGTTCACACCCGGCATCCACGGCTCCACCTACGGCGGCAATCCCCTGGCCTGCGCCGTGGCGAGCGCGGCCTTGGATGTGCTGGTGGACGAGCGCTTGGTGGCGCACACCGCCGAGCTGGGCCTGCACTTGAAGCACCGGCTTGAAACCATGAAGACCGACAAGGTTCAGGAGATCCGCTGCATCGGCCTCTGGGCGGGCGTGGAACTCAAGCCCGAGGCCGGTGGCGCGCGGAAATACTGCTATGCCCTCAAGGACCGCGGAATGCTCTGCAAGGACACCCACGTGAACACGCTGCGCCTGGCCCCGCCCTTGGTCATCACAAAGGAGCAGCTCGACTGGGCCGTGGACCAGCTGGAGGCCGTGCTGGCCTGATCAGGCCACCTCCTGTCCGGCAAGGCTGCCCATGGGACAGGTGCCGCTCAGGCTTCGCTGAGCTTTTCTTCCAACGCCATCCACTCCAGCTCACAGGCGTCCAACCCGGCCTTGGCCGCTGCCTGTTCCTTGAGGGCCTGATGCCCCGGCGCATCGGCGCTGAGAAAGGCCGATGGTGCTGCGAGCAGGGCATCCAGCGAGGCGATGCGCTCGTGGAGCGCGGCCATCTGCGCCTCGATTTCGGTCAACCGGCGCTGCTCCTTCTGGCTGAGGCCCGGCTTACGGGCTTTGGCGGATTCAATCCTGGCGGTGCTCTTCGCCGCTTCAACTCTTGGGGACTCGACCTCCGCCGCGCGCTGCTCCCGCAGGCGCTTCACCGTGGAAGGGCTGCCCTCGTATAACTCCCACAGCGGCGATCCTGCTGCGTTCCAGGCCAGGGTGTGGGTGGCCACCTGGTCCAGGAAGAAGCGGTCGTGGCTCACCAGCAGCAGCGTTCCGGGGTAGTCCTGGAGGGCTTCTTCGAGGTTCTGCAAGGTGGGGATGTCCAGGTCGTTGGTGGGCTCGTCCAGCACCAGCAGATCCACGGGGTGCAGCATGGTCCGCGCCAGCAGCAGGCGGTTGCGCTCGCCGCCGCTGAGGGTCGAGGCCACACGCTTCTGTTGGTCCACGGGAAACCCGAAGCGGGTCAGGTAGACGTGGGCCAGGATGTCCGAACCACCGATGCGCACCACCGCCGCGCGCTCCGCCAGGTTGTCCAGTACCGAGGCATTCCCGTCCAGCTCGCCCCGGCCTTGGCTGATGACGGAGATGGAAAGTTTTGGATGCCGGGTGAGCTCACCCGTCGCCTGGAGGTCGCCCATGAGCACCTTCAGCAGGGTGGACTTGCCGCAGCCGTTGGGCCCCAGCAGCGCGATGCGCATGCCGCGCTGCAGCACGAGATCCAGGCCGCCGAGTAGCTCATCGCCTTCAGGGCTGTAGCTGAAGTGCAGGCCGCGGCCGGCCACCAGGGCATCGCTGCGGTTGGCGCCACCGGCGAAGGTGAGCTTCTCGCGGCTCTCGCTGCGGGTGCGGTCCCCCACATCATCTTTCAGATCCAGCACGTCCTGGATGCGCAGTTTGGATTTGCGCGTCCGGG
>JANXPB010000011.1 GCA_025357545.1 Holophagaceae bacterium
GCTCCAGCCGCATGGTGCGCTGAGCCATGCCGGTGTACACCGCGATGCCCTTCACCATGCGGCTGGAGCTGAACAGCTACCTGGGCCAGCCCTGGAAGGCCGGGAAGCTGCACCTCGCTTTCACGCCCGACGGCGCGCGCACCCCCGAGGTCCAAGCGGACCTGGAATTGCCCTGACGCCATGCGGAATTCGAACTCCCACCGCCCCCTCCGCTCCGTGACCTGGATGCTGGCGGCGGTATCGGTGGCGGGCCTAGCCGCAACCCCGCTGGAACCCGCCGGGGGCGCGCCGGCGAAGACGCTGCGCGCCAGCGGCCGGGATGCCGGCGGGGCCGCCGGCTCCGCGGCCGGAGCGGCCGCCGGGCCCGCGGCGGTGGTGCCCACGCTGCCTGCCTTTGCCATCGTGTCCCGCCCCGACACGGAACTGCTGCTCTTTGAGCTGCGTCTCAACGGCCGGGTGCTCAGCGAAAGCTTGTCAGCCTACCCGGTGCCCGGCGGCATGGTGGTGCCCCTTGGCGAACTCTGCCGCCTGCTGGAACTGGCGATCCAGGTGGACCCGCGCAAGGGCTGGGCCCAGGGCACCATCCTGCGGCCGCAGAACAGCTTCCGGCTGGATGCGGCCAAGGCCACCGCCCGCCTGCGGGGCCAGGAACTGCCCTACCCGCGCACCCAGGTAGAGGTTCACGAGGACGACATCTACGTGGACACGCGGCTGCTGGCGCTGTGGCTGCCGGTGGACGTGAAGCTCGATGAACGGGGCGCCCTGCTAGACCTCAACGCCAAGGAACAACTGCCCATCCAGGATCGCTGGGCCCGGGAGAACCGCCTCATCCGCACCCCCGAGGACCCCGCCAAGCGCTTCAAGGACTACCAGCGCATCGAAGTGCCTTACCGGTTCGTGGATCTGCCCTGGGTGGACCAGACCCTCCTGGGCCGCTACCAGCCCGAGACCCCCACCACGCCGACAGCCAAGCCCACCAACCGCTTCCGCCTTGCCAGCCAGACCTACCTGGGCGGCGACTTCCTCTGGATGAGCGCCCAGGGCTACGCCAATTTTCAGGATCCCGGTGGCTTGCATGACCAACGCCTGACCCTGGGCCGGCGTGATCCCGAAGGGGGCCTGCTGGGCCCTTTGAATGCGCGTGAATTCCAGATCGGCGACACGGTGGTACCGGGCGTGGGCTTGGCCTCCATGACCGCCGCGGGGCCGGGCTTCCTGGTGAGCAATTTCCCCCTGGAGGCCCAGGGTTCCCAGGACCGGCGCACCTTTATCGGGAACCTGCCTCCCGGCTGGCAGGTGGAGCTGTATCAGAACGGCAGCCTCATTGGCTTCCAGGTGAACACTCCTGATGGGCGCTACCAGTTCCTGGACGTGCCGATCCAGTTCGGTCCCAACGACTTCCGGCTCGTGTTCTATGGCCCCGGCGGCGAGCGCCGGGAGGAAGTGGTGCGGGTGAACCAGAAGGAATTGCGCACCCCCAAGGGCGACTTCCGCTACCGGGTGGCGGGCGTCTCGCCTCACTACTTGCCCAAGCGGGGGGCCTTCGAGGCCGAAGTGGGCCTCACGAACCGCTTCGTGCTTCAGGCCAGCGCCGTGAGCTTGGGCCTGATCGGCATCGACCAGACCCCTGCCGTGACGGACCAGAAGGAATACCAGCACACCTATGCCCAGGTGGGGCTGCGGGGCTACTGGGACCTGGTGATCGGCCGGGCCTCCTTCTCCCACGACAGCCGCACCGCTGGCAACGCCGCGGAGGTGGGCCTGGAAACAGGTTTCGCTAGCGGCAGCACGCTGTCAGTGAGCCACGCCGAACTGAAGGACTACGCCAGCGAAATCTTCCGGCCCATCTACGGGCCCATCCAGAGCCGAACGCTCCTCAGCCTTTATGGCTCCCTGCCGGACCTGCGCCGGCCCTGGGGCAGCTATCAATTGGACCTGCAGCACGACGCGCTGGCCCAGGGCGGTTCTTACGACCGAGTGGGCAACCGCCTATCGACATCGGTGGCCTCCTTCTCCTTCTCCAACACCCTGAACTGGACCCGGCTGCGGGATTATCCGGGCAAAGGCCAGGACAGCAATTTCGTGAACGGTGCTTTTCTGCTGGGCCGGAGCTTCGGTGTCTGGTCGCTGCGGGGCCAGGCCAACTACACCCTGAACGGCGGGGTGAAGCACCTCACGGACACGGCGCTCTACGCCGATACCACGGTCTTTCACCCCTTCCAGCTCCAGGCGGGAATCAACCGCAGCACCGATTCCGGCACCACCACCTACCTATTAAACGTGTTCAAGTACACCGGGCGGTTCAGCCTGGGCCTCAATGCAGCCTATTC
>JANXPB010000037.1 GCA_025357545.1 Holophagaceae bacterium
CGGTCCACACTCTTATGCGAGCGGGTCGCTTAATGCACAACCTGAGACTGGAAAAGCCGCTCCACCGGGGCGCCAATTCCCTCAGACCAATCCCCTGCAAGTCAAAGAAAACAAACCAACAAATCAAAAATTGCAAAACAAAGTGGAACGAACCCAGCGCGAAGGCCAACAATCAGCAATCGTGGCGCGAGGAATTATTTTCGGAACAACCAGCCCCAGAATCGGACAGTTTAAAAAGCCCCCCACCCCGCGCCCATTTGATATAAGATGATGAACTTGCCACCCCAAATCCCCATGCTCCCCGCCCTGCTCCTCCAATCCAGCCTCCTCGCCCTGGCCCCCGTCGACCTGGCGATCATCATCCTCTACTTCATCGCCGTCCTCGGCATCGGCCTCTACCTCAAGAGCTACACCAAAACCGGCGAAGATTTCTTCCTGGCAGGCCGCGAAATGACGGCGTGGGTGGCCGGCCTCAGCTTCCTGGCCGCCAACCTCGGCTCCCTCGAACTCATGGGCTGGGCCGCCGCCGCCTACCAATACGGCATCCTCGCCACCCACTGGTATTGGATCGGCGCCATCCCCGCCATGCTCTTCCTCGGCATCGTCATGATGCCCTTCTACTACATCTCGAAAACCCACTCCGTCCCCGGCTACCTCCAACTCCGCTTCGGCGAACCATCGCGCGCCCTGGCCGCCGTCACCTTCGGCTTCATGACCGTCCTGATGAGCGGCATCAACATGTACTCCATGGCCCTTGTCATGAAAGTAGTTCTGGGCTGGGACATCAACGTCAGCATCTGGGTTTCGTCCCTCACCGTCGCCGTCTATGTCGTCCTGGGCGGCCTGCTCTCCGCCATCTTCAACGAAGTCCTTCAGTTCGTCCTGATCTGGCTGGGAGCGATCCTGATCTCCATTCTGGGCCTGATCGAAACCGGCGGCTGGGCCGGCATGGTGGCCCGCATCAAGACCAACTTCCCCGGCGCCGACTACACCCACCTGTGGAGCACGCTCGGCAATTTCCAGGACAACCCCATGGGCATCCACTGGACCGGAATCGTGCTGGGGCTGGGATGGGTGATCTCCTTCGGCTACTGGACCACGGACTTCCTGGTGGTCCAGCGTGTGCTCGCCGCCAAGGACCTCCGCAGCGCGAAAATGGCCCCCATCATCGGCGCGAGTTTCAAGATGGCCGTGCCGTTCATCGTGATCCTGCCAGGCTTGCTGGGGCTGGCGCTGCTGCCGGAACATCTGGTCGGCGAAGGCCAGGCGCTGGCCACCGGGGGCCATAGTTATAACGAAGTGCTGCCGCTGATGCTGGCCCGTTACTGCGGGCCGGGGCTGCTGGGCTTGGGCATCACGGCCCTGATCGCCGGATTCATGTCGGGCATGGCGGGCAACGTCAGCGCATTCGCCACGGTCTGGACCTACGACATCTACCGCCCCTTCATCAAGAAGAGCGCCACCGACGCGCACTACGTCAGCGTCGGCCGCTGGTGCACCATCGTGGGAGTCCTGGTCAGCATCGGCACGGCCTATCTGGTGATGCAATTCCTCAGCATCATGGATTACGTGCAGGCGCTCTTCAGCTTCTTCATCGCGCCCCTGTTCGGAACCGTGGTGCTGGGGATGTTGTGGAAACGCGCCACGCCAGCGGGAGGATTCTGGGGCCTGCTGTGCGGCACGCTGTCGTCCATCGGCATGTGGCTTTGGGTAAAACTCGACCCCTCGGCCATCCAATACATCGCGCTTTCGCCCCACGCCAAGGACATGGCGGAAAACATGTACCGGGCGTTGTGGTCGTGGATCGTGTGCGTGACGGTCACCGTGGCGGTCAGCTATTTGACCGCCAGGAAGCCGGACTCGGAACTGGTGGGGCTGGTGTACGGCTGCACGGAACTGCCCTCCGAAGGCCACTTAAAGCTCTACGAGCGACCTATCTTCTGGGCCGGCATCGTGAGCGTGATCTTCGTCATCCTGAACGTGATTTTCTGGTAGGAGTTTATGCAAGGACGAAAACTAA
>JANXPB010000078.1 GCA_025357545.1 Holophagaceae bacterium
CTGGAACTGAACAGCATCAATCTCGCCGCGGGCCGCAATTTCGTGCCTTCGGACGTGAGACTGGGGAACAAGGTGGCCATCGTCGGCCCCCACGTCCTCGATAAGCTCGGCCTCAAAGGCAATCCCATTGGCCGGACCCTCAACACCCCCAATCTCAGCCTAGAGATCATCGGCGTGCTGGAGGAACAGGGTGGAGGCCTGGGCAGCGATCCGGACACCTTCATGCTCATTCCCATCAGCACCGGCCGGGTGACGCTGACGGACGCCCAGCGGCGCCAACTCTTCTTCCAGGCCCGTATTGATCCCAAAATCAACGTAGAAGATGGCGTGGACTTGGTGACGGATGCCATGCGCCGCATCAAGGGGTTGCGAGGCAAGGAGCCTTCGGGCTTCCAGGTCTTCAGCGCCAAGCAGATCACCAACATCATCGGCGGCATCACCAACGCCATCACCATGGTGGCGGGTGGCATGGTTTCCATCGCGCTGCTGGTGGGCGGCATCGGAATCATGAACATCATGCTGGTGAGCGTCACGGAGCGCACCCGCGAGATCGGCGTGCGCAAAGCGGTGGGCGCCAAGCGCAAAGACATTCTTCTGCAGTTCCTCATCGAGGCGTCCTTCCTGTGCGTGATCGGTGGCGCCATCGGCATCCTGCTGGGCTACATCGTCGGTGCCTTGCTAGGCAAGGCCATGTTCGGCCAGATGGGCGGAGTCCCGCTCTGGGCGGTGGTTTCAGCCTTCGCGGTGCCCGCGGGTATCGGCCTCATCTTCGGCATGTACCCCGCCAACAAAGCCAGCAAACTCGATCCCATTGACGCGCTGAGGTACGAGTAATCCTGACTCAGTTCCCGAAGGCCCCCAGCCACAGCCCGACATCCAAATCGTCGATCTCTCCATCACCATTTTGGTCCGAAAGATAGACGTACCCCGCGTTGCCGGGATGGGTGCCGAAGGACTTCGCCAGTTCGGCCAGATCCAGCACGTCCACCCGTCCATCCACATTCAAATCCGGCTGGGCCGTGACCGTCACCGAAGCCGCATCGCTTCTTGAAGGATCCAGCAGGCTCGTGGCAATGACGCTGAACTGGCCCGGCAGGGTGCCGGTGAAAATCCCGCGCGACGTGATCCGGCCGCCGGTAGATCTCCAGTTCGAGAAAGACAGCAACTCCCCACTTCCCGTGACGGATGCGCTGAAAGCTTGGCTCTGGCCCGCTTTCAAGGTCACGGTCGCAGGACTGACGCGCAGGCTCTGCACCGAAAAGGCCAGCGGCAACTCCCACACGCCCCGCCCATAGGTGGCCACCCGCAGAAAGCTTCCGTCCTCGGCTTCAAAGAGATCCCGCACCGCCACCCAGGGCAGGCCCTCCCCATAGCGGGACCAAGTGGCTCCCGCATCAACGCTCCGGTAAAGGCCGAAGTCCGTGCCTGCGAAAACCACCCGGCTATCCAAGCGATCCACCTGCACGAGATGCACCGGGATGCCGAAGGGAAGGCCATTGGATGCGGCTGAATTCCCGTCGGCCGCGGTCCAGGTGAGCCCCCCATTCTGGGTCTTCCACAGATGGTGAGCGTCGGGATCCAGGGCTACGGAACCCATAAAAAGCGTCCGGTCGTCCCTAGGATCGAAGGCGATGCTGCTCAGGCTGATGAGGCTACCGGCCTGGCCCGGTAGGGGCCCGAAAGCCCGCCACACAGAGGCTTCGCGGATGTATCCCATCCCCCCATTGCAGACCACCGCGAGGGCTGATGAATTCAAAAAGGAACTCCCCACATTCCGGATCTCCGTGCCTCCTGGGAGCCCAGTCATGTTCAGCAGCAGATGTTCTTGTTATGGTTGCCAATCCGTTTACAGTGATGGTGCCGGTTGCAATAGCAGCACAAGTTCCACCAGTTGTAGTCAC
>JANXPB010000090.1 GCA_025357545.1 Holophagaceae bacterium
GCGGCTTTTCGGCGGAGAGAGAGGGATTCGAACGGCAGCGACGCGGGGGTAGGGCAAGGCGAGGACGCGAGAGCGTCCGAACCGGTCCGCTGAAGGCGGATGCCCGCCCGCAGCCGATGACGCGGAACGCAGCGCGCAGCGCGGAGTGAATCCCAACAGCCCGAGTGGGTCGCAGTCATCCTGGTGTCGCGGCTTTTCGGCGGAGAGAGAGGGATTCGAACGGCAGCGACGCGGGGGTAGGGTAAGGCGAGGACGCGAGAGCGTCCGAGCCGGTCCGCCGAAGGCGGATGTCCGCCCGCAGCCGATGACGCGGAACGCAGTGCGAAGTGAATCCCAAAGGCCTGGACGAGTCGCAGTCCACCTAGTTTCCGTTTTTGGCTTGCCACTAAGAAATCTCTCCATTCAGGGCTATGCCGCAGTAATCAAATTGATAACCGCAACTGCAGTTCCCCGCCCTGCCCCTTCGATTCCGCACTTGATTGCCCCATACCCACCTTGGCAACGCCCCCAAGGTGCCTCAATCTAGAGCCCCTCCCGAGGAAATCCATGACGCCCAACCCAAGCTTCATCCATTCGCTTTCCCTTGGCCTCGTCGCCTCCAGCCTGGCCTTCACATCCACTCCCCAAATCAACGCGAAGCCCAAGCCTTCGCCGCGCGCAGCCGCAAAGTCCAACGGCCTCGATCTCGCGGGCATGGACCTTTCCGTGGCCCCGGGGGACAACTTCTTCGCCCACGCCAACGGCACCTGGCTGAAGCAGACGCCCATTCCTCCTGATCGCAGCTCCTTTGGCGTGGGCGCCATGGTGGCGGACCTCACGGACAAACGCACCGCCGCGCTGATTCAGGCGGCCACCCAGAGCAAGGCCCCCGCGGGTTCTGACCTTCGCAAGATTGGCGACTACTACACGAGCTTCATGGATGCAGCGGCCATCGAAGCCCTTGGCCTGCGTCCCCTGCAACCAACCCTCGACCGCATCAATGCCATCCACGACCGCAAGAGCCTGGCTGCCGTCCTGGGCTCCACCTTGCGGGCGGACGTGGATGTGCTCAACGCCACCAACTACTACACCGCGAACCTGCTGGGCCTTTGGGTGGCCCAGGATTTGGACACGCCCACCCGTTACGCCCCCTTCCTGCTCCAGGGCGGCCTGGGAATGCCCGACCGCAGCTACTACCTGGATGCTGCGCCGCGCATGGTTGCCCTGCGCGCCAAGTACCAGGCCCACGTGGCCGCCATGCTGAAGCTGGCGGGGATCGCTGACGCCGCCTCCAAGGCCGCGGCTATCCTCCAACTGGAAACCCGCATCGCCCAGGCCCATTGGAGCCGCGAGGATTCCGGCGAAGTTCTGAAGGGAAACAACCATTGGGCGCGGAAGGATTTCGACGTGAAGGCCCCCGGCCTGGATTGGGGGGCCTACTTCGGCGCGGCGGGCCTGGACCAGCCTTCGGAGTTCGTCGTGTGGCAGCCCAGCGCCCTCATTGGCATCTCCGCGCTTGCAGGGGATCAGCCTTTAGAAGTTTGGAAGGTGTACCTGACCTTCCACGCCCTCCAGCACAGGTCGGCCTTCCTGCCCAAGGCCTTTGAAGAACAATCCTTCGCCTTCTATGGCAAAGAACTGCGGGGCGCACTCCAGTTGCGGGACCGTTGGAAGCGGGGCGTGGCCGCCACCAATGGCGCCCTGGGCGAAGTGGTGGGCAAGCAGTACGTGCAGCGCTACTTCCCGCCCGCCGAAAAGGCCCGGGCTGAAGCCATGGTGGCCAACATCGTGGTGGCCTTCGGCCAGCGTATCGACCATCTGGACTGGATGGCCCCTGAAACGAAGGCCAAAGCCAAAGCCAAGCTGGCGACGCTCAAGGTCGGCGTGGGCTACCCGGACCGCTGGCGCAATTATTCGGGGCTCAAAGTTGTGGCGGGCGATGCCTTGGGCAACGCCGAACGAGCCGAGCTGTTCGAACTCCAGCGCAACCTGCGCAAGCTTGGCCAGCCCATCGACCGCACTGAATGGGTGATGACCTCCCAGACGGTGAACGCCGTGAACCTGCCGGTCATGAATGCGTTGAACTTTCCGGCCGCCATCCTGCAGCCACCCTACTTCGACGCCCACCGGCCCCTGGCTATGGACTACGGCGCCATCGGCGCGGTCATCGGCCACGAGATCAGCCACAGCTTCGATAACGAAGGCGCCCTCTTCGATGCCAGCGGCAAGCTTAACAACTGGTGGACGCCCGAAGACTTCAAGCACTTCCAGGCCTCCGCCACCCAGCTCATCCAGCAGTACGACGGCTACCATCCCTTTGCCGACATCGCCATCAACGGCAAGCAGACCCTGGGCGAGAACATCGCGGACGTGGCGGGCCTAGCTGCCGCGCTGGACGCCTACCACCTCTCGCTGCACAGCAAGGCGGCCCCGAGGGTCCAGGGGTTCACCGGCGACCAGCAGTTCTTCCTCAGCTTCGGCCAGAGTTGGCGGGAGAAGAGCCTGGAACCCTCCCTGCGCCAGCAGGTGCTCACCGATGGCCATGCTCCCGCCGAGTACCGCACCTTCACCGTGCGCAACCAGGACGCCTGGTACGCGGCCTTCCAGGTGCGGCCCGGCCAAATTCTGTACCTCGCCCCCAGGGAGCGCGTGAAGGTTTGGTAGACTTGGCCGTGGGTTCCCAAGCAACCAACCCGACAGACCCTTGCGTCAGTTAGAAATTCCTTGTCACCAGGATGGCAACTCGGCTCCGCCCGATGTTCTTCCCGAACGCATTCAAGTACGCGGTGGTCTCACCGTCGGGGGCGGCTCGCCTTGAATCGGCATAGGTCCAGGCCGCGCCGAAGGTGCAGCCCCACCGCTCGAAGGTCAAGCCCAGCCTGACGTCCGAGTAGGTGAAAAAGGAATTGTCGCCTCCGGAGGCTCCCCAATAGCCGGTGTTGGGGTTGCCTGGGTAGATCTGCCGTCCCACGTGGGCCAGGAGCTTGAATCCGGTGTCCTGGATGGGGAACACCGCGGACAGATCGGCATAGCTCGTTCCCTTCGACTCGTTGATACCGAAAAAGTGGGTGCTGATGGCCTTCGAATATTTGAAGGAAAGCCAACGATAGCCAAGCTGCGCGTAGGCTTCGGTGGTGTTGGGCTGGCGGTAGGGGCCCAGGTTGTCGTAGACCCCGGGATAGTAGACCTCGAAGAGCCCCACATCGTAGCTCCAGTCCGTGGCGAAGGTGTGCTTGTACCCGCCGTAGAAGTCCCATTCCAGGTTCGCGCGGTTGCTCCGGTTGGTGACGTAGGGCGCGCCCGCGCGGCCCGGGGACGACAGCGACACTGGAGCGGAGGCGATGCCAGCATTCTGATCCGTGAACCAGGACGAGTTCGACAGCCAGGTCCCCAAATAGAATCCGCTGGCATGGGCATAATCCAATCCGCCTTGCACCGCTGGCTTGCCATTGGTCTGGGTGAGACCCCGGAACACGTACTGGCTGGCGATGCCGATATTCGCCGTGAAGGAGTGAGCGGACTTGGGCAGACCGGATTGATCTGCTTGGTGACTGGTTGCCACGGTTTCCGGTATCTGGGCGACAGCCGCTCCGGTCAGGGCCAGCCCCAGCAGGGCGGTGACAAAGCAACGGTGCATGGTGCCGGTCTCTGGGTTCAAGGATTCCTCCCCAGGTCCTGGGTCCAGCCCGGAAGTCCTGAGGCCATGGGTTTCAGAGGCCCTGGGGATAGGCTTCTTCGCCGTGGAGCTCAGCATCCAGCCCTTTCTCTTCGGCCACAATATCCACCCGCACCGGGGTGATGCGGTCGATGAGCCAGAGCATGCCGTAGGTGAAGCCGAAGGCCCACACCGAGGAGATGGCCACCGCCGCGCACTGCTTGCCGAAGAAGCCCACGCCGCCCAGCAGGAGGCCGTCGGCGCCCGCCGGATTCCAGGCCTTGGAGGCGAAGATCCCCAGGAAGATCACGCCGATGAAGCCGCCCACGCCATGCACGCCCCAGACATCCAGAGCGTCGTCCCACTTCAGCTTGTTCTTGAGGGCCACGGCGTAATAGCAGATGACGCCGGACAGGATGCCGATGAGCGCGGCGGTGCCCAAGGACACGTAGCCCGCGGCGGGGGTGATGGTGGCCAGGCCGGCCACGGCTCCGGTGAGCAGGCCCACGAATTTGGGCTGGCGGCCGTTCATCCATTCCACCAGCAGCCAGGTCATGGCGGCGAAGGAGGCGGCCACGTCGGTGTTGAGGAAGGCCGAAGCGGTGATGGCGTCCACCCGCAGCTCCGAACCCGCATTGAACCCGTACCAGCCGAACCAGAGGAGCCCAGTTCCCAGGGCGATGAGCGGCACGTTGTGAGGCAGGTTTTCCACCACCTTGCGCCGGCCTACGTAGAGGATGGAGGCCAGGGCCGCGAGACCCGCGGTGTTGTGCACCACGATGCCCCCGGCGAAGTCCAGGACGCCCCATTTGGCCAGGATGCCCTCGGGGCTCCAGACCATGTGGACGAAGGGGAAGTAGACGAAGATCAGCCAGCCCGTGAGGAACAGGAAATAGGCCTTGAAGGTCACGCGATTGGTGAAGGCGCCAGTGATGAGGGCCGGCGTGATGATGGCGAACATCATCTGGTAGGCCACGTGCACGATGAGCGGGATGCCCGCGTCGTTGCCCGTGAACATGGTGCCGAGAGTGATGCCTTTGAGGAAGGCGTAGTGGGTCGGGTCGCCGATGATGCCGTGCCAGGTGGGGCCGAAGCACATGGAGTAGCCGAAAGCGAACCAAAGGACGGTGGTCCAGCCCAGGCTCACGAAGCTCTGGGTCATGATGGTGAGCACGTTTTTCCGGCCCACTAGACCGCCATAGAAGAAGGCAAGGCCTGGGGTCATGAGCATCACCAGGCTCGCGCATAGAAGCATGAACGCGGTGTTGCCGATATTGAGCGGCATGGGGGCGGCGGGTGACATAGCGTGGACTCCTGGCTCGGGGAATGGATCGAAGATAGTTTAAGGGCGGCAGAGAAGGACTGACATCACAACCGCGTTGGTGCCATGGGGAAATCTGGTCTAGGTGGAGTCTTTCAGATGGAGCGGTGGAAAAGATCCCCGCGGAACCATGCCCCCATCCCCAGGCGGAGGCTGGCTCATCCTGCAGGAAGCGTCGCAAGGGTGAGCCAGAAGGCCTCGATGGAGGAGAGCAGGCCAGAGAAGGATGCCAGATCCGTGGGCTTCACCAGGTACGCGTTGGCCTGGGCGTCGTAGCAGCCCTGAATATCTTTTTCCCCCCTGCTGGAGGTGAGGATCACCGTGGGGATCATCCGCAGCTCCGGCGAGCCCTTGATGGTCCGCAGCACCTCCAGGCCGCCGACTCTGGGCATATTGAGATCCAGGAGCACGAGGTGGGGGCGCGGTGCTTGGGCGTAGGGTTCCTCCCGCCACAGAAAGGCCAGCGCTTCTGCCCCATCCCGGGCGACGTGCAGGCGGCTGGAGACTTTGGAATCCTTCATGGCCTCCTGAATGAGGCGGACATCGCCGGGGTTGTCGTCCACAACAAGAATCTCGATAGGGTTCGACGGGCTCATGGATGGCTCCGATCCGTGGGAAGCGTGAAAAAGAAGGTGGAACCCTTGCCGGGTGCAGAATGCACCCAGATCCGGCCGCCGTGGCGTTCCAAGATGCGCTTACAGAAGGCCAGGCCGATGCCGCTGCCAGGAAAGGCGTCCCGGGCATGGAGACGCTGGAAGAGCGTGAAAATACGATCGGCGTGCCGCGAGTCAAAACCGATGCCGTTGTCTTTAACCCAGCACCGCCAGTGCCCCGGCTCCTTCGACGCGCCGAACTCGATCTCCAACACCTGGTCGGTTCGCCGGAATTTCAACGCATTGCCTACCAGGTTTTGATAGAGCTGGACCAGCTGGGCCAGATCTCCGGGTACTTCAGGCAAGGGCTTCCGGCGCAAGATCGGGGCTGCTTCCGCCAGGGCCACATGGAGGATCAGCAAGGCGCCGTCCAGGGCCGCGTCCAGGGGCAACGGGAACCGACTTGGAACAGCAGCGTCGAGCCGGGCGTAGGCCAGGAGGTCGCGGATCATCGCCTGCATGGTCTGGGCGCCCTCATCGGCATATCGGATGAATTCGTCCGCATCCGCATCCAACCGGCCTTTGTAGCGCTTCGCCAGGAGCTGGGTGAAGCTCGACACCATCCTCAGGGGTTCCTGCAGATCATGGCTCGCCACATAGGCGAACTGCTCCAGATCGGCGTTGGAGCGCGCCAGCGCCTCCGCCCGATCTGCCAGCTCGGTCTGCTTCGCCCTCAACTCCTCCTCGGCACGCTTCCGGTCCGTGATCTCAAAGCGGATGGCCATGTACTGCCAGGGACGCCCCACCTCGTCCAGAAAAGGGACGATGGTCGTGCCCACCCAGTAGACGGAGTCATCCTTCGCACGGTTCTTGATCTCACCGCGCCAGACCTTCCCGCTTGAAATGGTCTGCCACAAGTCCTGGAAGAACTCTTTCGGATGGTGGCCACTGTTGATGATCCGATGGTTCCGGCCCAGTAACTCCTCTCGGCTGTACCGGGAGATCCGGCAGAAGCGGTCGTTGACGGCAGTGATGATCCCTTGGGCGTCCGTGGTGGCCACAATGGCACTCTCATCCAGGGCCAGCTTCAGCTCCAGAAGTTCCCGAAGGGTCTGTTCCCGGGAAGGGCTCGAAGCATTGGCAGCGGGTTTGGACACGGTGCCTGGGGATCATCACTGAGGCCGAAAAGCACTTCCGGTCGGCCTGGGTTGATTTCAGAGGTATACGGTCCTAATTCTATTGAGCCTTGCCCCAGAGGCAAGGTCTCTCTCGCGTCCGACCAATCCCCCGGTCGCCGATACCGCCCTGAGTTGACTGCCTTCAGTAGTTTGAACCCAGCTCAGACCATCACTTCCCCGATCACAGGAACGTGATGGCGCCCTGGTCCCAGAGCGCCAGCAAGAGGTCCGCCGAGCCCGCCGCTACCTGGCCGGACTTCATGTACTGGGCGTAGCGGAAGTCCCCTTCGCTGATGTGGTGGCGCAGCCATCCCCCCATGAAGGTGGGCACCAGCAAGGCCATGGAATCATGGCTCTCTTCGAACCGCTGGCCCAGCTCGTCGAGCTTTTCCATCAACAGCTCGTGTTCGCGGATATGGGTCAACAGATCCGGAAAGCCGTGGTGGGCCATGATCGCCTCCTCGGTCTGGAAGTGTTCCCGCGTGTCTGCCACCAGGGCCTGGAGCAGACCCCGGATCTCCGCCCGAGTGCTTCCGTCGAGCACTGCACCTTGAACCTGGTCCAGCGCCCCGAATAGTCGCTTGTGCTGTTCATCGATGATCGGAATGCCCGTTTCGTACTGGGTCTTCCAAACTGATTTGGCCATCGTGACTCCCCAGCCTGCTCATCAGCGAGGCAGCCGCTCCCCGGGAAGGTTCCGGGCCCATGCATCCGAACCAGGATGCCGCCAAGCCACCCTGGATTCTCAGGAGATGTGACCGAAACTGGCCCTGGACCCAATTCAAAAGGCCAGACGTGATCCAAGTCACCCGGGTCACCCCAAAAACCTGTCCTTGGCCCCATTCCGCCCCCATGCTAACTTCGGTATTCCCTGTGCCCAAGGGGAGCCACGACCTGGAGAGTTGTCCGAGTGGTTTAAGGAGCACGCCTGGAAAGCGTGTAAAGGTGCAAGCCTTTCGGGGGTTCGAATCCCCCACTCTCCGCCA
>JANXPB010000004.1 GCA_025357545.1 Holophagaceae bacterium
TTCCGCCGAGAAGCCATTGGCCACCACCTGGAATTCCTGCACGGCCTCCTGGCTGAAGGTGGACCGCACCGAACCCGAGGAGGCATCGTTGTTGTCGAGGCCGTCCACCATGACGTTGTTGGAACGGGGGTTGACGCCGGCGAAAGTGAGCCCGGAGTTCGCGGCGGCACCGCCGTTGTCCGGGCTGTTGGCCTTGGACACGCCGGGGGTGGTGAGGCTGAAATCCTCGAAGCGGCGGCGGTTGATGGGCAGGTTGTTGATGAGATTGTTATCGATGACCGTCGACACCTGGGTGCGGGTGGGATCCACGATGGTGTTCTCGCCCACCACTTCCACGGTGGCGGTGGCTTCGACCCCCGCCAGATTCACATTGAAGTCCGTGGTGGTGCCCAGGCGCAATACCAGGTCCTTGACCCGTTTGCTGGAATAGCCCGCGGCCTCCACCTGCAAGGTGAAGGAGCCCGGCGGCAGCAGGCGGAAGGAATAATTGCCCGATGCATCGGTGGCCAGCACCCGCGTCTGGTTGGTGGAGTCCTGGGTCAACCGCACGGTGGCCTTGGCAACGGGAAGCCCCGCCGCGGTGCGCACCGAACCCCGGAGATCGGCGGTGGTGACGCCCGTGCTTTGAGCGGCAAGGCTCACGGAGAGCGTCGTCAGCGCGGCAAGCGTGAAGAGGTGGAAGCGTCGAAGGCCCATGGTGGCTCCATATGGATGGGGATGCCGGTTCTTAATTAGTGTCCCGAGGATAGGAACTTTCCCCAGGCATGGCAAGCGGCGCTTATTGGAGGAGTTTCAGCAAGGTGTCGACAGCCTCACCGGCCCGGGCGGGCGGCGTGCACAAGGGCGGCATGAAATATAGGCAATCCCCGATCGGGCGGACCAGCAGTCCGGCTTCCAGGGCCCGGCGATGGAGGCGCCATCCGAACCGCGCCCCGGGGGGATGGGGTTGCCCGGTGGCGGGATCCACCAGCTGGACGGCAGCCACGGTGCCGAGGACCCGCGGCCGCCGCAGGGCCGGGTGGCCCACGAAATTCCCCCACGCCGACCGCATGGCAGCCCCCAGCCGCGCAGCGTCGGCCATTACCGGCTGTTCCTCGAACAGCGCCAGGCTCGCGCAGGCCACCGCGCAGGCCAGTGGGTTGGCGGTGAAACTGTGGCCATGCAGGAAGGCCTTGCCTTCGCTGTACTCGGCCCAGAAGCGGCCGTAGATCTCCTCGGTGGCCCAGGTCAGGGAAAGGGCCAGCACCCCGCCCGACAGCCCCTTGGACAGACACAGCAGGTCCGGTTGGACTCCGGCCTGGCTATGGGCGAAGAACGTGCCAGTGCGACCGAAGCCGGTCATGACTTCGTCCAGGATCAGGTAGACGCCGTGCCGGTCGCACTGGTTTCTTATTTCAACCAAGAGCTGGGGCGGCCACATGCGCATGCCGCCGGCCGCCTGCAGCATCGGCTCGGCGATGAAGGCCGCCAATTCCGTGCCGTGGTGCTCGAAAAAACTCTGGATGCGCTGTCTGGCCGCGTCCAGCTCCTCGTCCCAACCATCCAGTGAAGCCAGCAGTTCATACCGGGGGTCCTCGGGCACCGCCACTCTCTCACAGCGCAGCAGCAGAGGCCGGAACAGACCGGTCATGAAATTGTCCAGCTCGCCCACCCCCACCGCCCCCAAAGTGTCTCCGTGGTAGCCCATGTGCAGCGCTCCGAAGCGAGTGCGCTGGCCCTGACCCTTTTGCGCTTGAGCCTGGAAGGCCATTTTGAGGGCCACTTCCACGGCGGTGGAGCCGTTGTCCGAGAAGAAGCAGCGGGTCAGGTTGGGCGGCAATTTGGGCTTCAGCCGCGACACCAGTTCCAAGGCCGGCTCGTGGGTGAACCCCGCGAAGATGACGTGATCCAGCTTGCCGCCCTGGCGTTCCAGAGCCGCCATCAGCTTGGGATGCCCATGGCCGTGCAAGCAGGTCCACCAGCTGCTGATGCCATCCAGAACGCGGTCCCCATTGGCCAGCAACAGGTCGCAACCCTCGCCGCCGATGACCGGGATCGGCGGATCGCTTTCATGGTCCAGCATCTGGGTGAAGGGGTGCCAGACGTGGGCACGGTCCAAGTCGAGGCGGTCGGTCCAGGATTCCGGGAGGGATGAAGCCATGGTCAGATTCCTCCGGAGTCCGGCTGTTCGCGGTTCAGCACGACCACCCGCATGGGCAGGAAGCGGCGCAGTACGTCCGCGTTGGCCAAGGCTGCTTCACGGGACCGGTCCACGCCGGAGTTGAGCAACACCGCCTCGATGCGCCAGCCCCGCAGCATAAGGGCCTCGCAGCTGAGCAGCGTATGGTTAAGGGTGCCCAGCCCACCCCGGGCCACCAGAACGCAGGGCACCCCAAGCTCGCTGGCCCAGGCCAGGAAGTGGCGCTCCGAGGTCAAGGGCACCATGAGCCCCCCCACCCCTTCCAGCAGCAGCCGGCCCCTCGCAGGGCGACGGCACCATGCGGCGGCGGCCACCAGATCCAGGCTGCGGCCTTCCAGCTCGGCCGCGGCGAGGGGCGACAGGGGCGCCCGGAAGGACGCGAAACATTCCACCTCAGCACCCTGCGCTGCCACCCGGGCCGGGTCGGAGGCCGGGTCCTTCGCATCGACCACCCCGCTTTGGAACGGCTTGCGGTAAGTGACCGGGCCCAATGCGGCCCAGGCCCCGGCGATGCGCTCTGAGACCCAAGTCTTGCCGACCTCCGTATCCGTGCCCAACACCCAGAGGGGCGAGGGCAGAGCAGCCAGCCACGCTTCCATCACGGCAGTTCCTGGAGACAGCGGATCAACCTTGCCACCTGGGTTGCCTCCAGGTGGGCGCCGGTGGTGATGCGCAAGCGCGAAGTGCCCGGTGGAACCGTGGGCGGCCGCACTGCGCGGACGTCGAAACCCGTCCGTTGAAGATCCGCAGCCATGCGCAGGGCCCGGTGGTCGTCGCCGACCATCACCGGCACGATGGCCGAATCCTCCATGGGCAGCCTGAGCGCCTGGCGCAACCCCGCAGCGAAACCAAGGGCCCGGGTGGCCCTCCAGCGCTCGGCTTGTGCCACCGCCACCGCCTGGAGGGCTGATCCCAGCACGAAAGGCGGCAGCGCGGTCGAGAAGATGAACCCCCGGGCGGTGTTGACGAGATGGTCCCGGAGCAGCCGCGGCCCCGCCACGAAAGCGCCGAAGCCTCCCAGGGCCTTGCCGAGTGTCCCCATCACCAGGGGCACCGCCCCCGCTACGCCCTGCTGCTCCGCCAGGCCGGCCCCGGTGGCGCCCAACAAGCCCGTGGCGTGAGCCTCATCCACCAGAAGCAGGGCCTCCAGTTCCCGACAGAGTTCCAGCAGGCCCGGCAGGTCCGCCGCGTCGCCATCCATGCTGAACACGCTGTCCGTGACCACCAGCGCCAGGCCTTTCGTGGAAGTCCGCCAAGCCCTCATCTGTGCGCGCAGGTCCGCCAGGTCCCGGTGGCGATAAATCCCAACATGGGCACCGCCCGCCTTGGCCATGCGGCAGCCGTCCACCAGGGAGGCATGGTTCAGCGCATCCGAGAACACCCCATCGCCGGAACTGGCCAGGGCAGGAATGAGCGTAGCGTTGGCCTGGAAGCCGGTGTTGAAAAGCAGACAGGATTCCTGGTGTTTCCAGGCGGCCAGGGCGGCTTCCAGTCGATCGTGGAGGGGGCTGGTCCCCCGCAACAGCCGCGCCGCCCCGCTCCCGGCTCCGAAAGCCCGTGCGGCCTCGGCGCCTGCCTGGATCAGGCGGTCGTCGCAGCGCAATCCCAGGTAGTCATTGGAGCAGGCATCCGCGCCCGATGGGGGGGCGATGGACCGTTGCAGACCCAGGGCCTCCCGTTGCCTAGACGCGGCTTGCAAACGCTCTTCCCAAGGCGCGGGAACTTCACCTTGGACAGCGGCATTTGGGAGGGCCGGGAGGGTCTGATCGCCTGGAATTTCAGGGGCTTTCATGGGTTTGCCGTGTTAGAATGACCGTTTGGGTCGAATCTGGATTCCTGCTTCGTCTTCAACATAACCCAGCTTTTATAACCCCAACTTGCAACCATGAAGTCCCCTATTGCGGCACTTCACTTTTTTGAGGACCCCTCTATGCTGCGTAGCACGCTGTTCACCCTCGCCAGCCTGAGCCTTGTGGCCCAGACCACCCCCGCCAAGGCTCCGGCAGCCGCGATGCCCACCAAGCCCGCTAAGCCGACCATGCCCGCCATGCCCGCCATGCCTGAAGACAAAATCGTCGCCAAGGTCGGCACTGAAGTGATCCGGCAGTCCGATGTGGAAATCGGCCTCAACGGCATTTCCCCGCAGCAGCGCAAGGAAGTGGAAGGCAATCCCGAGGCCCGTGGGCGCTTCGTCAAGAGCTTCGTGGAGTTTCGCCTCCTGGTGGCCAAGGGCCGCAAGCTGGGACTGGACCAGACCGACCTCTTCAAGAAGAAGATGGCCTTCGCCGCCGACCAGATCATCGCCACCGATCTGATGGCCAAGGACGCCGAGGAACTCAAGAAGAAGATCGAGATGAACGACACTGAGCTGCACGCCTATTACGACGCCCACAAGGACAAGTTCCAGACCACGGCAGACACCTACTCCGCCCGCCACATCCTGGTGAAGGTCAAGGCCAATGCGGACGACAAGGAAGGCCTGCTGGACGGCGAAGCCAAGGCCAAGGTCGCCAAGATCCAGGCGGAGCTTAAGGCCGGCAAGAACCTGGCGGACCTGGCCAAGGCCTATTCAGATGATCCGGGCAGCAAGGACAACGGCGGCCTCTACGAGAACTTCGACCCCAGCCAGATGGTTAAGGAATTCGCCGACGCCGTGCGGACCCAGCCTCTCAATGTGGTAGGCGAGCCGGTGAAGACCCAGTTCGGCTACCACCTGGTGGAAGTCAGCGCCAAGACCCTCAAGGGCGCCGTGAAACCCTTCGAGGCCGTAGCCAAGGAAATCCCCCAGATGGCCCAGCCCGACCGCCAGGAAAAGGTCTGGAACGAATACCTGGACGGGCTCAAGAAGGACATCCCCTACGAGTTCTACGGCGAGCCCAAGGCCGCGAGCGCCAAGCCCGAGGCCCCCGCAGCCGTGGCTCCCAAGCCGGCTGACGCCAAGCAGGCCGAGCCCAAAAAGGCCGAGGCCAAGGCTACCAAGAAGAACGGTTAAGCTGAACCCATGCAGAGCACCCGGATCCTCCTCGCGCCCGCCTTCGCGCTCATCTGCGCTATGCCCATAGCCGCCTCGGCTGCCCTGGTCGTGCTAGCCACGACGGCTAGTCCGGCTCTTGGGCCTGTGGAGGTGCGCGAGGAGATCCTGGTGATCGTCAATGGCCATATCATCACCCACCGCCAGTTCCAGCAGGCGGTGGAGCAGGAGCACGCGGCGCTCTACCGCCAGTTTTCCGGCAAGGAACTGGATGAGAAATTGAAGGAGGGGCGTGAAAAGACCCTCCAGGGACTCATCGACAGCTTCCTGGTGGAGGACAAGGCCAATGATCTGGGCCTCGCCCAGCGGGTCAGCGATGAGTACATCCGGAATTATGTAGAGGACATCAAGAAGCAGAACAACTTCGCGACGGATGCGGACTTCGAGAAGGCCCTGCGCAGTTCCATGGGCATCGGCCTTCCGGAATACCTGAAGCACGCCAAGCAGCAGATCCTCCAGCAGGAGGTCCTGCGCTCCGAGGTCTACACGAAGGTCGCCATCGAGGACCAGGAACTGCGCGCCTACTACCTGGACCACAAGGACGAGTACAAGAACGCCACGCGCTTCCGCGTCCGGGAGCTGGTATTGGCGAAAGGTGCGACGCCCGCCGATGGCGAAGCCGCCAGGGCCACCCTGGCCAAAGTCCAGGCGGAACTCCAGGGCGGCAAGCCCTTTGAAGAACTGGTGAAGCTTTACAGCAGCAGCCCCAGCAAGGACACCGGCGGGGACCTGGGCTGGATGGAAAAGGGGCTGCTCCGCCCATCCATCGAACAGGCCGCCCTTTCCCTGAAGGCCGGTGGCATTTCTGGTCCCATCGAGACGGACAAGGACATCATCCTCGTGCAGCTCATCCAGTCCGAGAACGAAGAGGCCAAGCCCTTCGCGGACGTGAAGGCCCAGATCATGGAAAAGCTGCAGGAACCCAAGGCCCAGAATGCCATCCAGCAGTATCTGAACAATCTCCGGACCCGCGGCAACGTGCGGTTCATGGTGCCCAAGGAACAGATCCTCAAGGGTTGATGAATTCCTGATGTTCAGGCGTAGGATGGTGCCGTGCGCCTTGATGCTTTCTTGAAGAAGACCCATCTGGTGAAGCGTCGGGAACTCGCCCGGGAGCTTTGCGATGAGGGCATGGTGCGCGTCAACGGCGCGCCCAAGAAGGCCGCCTGGGAAGTGAAGGCCGGCGACGAGCTGCAATTCCCGCTCTACAACCGCCTGCTCCGGGTGCGGGTCCTGGCCCTGCCTGAAGGGGCGGCCGCCAAGCATGACCAGTGGAGCTTCGTGGAAGTGCTCGAAGAAAAGCGGCTCACCTGGGATGACAGCGCGGGCGAGGATCCCTTCTCGACCCTCCCGAAATCGCCGACCAACCACTGAATCCCACGGTCCTTACCAGGAGTGGCGCCTTGACTCCCTCGCTTACCGACCAGCCCCTCCTCCGCATCCTGAAGGAAGGGGACGCCTTTACTGGCTTCCTGCTGGCCCAGGAGGCGGCCTTCAAGATCAGCGCGAAGGGTTCCGAATACCTTGAGCTCAAGCTGGCGGATAGGTCCGGAGACCTCAAGGGATTCCTGTGGGACGTGAAGGCCATCGAAGGCGACATGGACCCGATCAAAGCCGATGCCTTTCTTTGGGTGAAGGGGACCCTCTCCAGCTACAACGGCCGTAGCCAGATCAAGCTCGACAAAGTGCGCTTCGCGGCGGATTCCGAAGTGGGCGACTTCGCCCGCTTCTTCCCGGTGAGCCAGCGGCCCGTACCTGAAATGCTCGCCGAAATGGACGGCATCATCGCCTCCCTCCGCGATCCCTGGATCCGGCAGCTGCTCGAAGCGCTCTTTGTGAAAAACGAAACTCTGCGCGCGGCTTTTGCCCTGGCCCCCGCCGCTAAAAGCATGCACCACGCCTACCTGGGCGGTCTGTTGGAGCACACCCTTTCCATCCTCGCCATGGCCGACCGGGCCTGCGGCCACTACGCGGCCATGAACCGGGACCTCGTGGTGGCGGGCGTATTCCTGCACGATGTGGGCAAGACTGCCGAACTGAGCTACCAGCGCAGTTTCGGCTACACGGACGTGGGCAACCTTATCGGCCACATCTCCATGGAATGCGAGTGGATCAACCGCGAAGCCTTGGCCATTCCCGGCTTCCCCGAGGAGTTGAGACTGCAGCTGCTGCACATCGTCCTGAGCCACCATGGTCGGCTGGAATTCGGCAGTCCCGTGCTGCCCAAGACTCCTGAGGCCCTGCTGGTCCATTACCTGGATGATCTGGACGGCAAGCTGGAAGCCATGTTCCGCGGCATCCGGGAGGCCGGGGAGAATTCCTGGACCCCCTTTTCCAGGGCGCTGGAGCGGATGATCTACACGGTGCGCTGGCCCAAGGTTGATTGAAAACCGGCCATCGGCAACCGAAGGGCCCTTCGATAGACTGGTGCATGGCCCAGGACCTCCGCCCCCTCCTCGCTTCAGGTTCCGAGCTCTCCGCGCTGGCCTCGGGCGTGGTGGGTTCCGAGATCCTCAAGATCGCGCAGCAAATCCGAGAGCTCAGAGCGGCGGGCCTGGAGATCTGCAACCTCACGGTGGGCGATTTCGACCCGGCCTACTTTCCCATCCCCGCCGAGCTGCTGGAAGGCACGCGCCGGGCCTTGGAGGCGGGCCACACGAACTATCCGCCCTCGGATGGCGTGCTGGCGCTGCGTGAAGCGGTGGTGCGCTTCTATGAGCGCGAACTGGGCCTGATCTACCCCGTCGAAGCCGTGCTCGTCACCGGCGGCGCGCGGCCCCTGCTCTACGGCGCCTACCGCACGCTGCTGGATCCCGGCGACACGGTGGTGTACCCGGTGCCCACCTGGAACAACAACCACTACGCCTACCTCAGCGGTGCAAGGGCCGTGGAGTTGGCGGTGGACGCGGGTTCCAATTTCTTCCCCACCTTGGATGCCCTGCGGCCGCACCTCGCCACCGCCCGGCTGATCTGCCTGAACTCGCCCCTCAATCCCACCGGCACGGTCATCGACGAAGGCCTGCTTCGGGGCATCGCCACCGCGGTCGTGGAGGAGAACCAGCGCCGCAGGAAGGCAGGCGCGCGGACCCTTTACCTCCTGTACGACCAGGTTTACTGGGCCCTCACTTTCGGCGCAGCCAAACACGTCACCCCAGTGGGCCTGGTGCCCGAAGCGGCCCCCTACACGCTGCTGCTGGACGCCCTCAGCAAGGCCTTCTGTGCCACGGGCCTCCGCGTGGGCTGGGGGTTGATGCCGCCGGGGGTGCGGGCCCGCATGGCGGACATCCTCGGGCACGTGGGCGCCTGGGCCCCCAAGGCCGAACAGATCGCCACGGCGGAACTGCTGGATTCCCCGGACACCATCCGCACCTACCAGTCGGGAATGAAAGCTCAGGTGCAGAAGCGCCTGGAGGCCCTCCATGCGGGCTTCTCCGCCCTCAAAGCCGATGGATTCCCCCTGGAGGCCATCGCCCCCCAGGGCGCCATCTACCTGTCCGCGCGCTTCAATCTGGCGGGCCGCACCATCCAGGGCCGCGGGCTTCGCACCAACGAAGATATCCGGCGCCTCCTGCTGGAGCACGCCGGGCTGGCCATCGTGCCCTTCCAAGCCTTCGGATTGCGCGACGAGAGCGGTTGGTTCCGCCTCTCGGTGGGCGCGGTCTCGCTGGCGGAAATCGAGGCCGTCTTCCCGCGGTTGAGGGCGTTGCTTCGGGGCTGAGGGAGGTTGGTCTGCAGGCTATGGGCTATGGAATGTGGAGGATCGGCCCATCACTCGCCGCCTAGGGCCTACCCCATCGTGATCCACTGCCCGCTTTCGCCGCGCAGGGGCAGCTCGGGGATCTCATTTTCCTTGAAGAGGAAGTGGCTGCTGTTCCAGGAGCCGCAGTGTTCGCAGCGGTCGGCGTAGTCGGTGGTGCGGTGGCCGCAGACGCCGCACTCGAAGCGCAGCTTCAGCACGCCGAGGTTCCGCAGCAGCTGACGGTATTCGTTCAGCGCCGCGTCCAGGCGGGCCCGCCGGCTGTGGATCTTGGCCATGAAGAAGTACAGGATGGGCGAGTAGACCACCTGGCTGCGCACCTCGAGGAACTGTTCCAGGGCCTCGTCCAGGATTTCCAGACGGTAGAGCATCTTGCCCAGGAAGAATTTCGCCAGCACCGCGTGCTCGCTGGTGGCGGCGATGCGGCGCAGGACCGCAAGTCCCTCCTCGGGCCGCCCGCTCTGGATGAAGTAGTCCTCGATCTCCTGCAGGAAGGCACCTTCGCCGGTGCTCCGGAAGCCTTCCACCCAGATCTCCAGGCCCTGGTCCTCCTGGTCCTGGAGGATGCGGCAGCGCCCCAGCGAGAGGTAGGCGGGGATGAAGCTGGGATCGTCCTTCACCACCTGCTGGAAGGCCTGGGCGGCATCCTTGTACTGGTCAGCGTCCACCTTGAGCAGTCCCACCTGGTAGGCCAGCGCGGTGCCTTGGGCCTTTTCGCCGGCGCTCAGCTCATTGGGAAAATGGGCAACCAGTTTCTTGTGGATCTCCATGGCCTCTTCCCAGCGCTGGGCTTCGGTGTGGAGGGCGCGCAGGCGGCGCAAGGCCCGGAGCGCCTGCTTGGGCGCATCGGAGATGATCTTCTTCAGGACGCCCGCGGCGCCGTCGGAATTGCGGGAAGCGAGTAGGGCCTCGGCCAACTGGTAGCGGGCTTCCACGTGGTCGGGGTGCTTCAGACAGTACTTCTCGAAGTGCTTCGCCGCCGCCTCACCGTCGCCGCTCTTCAGCATCACTTCGCCATAGAGCATCGCCGTGCCCACGTGCTCCGGATGGTCCGCGTACATCTCCTCGAGCATGACCTTGGCTTTGGCCAGGAGGCCGTGGGCGATGAGCGCGCGGGCATCCGTCAGACGGCTGGAGAGGCGGCGGCCCATGCGGGTGGCGGCGGAGGCATTCAGGCCTTTGACCATGTCCCGCAGCGCCGCGTAGCCGTTGTAGAACAGGTTGATGAGGAAGCCCACCGCCAGGACCACCAGCGTGAAGGCCCAAACCCGCATCTGCGTGTCGCCGTAGATCAGCACCTCGCGATTGAACAGGGCGTAGTTGCTGACGTACAGGTTAGCCAGCAGCACCAGCACCGCGCTGATGAGCACCACCATGATGAAACTGAACAGGCGCATGGAGATTCCTCGTGCTCCAGCTTAAGCCGTCGTTCCCAAATTTCCTATTCGTCCCTAGGGCAGGAAGGGTCTGAGGGCCCCGTACTCAGGGGTGTTCATCCACCCAGGCCTTGGCGGCCTTCAGGTCCGCCCAGACCGCGCGGCGCACGTCGTCGGTGTATTGACGCAGCACATAGGCGGGATGGAAGGTGGGCATGACCGGGATGGAGCGGTGGGCGACCAGGTTCTGCCAAGTGCCGCGCACCTTGGTGATCCCTGTGGCCACACCCAATAGCTCGCGCAGCGGCGTGGCCCCCAGGGTCACGATGACGGCCGGGTCGATGAGCTCGATCTGGCGCCGGAGGTAGCCCAGGCAGGCCTGGGCCTCCTGGGAAGTGGGGGTGCGGTTGTCCGGCGGGCGGCACTTCACCACGTTGGCGATGTAGACCTGCTCGCGCGTGAGCCCGATGGCGCCGATCATCTTGTCCAAGAGTTCCCCGGCTTTGCCCACGAAGGGCAGCCCCTGCTGGTCCTCGTCCTTGCCGGGCCCTTCACCGATGAACATAAGGCGGGCCTTGGGATTTCCCTCGCCGAAGACAAAGCGGAAGCGCCCCGGGCCCAACGGGCAGGCCAGGCAGCCCTGGATGCAGCCCTCGAGATCAGCCAGGTTCACTGCCCCTGCCACGGTTTCAGCCGAAGGGCGGGCACCGGGCTGGTCAGGGATGACGTAGGCACTTCCTAACGCCGCCGTCACGGGCACCTGGACCAGGGGCGGTCGCGGCTGGCTGGTGGCCCGGGAGGCCACGGGATGCAGGGAGGGCTCGGTTGGTCGCACGTGGACGGGAAGGGCCGGCAGAGCTGGAAGCGTCAGGGTTTCGCGCACCAAGCCCATCACCCCCAGATCCTGCAGCGTGTCGGCCCAGGCCTGGAAGGGATGTTCGTGCGGGCGCTTCTCCATCCCACTAGACTATCCAACTGGGCCCTGTGGAATGTCTTCCGCGGGAACCTCAGCCCCATCCTGGGCATCTAAGCCTCGGAGCGACGCATGCAAAGCCCCATCGAACAGCTCAAACCGAGAGGCCATCTGGCTGAAAATACGCCTTTTGGGACATCCACAGACTTTTATGGCGCCTTCGCCGAGTTGTACCCGCGGCTGGTGAATTATGGCCGCCGCTTTGGAGCCACCTACCCCGAGGACATCGCCCAGGAGGCTTTCGTCATCCTGATGCAGCGGGAAGTGGCTGTGGAACACCCTACGGCCTTCCTCTACGGCACCGTGCGGACCCTGGCCCTCACCGAACGCCGCCCCATGAAGAACCAGAACTTGAGCCTGGAAGTGGTCATGGAGCCCGGCCGGCCGGCCGATGCCGAAGACCAGCTCCTGAACCGGGAGATCCGTGAACGGATGCGCACCCTGTCCCCCACCTTTCGGGAAGCCCTCTGGCTGTTCGTGGTGGAAGGCCTCTCCATTCGTGAGATTTCCGACATCCTCAGCATCCCCGAAGCCACGGTGAAGACCCGGATCCATCGGGCCAAGGCCCAGCTTAAAGACCAACTGAACCCCGGAGGCATCCATGCCCTGGCTTGATCCCGCCCGCCAAGACGAATCCGCCGAAGATCGCGAGTTGAGAGCTGAATTGAGAGGTCTCGTGGGCCTGCCCATCAGCAGCTTCGAATCGAATTTTTTCGAGGCCACGCCCACTCCGGACATGGTCAAACTCGCGGAGAACCTTAGGGCCGAGTCCCTTCGCCGCCGCAACACCGCCCGCCGCCGTCCCTTATGGATGCTGATGGCCGCCGGTCTTCCCGTGGCACTGCTGGTTTCGGGCCTGGGCGTCTGGGGCATCCAGCAGAAGCAGAAGGCCGATGTGCTGGCCGCCGCGGCGGCGGCGGAAAAGACCAAGGTCGAGCGTGCTGAGCAGTCCTCCCAAGCGGGGATCGCCCGGGACCGCGAAGGCCGGGCCGCCAATGGGAAGGCCCCGGTCAAACCCGTCATCAAGCCCGAGGATTCCACACCCGTGGACCCCAGCCCAAGGCTGGCCTCCAACAAAGGCCACCGGGCCACGGGCACCACCACGTTCACGCCCTCCAAACCGGGCCGTGCTTCGGAGTACCCCGTGATTGAAGTGAAACAGACCCTCTCCCTGCCGCCGCCCGTCGGCGAACGGGTCAAGGCTCAGTAGCCCCGTAGCACCCACTCTGGAAGGACTGCCTTGGGAAGGGCGGATGAAGGGCCCCGCGGAGCGGGGCCTTTTTCTGCCGGCTTTGCACAGGAATCAGCCCGCCTGGGCGTGGCCCGGGCTCCAGCCGCGCTCGTTCAGCAGGCGCGCGCCCTGGATGCGGGTGAGGCGGAAAGCCATCTCTTCCTGATGCAGGTGGCAAAAGGCCTGCAGATGGTCGCCTTCGACCGTGCGGGGCGTGACCCGGCGCAATTGCGTGCGGTGGGCGGCTGGCGGCAGGTAGGTGAGTTCCACCATCAGGTTGTGGCCCGCGGCGTACTCCAAGATGAGCTGCATTTCCTCGGCGGCCTGGTTGCCCCCGCCCAAGTGGAGCATGGGGACTCGCTTCTGCACTTCCTGGAAGAGGTTCGGCTCCTCGTCGTGGAGCTTCTGCAAGGCGGTGCGCACCATCTGGCGCACCGGCTCCAGGTGGTGGTTCATACCCTTCTCGTCTACAAAGGCGAGGCAGGCCATGGACCACAAGTACAGATCCTCCTCCTCGTCGAGGCTCACCGGCAGGAAGCGGCCCGGCTTGGGCAGGTAGCCCGCCGCCTTGAGCAGTGCGAAGGCGTTGCCGTTGCCCTGTACTTCCATGACCGTGTCGGAGATGGGCGAGAGCTTGAGGGGCGCGAGTTCCGGACGCAGCCGCAATTCCTCCGCCAGGTGCGCGGTGCGGGCCCGCACCAGGCGCCGGCCCTGCTGCACTTCGACCTCGCCCACGCGCTGGCCGAGGTCCTCCAGCAGCTGCACCAGGGTGGAGGGCATGGCGAGGCCAGGGTCCCCCAGCCGGGCCTTGATCTCGTCGAGGGTCAAGCCCGCATCCAGCGCGCGCACCAGCGTGTCGGGGCCCAGGCGGAAGGTGGCCATGGTGTCGAGCCCTTCAACCTCAGCCAACTGCGCCAGTTTCAGGAGGCGATGAGGGTTCTGGAACATGGGCGTGAGCCCTTCCAGCGTGGGCTGCAGCACCAGGGGCGGCTCGGTCATGAGGGGCCCCCAGTGGGCCTCGGTGCCCCGCAGGTCCCGCAACAGATATTCCTGGGCCAAGGCCTCGCCATGGGCTGTCAGGCCCAGATGCTCGCGGGTCCCATCCAGGGCAATGAGGCCCATGCGTCCGAGAAAAGGCAGGAAAGCCGTGCGGGTGCGGCTCTCGTCCAAGGGGTGGAGCGTCTTCAAGAAGGCCAGAAAGGGCTGGATGGCCAGCACTTGGCCACGGCGTTCCAGAAGATGCTGCATGAGGAACCGGCGGTCTTCCGCCGGGGGCATGTCCCAGGATTTGAGATCGTGTTCAAGCAGGCTCGCGAAGGCCCGCTCCGCCACCCAGCGCGGTGGGTGGGCCAGCACCGCCGGCAGCAGGGTATCCACCCGGCCCTCGCGGCTCCACAGCAGGCCCAGTCGATGCAGCAGCGTGAAGAGCAGCGTGGCGTCCTGGTCCTCTTGGAGAAAGACGTTGTGGGAGAGGAGCTGGGTAAGATCCTTCTTGGCGGGCAGGCCACCTTTCAGGACGCGGATGCCCGCCACGCAGCGCAGCAGCACCGAGGTGAGCGCCAACGAGAAACCATAGACCGGCGCCGGCTTGAGCAGGGCTTCAGGAGCGCCCTGGAAGCTCAAGGAATGATCGTCGAAGTCCGCCAGGGCGTCCGCCACGCGCTCCGCCACGGACCAGCCCTCTCCGATGGGGAAGATTAGGCCTAGATCCGCCAGGCGCACAGCCAAGTCGGGGATCGGCAAGACGCCGGATTCCACCAGATGCTTGAGGGCGAGCAGGTCCTTGCTTTCGAGATCCGCCAGGGTGTTGGAGAGCTGCTTGTGGTCTTCCAGATGGAAGGCCATGGTCTTCAGCAAGCGCACACGGCCCCCGGGCCCTTCTTCCCAGCGCTGGGGGATGGGGAGTTTGCGGTGCTCGCAAATCCTGCGCAGATGCTCATCGGTGCAATTGGAAAGCAGATTGTATTGGGAAAGCGGCATGTTTCCTCGTGCGCAGCTGCGGGTACACGTGACCTTCCAGTTTCTCACGATGCAGCGGAAAGTCCACGGTTGAAATTCGGCTACATCCCGCCCAGCAGCGCAGCCAGGTCATCCTCATCCACATCCCCGTCGCCATCGAAATCCGCGCGGCCGTCCGCGCTGAGGTTGCCGTCCCCTGAGAATGCCGCTGCAGCAAGCGCCAGGTCGAGCACGTCCACGGCCCCGTCGCCATTGAGATCCCGCGGCTTCACATGGAGCGCGGCCACGGCAAATTTAGTGGAGTCCGCGGCACTGGTGGCCTTTAGTTCGTAGACCCCGGGTTCGTTGGGCGCCTGATAATGCACGGCGCGGCTGCCTTGAGGCGCGAGGCTGCCGCCATTCGCGCTCCAGGTGACGCCCTGGTCCACGGCGCCGAGCACCGCGGCCATGAGGGTTCGGGAACCGCCGGGGGCCATGGTCGCCTGCGACGGGCCCACCGCCACTTCCACCGCCCCGCTGCGGACCCCGATCTCCCACACCCCCCGCCCGAACGTGGCCGCCCGGAGGAAGCTGCCATCCGGGGCCGCGTAGAGGTCCCGGACCGCCACGAAGGGCAATCCGGTGCCATAGCGCGCCCAGGCAGCGCCGCCATCGGTGGACCGGTAAACTCCGAAATCCGTGCCGGCGTAAAGTGTCCCGGCCCGCGCCGGATCGTCCTGGACCACATGCACGGGAATGCCGAAGGGAAAGCCATTGGCAATATCCAGCGGCGCAAAGTTGAGGCCCCCGTCCATGCTCTTCCAAAGGTGGCTGCGGCTCAGATCCGGCGACACCGAGGCAATATAGAGGATGGCCGCGCTGCGGGTATCGAAACGGACGTAGCTCAGGAAGCGGTCGTTGTTGGGCAGCGTCCCGAACTGCCGCCAGGCGCCGCCGGTGCTGATGTACCCCGTGCCGCTGCCCACCTGCGAATCCACGGTGCCGCTGGCGGCGATGGCCACGGCCTGGGGGTCGGTCTGCGCGGCGCCCACGGCGCGGATGTTGCGGTTGATATCGAAGCCAGCCATCGGTTTGGCCTGCCATGAATCGGCGAAGTCAGTACTGAACCAAACTGTTTCGAAGGAGTGCGTGTAGACAGTATTGCCGCTGGGATCCGCCGCGCCCGCCACGAGGTCCGTCACGAAGGGGGAGTTGCCCACTGCATCCGAGAGCCCCTTGATGCTCTGTTTGAAGGGTGTGGCGCCACCATCGATGCTCTTGAAAATGATCGAGGTGTAGACCGAGCCCAGCATCAGGTTCCCGTTCAGCGGGTGGATCAGGGTGCCGAACCCGTCGCCGCCCACCCGGTCCTCGTAGGCGCCGCTCACGCGATGGCCTGCACCCTCGTCCTTCCGCACCCGGGTGCCATTGTCCTGGAGTCCCAGGGTGATGAAGTCGGATGCGGAAGGCGGCGTGGCCGCCAAGGTGGAGCCCAGGCGATAGACCAGGTGGGTGGCGAGGCCGCGGTTTCGGCGATTGTCAATGAAGGCGACCTGGCTAGGCACCGTGGGCCCGGGCCCGCTGGGGCTGGTGGGCACGGAGGCATCAGGAAGGGTCGGATTCCGCACAACGCAAAGCCCGCCATCGTTGCCGAGAAAGAGGGCCTTCGGCCCGGTCTTGGACCAGGTGCACGTGTGGAAATCCGCATGGGCATAGACATGGCGGTTCCCGTACCAGTGGGTGAGCTGGGTCCAGTTCTGGCCCCCGTCCTCACTGCGATAAAGGCTGGCGGTGGTGCCGATGAAAACCCGGTTCACATTCTCGGGATCCACGGCCAGCCCCTGGTTGTAGAAACCCTGGGTGCTGTCGTAGCCGAGCATGTCTGCGCCGATGCCCTGGAAGAGTCCGCCGGGCTGCTCGATGGCGTAGTGGAAAGCCCAGCTGCGACCCTGGTCTTCAGTCTTCAGCAGACCCCGCTCCACCACCCCCAGGACCTGCGCCAAGCCCCAGCCGATCTGATTGTTCGTGGCGCTGGTGGCCAGGGTGATGCGGATGGGATCGATGCCGCTCAAGCTAGCCTGGGTCCACGTGGCTCCCCCATCATGGGAATGCCAGAGGGTGCCTACGCTCGCCGGACTATCCACCTGGAGGCTGCACGCCAGATCCAGCGCGCTGAAGCGCACCAGGCTCCAGACCTTGCCCGGCGGGTTGCCCCCCAAGGCCACCGGGGCGAAGCTGCGCCCCCCGTCCACACTGCGTTTCAAACCATCGTTGCCCCCGACCAGCACCACGTCTCCATTCACTGGAAAGATGCAATAGGTGCGGGTCATGGCCCCCAGACCCGAGCTTGGGCTCCAGGTCGTTCCCCCGTCCCCTGAGCGGAAAAAACCCCGGGCCTCGGCGCCGTGCGCATCCCCCATGCCCAGGTAGATGACTTCCGGGTCCACCGGACTCATGGCCACCGCGCCCACGGCCAAGGTCCCCGCGCTGCTCGCCCAGGGCAACGCGTCCGTCAGGGGGTGCCAGATCCAGTCCTGATCCGTGCCCAGGTCTGCATTCATGCATTTGAAGAGCCCACCGCCGCTGGTGGCAAGGTAGAGGATCTTCGGGTCGAAGGGGTGGGTGAGGAGGCCCGTCACGCGGCCGCTGTCCACATCGGGATAGGCCTCGTCCACCAGATTGGAGAATGGACCAAGGTTCACCCAGGTCTCAAAGCGCGGGAGCAACGTCGGAGCCATGGGGGTGGATGCCGTGGCCCGGGCCGCTTCCCGGGCCGCCAGGGCGGCCTTGCGATCCAAGTCCTCGGGTCGCAACCGACCACCGGACCAGAACAGGTCCCACTGCTCCCGCAGATCCTCGCGGTCCAGGCCCGGCCGGTCCGGGTCCACCTGCCAGGCGGGCAGAATCCTGGCCTGGCCGACGCCTTGGGCGAGGCACGGGAGGTTGAGCAGCACCAACAGCGCCAAGCGGATCCGCATACCCACAGGATAGCGCCCCGCCGATCGAATCCATGGCGAGCGGTCCGCCTCTATGTTTGGATGAAGCCATGACCCGAACCGAGATCTGGCTGACCCTGCTCCCGGGCTTCCTCCTCAGCGTCGCTGCGGAACCCCTGCTGGCGCGTTGGCGCAGGGATTTGCCGCTCTACCGCCGGCATCTGAGGATCTTTTTCACGCTGGGGGCTTCCGGCCTGGTTGGGTTTTTCTTCCTGGCGGCCCAGGCCGGGACCCCGATGCGCTGGGGATCCTGGAGCCTCTGGGTGCTCGGCACGGCGGGAGGACTCACCGCGATGACCCTTCGCCGGCTGGCCTCCCGGAATCTGATGGATTGGGGTTGGCGGCAAGGTTCTGCGAAAAGGCCGGAACCATCCAGACTTTTGATCCTGGTGGCCGATCCCCACTGGAGTGAGGAGCTGGTCGGCTTGCAGGCGGCCACCCGGCTGCATCCCGAGGCGGATTGGCTGTTCCTCGGCGATGTCTTTGATGTGTGGGTGGGCTTGCCGGGCATGCTGTCCGACGCCCAGCGCAGTTTCCTGTCCTGGGTCCGGGAGCGGCGGCGCGCCGGGCGGTGGGTGGGGCTCTGGATGGGCAACCGGGAGTATTTCCTGGACCGGCACTCGGCCCTTTTCGATCTGATGGGGGAAGGCGTGGGCGGGGCGTTGGAGGGCGAGAGCCTGGCCTTCGAGCATGGAGATCTCGTCAATGCCCGGGATTGGCAGTACCGGCTCTGGAATCTCCTGTCCCGCTCAGGGCCCATGTGGCTGCTCTTCCGCCTGATGCCCGGAAAATTAGCCGCCACCCTGGCCTCCAAGCTTGAAGCCCAGATGCGCACCACGAACCGTGCCTACAAGCTGGTCTTCCCCCGGGAGGCCTTTAGGTCGGCCGCCCAGGCTCTTGGGGAGCGGGTCTTCATCACCGGCCACTTCCACACCCACCAGGTCGAAGGCAATGGCATTGCCCTGCCCTGGGCCTTTGATGGGGCCTTCATGGCTTGGCGGGAGGGCCGCATCGAGGCCCTGGTTGCGCCGCCCCCCATCGAAGACCACCCAACCTTTCCTTGGGAAGCACGTCCATAGGAATGAAGGTAGCCTGAACCAACCTGGGAGGGTCCATGAACCGTTTTTACACCGCCGCCGTCCTGATGGGGCTGCTGCTGTTCTCCGCCTGCTCCAGCTACAGCGTGAAGACCGACTACGATCCGACCATCACGTACGCCAGCTACCACACCTTCGACTGGTACGCCGCCAGCAAGAAGGCCAAGGGCAAAGGCAGCGGCACCGACCCCCTCATGGACAAGCGGGTGCGCGTGGCGGTTCAGGCTGTCCTAGAGGCGAAGGGGTTCCAGCAGGAGACGCAAGGCGAACCGGATTTCCTGGTGACCTACTACCCGATCTACCAGAACCGGAAGTACCGCACCACCACAACCGTAGGCGGCGGCTATGGCTGGGGTCGCCGCCACTGGGGCTATGGGGTTGGCACCCGGTTCAGCACCAGCCAGGTGCATCAGTACCGCGAGGGCACCATCATGCTCGAGATCGTGGACAGCCGCTCCAACCAGTTGGTCTGGCAGGGCGCCGCGGAAGGTGCCCTGACGAATCTCAACAACCCCGAAGAAGCCCTGGAGCAGATTCACAAGGCCGTGAGGGACATGCTCGCGAATTTCCCGCCGGGTGCGCTCAAATAGCCGTCAATTCGCCCTCTTGAACAGGTAGGTAAGCTCAAGCGAACCCCGCTGGGGCCGCCCCCCCCGGGTGGCAGGGGCGTAGATGGAGCGCTTCGCAGCTGCGACCGCCTCTTCGTTGAACCCAAGGACGCCGGGGACGCCCTCCAGCACGGCCACCGCCATGGCTTGGCCCTGCTCGTCAACCAGGACCCGCAAGATAACTGCATGATCCTTGCCGGGCTCAAAGCGCATCTCCCTGGCCCGTCTCGGGAAAATGGGAGCAGATTTCATCACCAGTCGCGGCGGCACCAGCGGGGCCGCCTCTTGAGGCGAGGGTCGGAGGGCGGGCGTCGGGATTTCGGGCTGTGGCTTCGCCACATCGATTTGGGTCCCTGCAGGGGCCGTCGCACCGGGAACGTCCAAGGCTGGAGTGGGGCCCGGCCGCTGGCCACCCTTGGCCTGTTTCAGTTGCTCAGCTTCACGGGTATTGCGCTCTTTCAACTCCTTCAACTGCTGCTGGAGCTGGGACAGGGTCGGTTTGGCCGCATCGGTCTGAGCCGGTGTCGATGATCCGCCCGGAAGGGCAGGCGCTGCCGAGCCCGCCGCCACTATCGGAGGTGACGGAGCCAGGCCTGCGCGGTCGGCGGCGGCAGAGGCGGGAGTTGTGCCTTCTACTTGGGCTGCAGTAGGGGCCGCAGCAGCCACGGGCCGCGCTCTCCACCAGCGCCAGGCCACGAAGCCCGCGCCGGTCATCACCAGAGCACCCACCCCCGCGAACACCAGGCCCAGCATCTGCGAGTTCCCGGGCCGGGGCCGGAGTTCCAGGCTCTGCCTGGGGGCTGGCGGCGCTTCCGGTGGAACCGGAAGGGGAAAGTAGGGGCCCGGATCCTGGCTGCTCTGAGCGGTAGGGGGGGCCAGAGGTGCCGCCGTGCGGTGGGGGGTGGGCACCGGCACCCCCGGCAGGCCGAAACCCGGCAGAGAGACCTCGGTGCCCTCCATGGCCGTGTGCATCTTGGACCGGGCGGCCTCGGTAACGGGCGTGGCATCCACCAAAGCACCCATGAAGGCGTAGACGTCTGGAAAGCGGTCCCTGGGTCGTTTGGCGAAGGCCTTGAGGAAGACCGCCCTGACCCTCGGTTCCATGCCGGGCGGAATCGTGGGCGGTTCATTCACGATACGCAATAGGGTGGAGGCGACGCTGTCCCCCTGGAAAGGCAGTACGCCCGTGTAGGATTCAAAGGCCGTGACCGCCAGGGCATAGCAGTCCGTCACCGGCGATGCTTCTGCATCCTGAAGCAGTTCCGGCGCGAAGTAGGAGGGCGTGCCGATGATGCCTCCCACGGTGGTCAGGTGCTGGGATTCCTTACTGCGGGCCACACCAAAGTCCATGAGCTTCACCCGACCGTCGGTGCCCACGAGGATGTTCTCGGGCTTCACGTCCCGGTGGGCGATGCCCGCCAAAGCCGCGGCCATGAGCCCACGCGAACCCTGGGTCAGCACATGCAACAGGGTTTCGAGGGGCGCGGTCTGGTCATGAATGAGCCGCGCCAGGCTGACTCCCTTGATGTATTCCATGGCGATGAAGGGGCCCCAGACCGGGTCCTCGCCGACGTCATGGACCGTGATGATGTTCGGATGGTTCAAGCGGGCCGAGATCTCGGCCTCCCGCTGGAACCGCTCCAGGGCGTGGGCGTAGTTGCGCCCACCCTCATGCACGATCTTGATGACCAGCTGCCGCTTGAGCTTGGGATCTTCCACCAGGTAGACGGCCCCCATGCCACCCCGGCCCAGAAGGCTCAGGACTTGGTAACGGCCGATGGAGGTGGGGTCCTGCGCCATGAAACTCCTGCGAAGTCCTTGCCTTTAGATGGGAGCGCAAGAATAGGTTCCATTGGGGGGATTGCAAGGGGCTTAACCGTTGCAAAAAATAACTTGGTCATTTCGAAAGTGGACCTGCATGAGGAGCCCTGACCACCCAACCAGAACTGCACTGGTTAATTTGTAACGGACCCTAAGCAGCAACATAGGCCCAACTCCCAACTTTCAAAGGGTATGCTGGGGTCTTCCAAGGAGATCCCATGGCCCAAGTGACACTGAAAGGCATGCCCGTCCAGACCTCCGGCGAACTTCCGGCGGTGGGAAGCTCCTCCCCGGAATTCACCCTCACCAAGGTGGACTTGTCGGAAATCAGCCTCTCGGAGCTCAGCGGCAAGCGTGTGGTGCTGAACATCTTCCCCAGCATCGACACCGCCACCTGCGCTCAGAGCGTGCGCGATTTCAACCAACGCGCCAACGAGGCGCCCAATACGGCCATCCTCTGCATCTCGGCGGACCTGCCCTTCGCCCAGAAGCGCTTCTGCGGGGCCGAGGGCCTGGAGCAGGTCATTCCGGTTTCAGATTTCCGGAACAAGGACTTCGGCCGGAAGTTTGGCGTCAACATCCTGGACGGGGGCCTGCGCGGCCTACTGGCCCGGGCCGTGGTCGTGCTCGACGAGAGCGGGAAGGTGGTTTACCACGAGATGGTGGCGGAAATCGGCAACGGCCCCAACTACACGGCGGCCCTGCAGGCCTTGAAGCAGGGCAACTAGCCCCCTCCATTCAGACGTTTGAGCTTTCGCAGCTCCGGCATCCGCCAGGTCATGGCGCCGACTACTCCAAGGGTCATCATCCCGCCCGCCACAACTGATGGGACCAGGCCCAGCAGGCGCGCAGCCAAGCCGCTTTCAAAGGCCCCCAGCTCGTTGCTGCTGCCGATGAAGAACACATTCACCGCGGAGACGCGGCCCATCAGGTGGGGCGGGGTTAGGGTCTGGACCAGGGTGGAACGGATGACCACGCTCACGTCGTCCAGGGCGCCGCTGACCACCAGTAGCGCCAGTGACAGCCAAAAGCTCGTCGAGAAAGCGAAAGCGATCCAGCAGAGGCCGAAGGCCGCCACGCAGATCAAAAGCGTTCGGCCGGCGCGCTTCAGTTCCGGCAGGTAGGCCAGAGCGAAGGACATGGCCACGGAGCCGACCGCCGGGGCCGCCCGGAGGATGCCCAGCCCCTGAGGCCCTACTTTCAGGATCTGGTCCGCGAAGATGGGCAGCAGGGCCGGCGCGCCCCCGAAGAGCACCGCGAAGAGGTCCAGGGACAGCGCCCCTAACACGAGCCTCTGGCTGAAGACGAAGCGCACGCCATCGAAAAATCCGGGCCCCTGAGCAATGTGGTGGGCGGGCCTGGGCCGCGGGGACAGAGCGAAGGTCGCCAGGAGTCCCGCCACCAGCAACGCCACCTCCACCGCGTAGGCCGCGCGGGCACTGGCAAACCCGTAGATCAGCCCGCCTAGCGCCGGGCCCAGCACCATGGCCGCATGGAACACCGATGAGCGCCACGCGGCCGCATTGGCGTAGCTCTCCTTGGGCACCAGCTCCGCCGCCAGGGCCTGGGCCGCAGGGCGGTAGAAGGCTCGGCCCAGCCCCGCCAGCACCTGCACCGCGTAGAAGGGCCAGACCTGGAGCAGCGCGCCGTGGCGGTTCAGGAATAGCAGCACCGAAGCGCCACCCAGCAGGGCCACCTCGGAAATCAAACAGAGCCGCCGCCGGTCCCGCAGATCCGCCGCATGGCCGCCGATGAGCGTGGCGGCCAGGAAGGGCAGCGCTTCGGCGAGCCCCACAAAACCTAGGGAAAGCGGATCCCGGGTGATCTCGTAGACCTGCCAACCCATGACCACGGACTGCATCTGCATGGCCATGGACAGCACCAGCGTGGCCACCATGAACCAACGGAATTCGACGTAGCGGAGGGCGGCGTAGGCATCCCTAGGGGTTGCGCTCTCACTCATACCGGAGGGCGTCGATCACATCCAGCTTGGCGGCTTTGCGCGCCGGCAGGAACCCGGCGACGATGCCCACCGCCGCAGAGAAACCGAAGCCCAGCAGGATGGCCCATTGCTGGATGACCGCCGGCACTTTTTGCAGCTGCATGATCCAGATCGACAGCCCCGACAGCCCGATCCCCAGCACTCCCCCCAGGGTCGCCAGCACGATGGCCTCGATGAGGAACTGGAACA
>JANXPB010000123.1 GCA_025357545.1 Holophagaceae bacterium
CTTCATGGTCTCCATGCTCGCGGCGTCCTTGAGGGACAGCCCGCCGGAATCGAAACACACGCCCTTGCCCACCAGCACGATGTGTCTCTTGGCCTTTTCCTTCGGCGTGTAGTCCAGTTTCACCACCCTGGGAGGGTGGGAGGAACCCCTGCCGACCCCCAGCACGCAATTGAAATTGCCTTTCTCCAGCGCGGCCACATCCAGCACCTCGCAGTGAAGCTTGTGCTGCTTGGCGAGCTTCAGGGCTTCGGCGGCGAAGATTTCGGGAGAGAGGTCCCCGGCCGGCGTGTTGGCCATATCCCGCACCCGATGACAGGCATTGACGCCCGCCTCCACCACGACCTGACGGCGGCGGGATTTGCGCGTGTCGTCGCCGTTGGTGAAGATCTCGATACTCTTGAACCGCTTGGCCTCGGTCTTGCCGCTCTTGAATGCGACCTGGTCGTAGTCCGCCAGGAGGATGCCCTCCAGCACCGACTCCTGGACTTCGTCGTGGCCGAGGGCCGAGGTGGAGGGCGCCACCACGCCAATGGAAGACCACCGCTTTTTGATGGCGTGCCGGCCGGCGGTCCCGACCGCCTTGCGAATTTTGTTAAGGGTTAGAGCTTCTTCTTCGCCCAGTCCGACCAAAATCATCCAGCGGCTGTCCTTCACGCCGTTGGGATGGTGGAGGGGCACCACCTCCAGATAGTCCGCCCTGAAATCCCCCTCGTCCATGACCTGCCGCACCACCTTGCTGATGGCTAGAGGCAGGCGGTGTCGCTCACGGCCGGAGAACACCGGGACGATGAGCACATCGCCAGCGAAATCCTTTCCGGTCTGGGAGCTGATGTCGATGGTGGGCATGGGTTCCTCCAGGAAGTACGAGGCTATCCTCAATAATTTACATGGGAAAGTCATTTTTTTGATCTTTATTGTTCTCAAAAAAATATTCAAAGTTCTCACCTGGAGCGAGCGGGCAATATGGGGTATGGCCCTCGTCGACCGTCTCCGCCCCACCGGCCGCACCTGCCTAGACCTGCCAGGGCCCTGGCCCGCTTGTGCCCAGGGCCTCCTGAGGAAGGGCGCGTTCTGGCTCCACGGCAGCGGCTGGGACGGCGACCTGGTAGGAATGCCAGGCGGTCCTCGATTGGAGAGCCGCTGGTCCGAGGGGCGATGGGCCACCACCCTGGATGGCTTGCAGCAGGAGGGGAGTCCCTTGGACCTCCTGCAACGAGCCGCGGATCAGCCCCATCCCTGGATCGGCGCGCTGAGCTTTGAACTGGCCTGCACCGAAGCGGGTCTTCCCCACCAGGCTCCCGCCGAGGGTGAGTTGGGTATGGTCTGGCTGGGCCTTCACCAAGCCCTCCGCGTGGAGGAAGGCCGCGCCGAAGTCTGGTACTGGGGCGGGGAATTCTCAGCGGACCTGGCCGCACACCTCGCCCCGGCCTGCGCCCTGGCGCGGCCGCCCAAGGGCCCTTTGCGGTGCGGCTGGGATGAAAGCACCCACCGGCGTGCGGTTGAATCCATCCAGAGGAAGATCCTCGATGGCGAATTCTATGTGGCCAACCTCTGTGTGCCCTTCCATGCGGCCGGCGGCGGCGATTCCATTTCCCTGGCCTTGGCAGCCTTCCGCCGCGCCCAGGCGCCATTCGGGGCCTTCCTCCCCCTGGGGGCCGTGAGGCTGCTCTGCCTGAGCATGGAGCGCGTGCTGGGCAAGGAGGGCCCCCGGCTGAGTTCCAATCCCATCAAGGGCAGTGCCGCCTTCCAGCACCAGGCAGCCTCGGACGCCGCAGCGGGCCTGGCCCTGAGCCAGGATCCCAAGGAAAGGGCGGAACACACCATGATCGTGGACCTGGTGCGCAACGACCTGGGCCGGGTAGCGGTGCAAGGGTCCGTCGGGGTCCCGGAGTTCATGGCCCTCCGCACCTTTCCCACCGTGCAGCACCTGGTGAGCCGCGTGGAAGCCCAGGCGAGGCCTGAGGCGGGGCTCGCCGAGATTCTGCGGAGCATCCTCCCCGGCGGCAGCGTGACCGGGGCCCCGAAGTCCGCGGTCTGCGCCCATCTCGCCCGGGCCGAGGCGGCTCCGCGGGGCTTCTACTGCGGGGCCCTGGGGTGGATCTGTGGCTCCGACCTGGAGTTGGCCCTCCCCATCCGCACCGCCCAGCTCTGCGACGACCGATTGATCTACTGGGCCGGTGGCGGCATCACCCTTCGCAGCGACGCCTCGAAGGAGTGGGATGAACTGCATATGAAGACCCAGGTGCTGGGCGTATCCTGATCCACCGGAGCGCCAATGTTCATCCCAGTCGCCCTCCTCATTCCATCTATGGCGATGCAGGCTCCCGCGCCGCCCCAACCTGCCGTTGACCTGCAAACCCTCGCATGGCTCCAGGGCCGATGGACCGAGCCCCGGAAAGACGGCATTGTCGAGGAGCACTGGTCCCTTCAGGGCCAATCCCTGCTGGGGGTTTCGCGCACCCTTGAAGGGGGGCGCAGCGTGGCCTTCGAGCTGTTCACCCTGGAGTGTGATGGCGCGGATTGGGTGCTGCGCCTCCGTATGTTCGGCCCAGCCCTCGACAAGGCCACCCGGGGCAGGGAGGAGCCCCTGCGCCTCAAGCTGGTGGAGGCTGATGTCCACCATTTCCGGTGCGAAGGAATCGGAACGGAAACCGGAACCACGCTGGTCTACGAACTCACGGGGCCCGGCTGCCTAGTGGCCCGGATCACCAAGCTGCGGGATGGCAAGGTGGTCTGGGGCGAAACCTACCAGTTCACCAAAGGTCAGTGATCCCGCCGATTCACGCCGCCGAGGCCTCCCGGAATGATTCCCTCGAACCGCTCGAAGAGATGGGCGCGAGGTCCACGGGGCCCCCTCGGCGAGCGAGCGCAGCGATCAGCGGGAGCGCATGACTCGAGGTCATGCGCGATCGGGGGGTGGTCAGGTGAACCGGGCCCCATCCCCTACGCTGCGGAGGCCTCCCGGATGATTTCCTCGAACCGCTCGAAGAGATGGGCGCGAGGGCCACGGGGGATCTTCTTGAGTTTCATGCCGGCCTGATCGGGCGTCCGGCCCCCTTTCCGCTGGTTGCAGGAGAGGCAGCAGGCCACCAGATTCTGCCAGGAGGTCTGGCCGCCCTGGCAGAGCGGGATCACATGGTCCACGGTGGTGGCCTTGTGGGCGCAGCCTTCGTACATGCAGGTGTGGTGGTCGCGCTTCATGACCCGGCGCTCCAGGCGCCCCATGAGCAGCTTGGATTCGGCGCAGGCCGAGGCATGGGGGAAGATCACCAGGGCGAATGCGCCGGCGAATTCCTGGTTGCGCTCGAAGGTGGCCGCCTGCAGGACGAAAGCCCGGCCGGCCGAAACGGCGCGGATGGCCTTGCGGCGGGTCATTTCCTGCATGGGGACATAGTTCTGGTCCACGGCGATCACGTCGCCGGTTCCTGCACGTTCCCTGCGGATGGACATCATATTTTCCAGAATGAGTGAAGCGGTTACTTCATTCTGTGACTATTCTGGCCCCATGCCCGGTTTTTTAAGCAGGAAAGTATTTCAGGCGTCCTCGCCTGTGGTGTCGCCCAGGGTGGCCTGAGCTTCGGCCTCAGGCAACACTTCCACTTTAGTGAGCTTGCCGGACAGGATCCGGCTGCGCTGGCTCACGTCCCCGAGTTTGATTTTGGCCTCGTCCAGTTTCTTATCGAGGGCTTCCAGGGCAGTGCCGAACTTCGCGAACTCGGTCTTGATGGCCCCCAGGGTCCGCCATACTTCGCCGCTCTGCTTGGTGATGGCCAGGGTCTTGAACCCCACCTGCAGACTGTTCAGGAAGGCCGTCAGCGTGGTCGGCCCCACAATGGTCACCTTGCAGTCCCGCTGCAATTTTTCCAGCAGTCCAGGACGGCGCAGGGCCTCGGCGTAGAGGCCTTCGAAGGGCAGGAAGAGCAGCGCAAAGTCCGTGGTGTCTGGCGGCGCCACATACTTGTCGCGGATGTCCCGGGCCTGGCCGAGGAGACGGTTCTCCAGGGCCCGCGCCGAGACCTCGACACTGGCCAGGTCGCCCACTTCATAGGCTTCCATGAGCCGCTGGTAGTCCTCGATGGGAAATTTCGCGTCGATGGGCAGCCAAACAGTCTTGCCTTCTTCAGGCCCCGGGAGTTTCACGGCGTATTCCACGATCTCGTTGGAGCGCGGCCGCACCTTCACGTTGGCCTGATACTGCGCCGGGGCCAGGAACTGCTCCAGCAGGGCGCCCAGCTGCGCTTCGCCCAGCACGCCGCGGGTCTTGACGTTCGTGAGTGCTCGCTTCAAGCCCCCCACATCCGAGGCCAGATTCTGCATAGCGCCCAGGCCCAGCTGCACCTGTTCCAGCCGATCGCTCACTAGCTTGAAACTCTCGCCCAGCCTTTTTTCCAGCGTGGCATGCAGTTTCTCGTCCACGGTCTGCCGCATCTGCTCGAGCTTGGCTTCGTTGCTCTTCTGGATGCCCTCCAGCTTCACCTGAACCTGGTCCTGGACTTTTTGAAGCTGGTCCCCCTGCTCCAGGCGGCCCTCCTTCAAGGCGGTCTGGATGGCGGAATTCAGGGCCTCGAAACGCTCCGATAGCTGCTGCGCCTGTTGGGACAGGGTGGCTTCGCGCCCTACCGCCGCTGCTTCGGAGAGCTTTGCAAGCGCATGTTGGACCTCCGTGAAGGCCCGCTGCAGAGGCAGCAGCTGGGCGGCGACGTCGGCCTGGATGTCCCGCCGCTGCTGCTTGTTCTCCTCGTCCAGGTGCCGTTGGAGCAACTCCACGTGGCGGCCCTCGTCGGGCTTCGTGCGGAGAGCGGCCCACAGGGCCCCGAGGGCCGCGAGGAAGGCGAGGATCGAGCACAGGGCGGCGAGGTTCATGGTTCCATCATGCCGGGCCGGGAGCGTCAGGCAGTGTCCACGTCGCCAGGCGCCCTTCCCCACTGGGCTCCAGGCTCAGGGTCGCCACCCACTCTGTGGGCCATGGGCCTTGATGGCCCGCCCACTCCACCACCAGGAAATCCCCCGCGGTCACCTCTTCTTCCAGGCCCAGGGTCCAGGCGCCCTGTTCACCCAGGCGGTACAGGTCCAGGTGGAACAGTTTGCCCCTGGGGGATTCGTAGCGATGCAACACCGCGTAGGTGGGCGAAGCCACGTCGTCCGCTCGGCCGCCGAGGCCTTCCAGAAAGCCCCGGGCCCAGGTGGTCTTGCCCGCTCCCAATTCGCCGCGCAGCAGCCAGGTTCCGCCCTGGGGCGTGAGCTTTGCCAGTTCGGAACCCAGGGCTTCCGTGGCCAGGTCCTGGTCAAGGAATCGTGCGGAGGAGGCGGTCACGCGGGCCTTCCTGCGTGCAGGTCCCGCAGCAGCCACGGGAGTTCCTCCGCCAGATCCCGAGGCAGCAATGGCCCTTGGCCCAGCCGGTCGGCGCAGCGCCCATGCAACCAGGCCGCGCTCGCGGCTGCCTCCAGAGGCGCTGACCAGTCCGGTTCGAGGCTCCTTCCCCAGGCACCGGCCACCATCCCCGCCAGGAAATCTCCGGTGCCGCCGGTCGCGAGGCCCGGATGGCCCGTGTCATTCACTCGTACCATCGGTGAATCCCCTCCCGCCACCAGGCTCTGGGGGCCCTTGAGCAGCACCACGCCGGGCCCCCGGGCCACCTCACGGAGGTGGGCCAGCCTTCCAGTCGTCCCCTCCGGCTGAGCAACTCCGAAGAGGCGCCGGAACTCCCCTGGATGGGGCGTGATCACGGTCTGGGGCCGCGCCACCCAGCGCGGGCCTTCCCCCGCCTTCAGCGCCGAGGCATCCACCACCAACGGGCCGTTCCATTCCGGGATCTCAGTCACCCCGCCGGGCCCCACCAGCAGCACATCGGTGGCTTCCGGGACCCGGCCCTCCCAGGCCCGCACCATGGCTTCAGGCACTTGGGCCGCAATCTCCGCCCGCACGTCGGCGTCCGCCAACACCGTCACCAAGCCGGCCCCCATGCGCAGCGCTCCGAGCGCCGCCAGGACCGCCGCACCACTCAACCCCATGGAGCCCGCCCGGATGGTCACCCGGCCGTGGTCGCCCTTGAAAGAATTCCAAGGCGGTACCTTGATCACCGGCGCTCCAGAGCGTCCTAGCGTCGGCTGCACCGGACAGCCCGTTTCAGCGAAGGAAGGCAAAGGCAGCGGGATCACCACCACCCTTCCACAGGCGGCCTCGGAGGGCATGAAAGCATGGCAGGGCTTGAGGAAACCGAAGCAGGCGGTCACGTCCACCGGGTTGAAAAAGCCGTTGTAGTCCACATCATCGGGATGCAGCCACGAGGGCTGGTCCAGCGAGAGCAGAGTGCCCCCCCGGCCTGGCCGCGAAAGGGCGTGGGCCCAGGCATCCGCTTCGGCTTCCAGAGGCCCCTTCACGCCCAGTCCGAACATGCCGTCCACAAACCAGGTGGCGGGGTGCCAGATGGCTTCGGCTTCCGGGGCCTGGGTGGTGGTGAAATCGCCCCCAGCCGCCTGCCAGCGCTCCGCTTGGAGGGCCGCATCGCCGCGCCAGACTGGCTTCGGCGCCAGCGTCCAGACCCGTACGGGCTGGCCCCGCTGTTTCAAGAGCCGTGCCACCGCCAAGGCGTCGCCGCCGTTGTTGCCAGGCCCCGCGATGACCTCTACCTGGACGTCGCCCGGGATGAGGTCCACCGCCCCTTGAGCCGCGGCCTCCTGCAGGGCCAGGGAAGCGACTCCGCCCACGTCGCTGGCCCAGCGCTCCAGGGCGCGCATTTCGTCGGCGGTCAGGATCGAGAGCATGGGGGCAGTTTAGCGGAGCGTCCAGCGCCCTTGGAAATGGAAGGCGCCGGACCTGTAATCTATGGGCATGCACATGCACATCGCCTCCGCATCGGGAAATGTCTTCGGGTATTTCTGGGGGGACGAACTGCCCACAACTTTTGATGGCCCCGCCTGGGCCCGGGTGCTTTCCCCCCGGGGCGTCGGGTTCGGGCTGGATGGCCTCTTTCGCCTGCAGCGTCCCCGGCCCGGCCAAGCCTGGGAACAGGATCACTGGGATGCGGATGGCGCCTATACCTTCTGCTCCAACGGCAGCCGCGCAGCCATGCAGCTCGAGGGTTCGCCGCAAGATGCAAAGGTGGTTGCGATGTCATCGGGCATCGGCTGCCTGTTGCGCCGGGACCAGGCAGCCATCGGCATCCGCATGCCCGAAGGCCCGGATTGCGGGTTGCGGACCGTCCCCATCAAGACCCCTCAGCCCTCGGGCTTCGGATTCGTCGGCAACCCCCAGTTGGTGCTGCGGGTGCCTGCGGTGGCGGAAGTGGATCTGGCGCGCCTGGCGCCGGCCCTGCGCTGGAATTCCGCCTTTCCCGAGGGCACCAACGTGAATGTTGTGGAGGTGGCTTCCCCCGGACAGGCCCGCATCCGTTCTTATGAACGGGGCGTGGAGGGGGAGACCCTCTGCTGCGGCACGGGCTGCGCCGTGGCCGCGGCCTGGCTGGCCCGGACCGAAGGCGTCTCGGACTGGACCTTCCAGACCCAAAGCGGCGAGCCCGTCACCGTGGCCCTGCGTCTGGATTCCAAGGGCCGGTGGTCGGACCTCTGGCTCTCCGGCCCGGTGCGAAGGCTGGGTCGGGTGGAACTGGACCCCTCCCTGGGCCTGGGCTGAACGCCCGGGCCCAGGGAGGGAGTGGGCCTTCAGTAGCGGTACTGGTCGGCCTTGTAGGGCCCGTCCTTGCTCACGCCGATGTACTTGGCCTGGTCATCGCGCAGCACGGTGAGCTGGGCGTTGAGTTTCCTCAACTGGAGGCGGGCCACCTTTTCATCGAGGTGCTTGGGCAGGGTGTAGACGCCGATGGGGTACTTGCCCCCGTCGTGCATGGTCCACAGTTCGATCTGCGCCAGGGTCTGGTTGGCGAAGGAGCTGCTCATCACGTAGCTGGGATGGCCCGTGCCGCAGCCCAGGTTCACCAAGCGGCCCTTGGCCAGCAGGATGATCCGCTTGCCGTCCGGGAAAATGATGTGGTCCACCTGGGGCTTGATCTCTTCCCAGGTGTACTGCTCCAAGGAGGCCACGTCGATCTCGTTGTCGAAGTGGCCGATGTTGCAGACGATGGCCTGGTCCTTCATCTTGGCCATGTGCTCATGGGTGATGACCTTGAAATTGCCCGTGGCAGTCACGAAGATGTCGGCCTTGTCGCAGGCTTCGTCCATGGTCACCACGCGGTAGCCTTCCATGGCGGCCTGGAGGGCGCAGATGGGGTCCACCTCCGTGACCCACACCTGGGCACTGAGGGCGCGAAGGGCCTGGGCGCTGCCTTTGCCCACGTCGCCGTAGCCGCAGACCACCGCGATCTTGCCGGCGATCATCACGTCCGTGGCGCGCTTGATGGCGTCCACCAGGGATTCGCGGCAGCCATAGAGATTGTCGAACTTGCTCTTGGTGACGCTGTCGTTTACGTTGATGGCGGGGAATTTCAGCTCGCCTTTCCTGGCCATCTCGTAGAGCCGGTGGACGCCCGTGGTGGTTTCCTCAGTCACGCCCCGGATGCCCGCCAGCTGCCTGGCGTACCAGCCTGGATCCGCAGCGATGCGCGAGCGGATGGCGGCGAAAAGGATGCGCTCTTCCTCGCTGCCCGGCTGCCCGAGCACCGCAGCATCGACCTCGGCGCGGGCGCCCAGATGCAGCAGCAGCGTGGCGTCGCCACCATCGTCCAGGATCATGTTGGCACCACCCTCGAAGTCAAAGATGCGGTGGGTGTAGTCCCAGTAGTCCTCGAGCGTCTCGCCCTTCACGGCGAAGACGGGTGTGCCGCTGGCGGCGATGGCGGCCGCGGCGTGGTCCTGGGTGCTGAAGATGTTGCAGGAGGCCCAGCGCACTTCGGCGCCGAGGGCCTTCAGCGTCTCGATGAGCACCGCGGTCTGGATGGTCATGTGCAGCGAGCCTGCCACGCGCGCGCCCTTCAGCGGCTGCGCCTTGGCGAATTCATCGCGGATGGCCATGAGCGCCGGCATCTCGCTTTCGGCGATGGCGATCTCGCGGCGGCCGAAGGAGGCCATGGCGAGGTCAGCGACGTGAAAATCAACTTGGGTTCCGACGGTCATGGCGGAGCCTCCTCAGGATGTGGCCTGGGGACGGGTTCGGCTTTCTCACCCGTCACACCCGGCAAGGTTGTGAGGCGAGCGCCGTTGTTCCACTTCATCCAAGCCTGGGACAGCCGTCTCGCAGCGCTCCTTGGATGCATCCATCATATCGCCAAAGGGCCGCTTGCGCGGCCCTTTGGCGCATGTCCAGATCAGTCCGGCAGGGGGCAGTCCCGGAACAGGCGCCACTGGCCGTCTTTGCCTTTAGAGAAGATTTCCAGGTAGCGGCCCTTGCTGGTCTCCTCCTTGCCATCCTTGTCCGCCGTGGTCATTGCGTAGTGGCCGATATCCATGATGGATTCGCCCATGACATGCACCTCCTCGGAGGTGAGGGTCATGGCTTTGACCTTGGTGTCCTTGAAAAACCCGGTGAAAAACACCTGGATGGCCTCACGGCCCTTGAACGTGGTGCCCTTGAAGAAGAGCAGCTCAGCGTCCTTCGAGTAGACGGCCGCGATGGCGGCGGCATCACCCTTCACCGCTGCGGCGGTGAAGGCTTTGTTCAAGGCATCGACATGGGCTTTGGGCCCCGAGGGAGGGGCCGCAAGGATGGGCAGGGCTAAAGCCAGAGCCAGGGTGTGGAAGCAACGCATGGAACCTCCAGTGGGAATGAGGGGCCAAGCATAGGCCGCCACGAGGTTCGACCGCAAGGCGTTTGAGGCCCCAGGGCCGGCCCTGGGGCGAAACCGGGGCTTGGGAGCCTGCTGGCGCGCGCCCCGGGCTGGGTTTCAGGGCAACTACCGGACCGCCTCCCGGGCGATCATCAACTCCTCGTTGGTGGGCACCACCGCCACGGCCACCTTGGAGCCCGGCAGGGAGATCAGCCGCTCGCCGCCCGCGCTGCGGTTGGCTTCGACGTCTAGATCGACCCCCAGGTAGCCCAGGTGGCTGCACACCTCGGCACGGAGGCGAGGACTGTTGCTGCCGATGCCGGCGGTGAACGTGATGGCGTCCACCCCATCCAACACCGCCGAATAGCTGCCGATGAATTTCCGGACGTCATAGGTCAAGAGATCCCTTGCAAGGATCGCCCTTTCGTTCCCCTGGTCCGCCGCAGCCTCGATCTCGCGGAAATCGCTGGAGACCCCGCTGATGCCCAGGAGCCCAGATTTCTTGTTCAGCAGCTCGGTGATGGCCTGGTAGTTGAGGTGCTCCTTTTCGATGAGGAGGTCCACGATGCTGGGGTCGAGCGTGCCGCAGCGGGTGCCCATGATCACCCCCTGCAATGGCGTCATGCCCATGCTGGTGTCCATGCTGTGGCCGTGCAGGACGGCGCAGACCGAGGTGCCGTTGCCGATGTGGCAAGTGATCAGCTTCAAGCTCCGCAGGGGCCGGGCCAGCAGGATGGCTGTGCGCGCCGCCACCCACGCATGGCTGCTGCCGTGGAACCCGTAACGGCGGATGCCGTATTTCTGGGACAGCTCGTAGGGGATGCCATAGGTGCGGGCGTAGTCCGGGATGGTGTGGTGGAAGGCTGTGTCGAACACCGCGATATGCGGAATGTCGGGAAAAGTGTGGAGGGCCGCCCGGATGCCCAGGGCATTCGCGGGATTGTGCAGGGGCGCGTACAGGGAATAGGCCTCGATGTCCGCCAGGACTTCGTCCGTGACCAGCACGCTCTCGCCGTACTTGGGCCCGCCATGCACCACCCGGTGCCCCACCACGTTGATGCACCGGCCCTTGGGAATGCGCCTTGAGACCAGCTCCATCACTTCCAGAAGCGCGGACTCGTGGTTCGGCAAGGGCAGATCCCGCTGGTCCTGCTCCGCCCCGGCGGTCCAGTGGAAAGCCCCGTCCACCCCGATGCGCTCGGCCATGCCTTCCAGCAGCGGCCGCTCGTTGGTCATATCGAACAGATTGAACTTCACCGATGAGGAGCCGGAATTCAGGACCAGGACGAGCATCGGCGCTCCAGCTTCAGTTCAACGCAACACCCTACCGGGATTCCTGTATGAAGTCCGTCACGGCCTTCGGGTAGAGCGCCATTTCCGCTTCATAGACCCTCGCCTGGAGGGTCTCGGCGGTGTCGCCAGGCCGCACCGGCACGTCGGCGGTGGCCAAGGTGCGGCCCTGGTCGTACTCGTTGTCCACCAGGTGGACGGTGCAGGCAGACCGGTCCAGGCCCGTGGCCAGGACCGCCCGGTGCACGTGGAGGCCGTACATCCCCAGCCCTCCGAAACGCGGCAATGGCCCCGGGTGGATGTTCAAGATACGGCCTTCCCAGATAGGCGGCACCACCAATCGGTGCAACCAGCCGGCAAGCAGGATGAGATCAGCTTCGGCGGCCTCGGCGAGTCCCAGACAGACCTGGGAGTAGGCTTCGTCCAAGACGGAGCCCCCACCCGGGACACCCGCCTCGTTCCGGCCGACGACCGCCACCAGGAGGCCCGCGTCCCGCAACTTGTCAATGCCCGAGGCGGTGGCCCGCGAGGCGACCGCCAGGATAGGCTCGGCCGGAATGCGGCCCTCCCGGCAGGCCTGCACCAGGTTCAGAGCGTTGCCGCCGCTGCCGGAAATGAAGAGGGCCAATTTTTTCATGGCGCTCCGTGGAGGCTGGCATCGCCCTGCAGAATCGTCATCACCGCCACATCGACGATGTCTTGGGCGGTGCAGCCGCGGCTGAGATCGTTGGCGGGCTTGGAGAGTCCTTGCAGCAGCGGCCCCACCGCCGCGGCGCCGCCCAGCCGCTCGGCGATTTTGTAGCCGATGTTGCCAGCGTCGAGGTCGGGAAACACCAGCACATTGGCATGGCCCGCCACCAGGGAACCAGGAGCCTTGCGCTCGCCGATACCTGGGAGCAGCGCCGCATCGAACTGCAATTCGCCATCCACCAACAGGCCGGGCTGGTGGGCCTTCACCAGTTCCAGCGCCGCGCGCACCTTTTCCACCCTCGGATGTTCCGCACTCCCCTTGGTGGCAAAACTCAAGAGCGCCACCCGCGGCTCCACCCCCAGCAGGCGCCGGGCGCTGTCCGCCGCGGCCACGGCGATATCTGCCAGCTGCTCAGGGGTTGGATCCGGAACCACGGCGCAATCACTGAAGAGGAGCGCGCCGCGTTCGCCAAAGGCTGGATCCGGGTGGATCATCA
>JANXPB010000131.1 GCA_025357545.1 Holophagaceae bacterium
GAAGTGAATCCCAAGAGCCTGGTGGGTCCAGCTGTCCCTCGTGACCCGGCGCTTATTTTTTGGGGCGGAGAGTGGGGGATTCGAACGGTAGCGGCGGCCCGATAGCGGTTGGCGGAGGTCGCGGGAGCGACCGCAGCCGGAACCGCGGGGCCAGCCGATGCCGTGGAACGCAGCGCGCAGCGCGAAGTGAATCCCAAGAGCCTGGTGGGTCCAGCTGTCCCTCGTGACCCAGCGCTTATTTTTTGGGGCGGAGAGCGGGGAATTCGTACGGCAGCGGCGGCCCGGTAGATCCGGCGGAGCTACCTGGTTGATTCAAACCGTCAGCGAAGGCGCCGAATTCATAGCCTGGGACCGCTGACGACCACGCTCGGCCTTCATGAGGAGCAGCAGGGAGCGCACCAGGTGCAGGGCCTGCTCCTCCAGGGTGGCGCATGCCGCTTCAGGCAGCATGCCAACCCGGCGCGCCAGGGTGAGCAGGTAGTGGCATTGGGCGGCGGCCGAGGCCGCTTCCTCCAGTTCCATTAGAAAATCTTGGGCGGAAGGCTTGGCGCACCCGGCGCGGATGTGGAGGGGTGCGGCGAGGGCAGCGCCCCGCAACTGTGCGCCAAAAATCAGGCGCTCCAGTTCCGGCAAGGTCGTCGTGGCGCGATGGATGTCTAAAGCCAGCGCATCGGCCAGCACATGGACTTTGAGGCTTTCGGGTTCACGGATCATGGCTACTCCCGGTCCCAGCCCTCGGCGGCGCGGAAGCTGTGGAAGCTCTCGCACCCGAGGATCAGGTGGTCCGCCAGCGGCACCCCCAGGCTTTCGCCTGCGGCCCGCAGCCGGCGCGTCAATTGGATGTCCTCGCGGCTGGGTGAAGGGTCGCCGCTGGGGTGGTTGTGGAAGGCCAGCGCGGTGGTGGCACCGAAGCGGAGGGCTTCGCGGAAAAATTCCCGAGGGCTGACGAGGGTCGCGGTGCTGGTGCCTTGGCTGAGGATGCGTTCCGCCAGCAGGTCCCCCTTGGCATTGAGGGCCAGCAGTCCGAAGCGCTCCTCCGAGTAGCCCTGGCAGCGGGGCAACAGATATTCGCCCGCGGCCTTGGGGGAATTGATGCGTGGTTTGATGGTGGTGCGACGGGCTCGCCGGCAGAGCTCTTGGGCCGCCCAGAGCTGGCAGGCCTTGGCGGGGCCGATGCCCTCCTGGTCCATCCAGTCGTTCAGTCCCTGCTGCAACAGCCCCGAGAGCCCGCTGGTGCGGGTGAGGAGATCCTGGGCCAGCTCCACGGCACTCTTGCCGCGTTGACCATTGCCCCAGAGGAGCGCCAGGAGTTCAGCTTCGCTGAGGCCCTCGCCATGGCCCGCCAGCAGGCGTTCCCGTGGCCTTTGATCGGGAGAGAGATCGACCATTCGCATCAGACTCTCCCCCAACGACGACGGGCTGCGTACCAGCGGAGCATGTGATGTTGGCCATGGCCGGAAAGGCGTAGGCAAAGCACGTCCTTGCCGTCCGTGAGGAACCAGGCTGTGGCTGTGACGGTGCGGCGAGGGGTCACGGTAATGGTGGGATGGGCCTCTCCTGTGGCATCGGCCGCGACGGGATCGTCCATGCCTGGCGGCAAGGGCACCAGTGCTGGCTTCCCCCATCGCACGCCTTCCGGAAGCCTGACTGGGAGCACATCAGAATCAGAGGATTGCACCCCGAGCGCGACCCGGACATTGCATCCTTGGGCCCGCGCTTGATGGAATGCCTGGATCAAGGCCGCGTCGAGTTCCTGTTGAAGCGCAGACAAACGTGGACTTGGCAGAATGAAGTTGGAAACTCCGGCCCCCCCGAGTACACCAGCGATGCCGAGGCAGACGCAAAGTTCGGTGAGGGAAAAGCCGCATGAGCGCCGGCGCTGAGCCGGACCTGTTGGAATGGATCGAAGAACCGCGCCGGTGCTCATGGCCGCCCCTACTTTTTGGCCGCGGCTTTGGGCGCCGGGCTGTGCTTGGGGTGGGCCGCCTTGGGAGCCGGATTCCGCACAGACGCGGGAGACATCGCCACGGCGCTGCCCACACTCAGGTAGGGCTGCAACTTCTGGAAGGACTTCTCGCCGATGCCCTTGACGTTCATCAGCTCCTCAGAGCGGCGAAACCCGCCATGCTCCTTGCGGAAGGTGATGATGCGCTCGGCGGTCTTCATGCCGATCTTGGGCAGCTGCATCAATTCGGTCACAGTGGCCGAATTCAGGTTGATGGGGTGCTGGGGGGCGTGGGATTTGGGTTTCGCAACCCTGGCCCCGGCGGCCGCCAACGGAAGGGCCAACGCAAAGGCGAGGGCGCGGGTGAGAGTGGTAAGGGTTTTGTTCATGATTGCCTCCTTTCAAGGGCAATCTTGATAGATCCAGAGTTGTGCCAGTATTTAAATTGATTAATATCAACAATTAAATTATTAAACATTATTATTTTGTAACTTAATAATTACAAATAATTTTATTATTTAGCCAAATTTAATTATTTAAATATTTAATATTTGTCATAATATTTTATATTAATATTTATTAATTACATATCATAAAAACTGAAAACCAAGCCTACGACGCCTCGGAAGAAGCCCGGGCGGTCCTTGTGGTGGAGGAGATCCACGTTCACAGAGCCCTGTGCACGGCCTCACCGAAGAATTCAGTGGTGTGGGCGCAATCGTTGAGGCGCACCACGTCCAGATGATCCACATCCCCGCCCTCCAACAGGTTGAGGGTGGTGGGGGCCTGGCGGAAGGCCCAGCACCGGGAGAGGGGCAGCCCCAAAATGCGGCAGAGCAGCACCCGGTTCACGGCGTCGTGGGCCACAAGGAGCAGCGTGTCCTCGGCCGCCAATCCGTCACAGGCCTTTACGAACGCGGGCCAGGCCCGGTTCAGGACCATCTGGAGAGATTCGCCTTTCGGCATGAGCACCGTATGCGGGGAATCCCGCCAGGCCGCGAGGGTCGCGCCATCCACTTCGCGGATCTCCGAAGCCAGCAATCCTTCCCAGGTGCCATGGGCGATCTCCATGAGCCCTGCGTCGGTCGTCAGCATCCCGGAACGCGCTCCCAGCCCCAACTCGGCCGTGCGCCGGGCCCGGGAAAGCGGCGAGGCGAGGGCCCTTTGGATGGGTACATTTTTTAGCCGTTCGCCCAAAGCGCGACCTTGGGCCTCCCCCACATCCGAGAGAGGGATATCCATCTGCCCCTGGTAGCGCCCTTGGGCATTCCAGGGAGTTTCACCGTGGCGGGCGAGGAGGATACGCATGGGTGGAGTCCTTCAATAGGCATTAGGCGTGGACTTGGACCTGAAGTTTTCTCACACCATCTCCAGATTCAAAATCCCCGGGATGCCCCGCAGGGAAGTGACCTGTTTGGCGGGGACTGAGCGGTCCACGGTGATGGCGGCCAGGGCCTGGCCGTCGCCGGTGGCGCCCAGCGAGAAGTTGATTATGTTGATGCCCGCGGCGCCCAGGTGCGATCCCACGAGACCGATGATGCCGGGCCGGTCCTCGTTGCGCATGAGGATGAAATGGCCGCGGGGGTCGAATTCCAGCTCGACGCCATCCATGCGCACCACGCGAGGGCCGCGATGCAGCGTGGCTTCCATTTCCCGGGGGCTGCCGTCGGCTTCCACGCGCACCCTGAGCAGGCGGTCGAAGCCATCGCCATCGCCACCCAGGGTCTCGCTCACTTCGAGACCGCGCAGAGCCGCTTCCTGGAGTGCATTCACCGGCGTCACCCGGCCCGACGCGGTGCCCAGCAGGGCCGCCACCAGCATCCGGGTGAGGGGTTTGGGGTCCAGCTTGTCCACGCGCCCGGAATAGGTGAGGTGCAGTTTGGTCGGCGCGGGGACCAGCCGTGAGCAGAGCTTGCCCAAAGCACTCATCAGGGGCATCCAGGGGCCCATCTCCAGCGCGGCCTCGGCGGAGAGGGGCGGCAGGTTCACGCAGCCGGCCACGGCGCCGGTCTGGATGAAATCGAGGATTTGCCGCGCGAGGATGGTGCTCACGGCCTTCTGCGCTTCGGACGTGGAGGCGCCGAGGTGCGGCGTGAGGATGAGCTTGGCATGGCTGCGCAGCGGCGAATCCGCCGGCAGCGGTTCCTGCACGAAGGTGTCCAGGGCCGCGCCGGCGAGATGGCCTGAATCCAGGAGCTTCACCAATGCCTTTTCATCCACCAGCCCGCCCCGGGCGGCGTTGATCAGGTAGGCGCCCTTCTTCATCTTCTTGAGTTTCTTCTCATCCAGCAGGTTGGTGGTTTCCGCCGTGCGCGGGATGTGCAGGGTGACGATGTCGCACCAGGCCAGCAGCGCATCGAGGTCCATCATGGGTACATTCATTCGGCCCGCCACGGCGGCCGGCAGGAAGGGGTCGAAGGCGGCCACTTCCATGCCGATGCCCCGGGCCTTGCGCGCCATGGTGGCCCCGATGCGGCCGAGCCCGATTACCGCGAGGCGCTTGCCCTCAAGCTCGAAGCCCGTGAGGCCGGCCTTGGGCCATTCGCCGGATTTCATCTCGGCGTCCGCCTTCGGCGTGTGCCGGGCCAGGGCGAAGAGCAGCGCCATGGCCTGTTCCGCCGCCGCCAAGGTGTTGCCGTCCGGCGCGTTCATCACCGCGATGCCGCGGTCCGTGGCGGCCTCCACATCGATGGTGTCGACGCCAGCGCCGGCGCGCCCGATGACCCTCAGGGCGTTGGCGCCTTGGAGGGCCTCCAACGGAACCTTGGTGGCGCTGCGCACCAACAGCACATCCACATCCTTCAGGGCCTTTGCAAGGGCCGCCGGATCCTTGATGGGGTCCGAAGTGATGACCTCCCAGCCCGCGCTGCGGAAGGTCTGAAGGCCGTCTTCATGAATGCCGTCGCAGGCAAGAACTCGCATGGGGAACTCCAATGTATTTGAAACCGCGAATGACGCGAATCAACGCGAAATTAAAAGGGGATATTTCAGAAAAGAACAGTTGGCCCTCAAGGCCGTCGACCTGGAGATGAACCTGCTTCTGGCGCCGAACGAAGGATTTTCATTCGTGTTGATTCGCGTCATTAGCGGTTACTTCAGTTGGCCCGCAAGGAGGCTCTGAGCCGCGCCGCAGCCGCCCCTGGCGATCTTTACGCCGAAGGCCTTGAAGGCCATTTCAAGGGTGCTGATGACCATGAGGGTGTCGAGGCTGTCCACGTAGCCCAGGTGCGCCACACGGATCATGTGGTCCTCGAGCTCCCCCTGGCCATTGGCGAGCGACAGCCCCGCCTTGTCCCTCAGCGCTTTCAGGATGGCGCTCGAACCCGCCACCGTGACCCCCGTCAGCGCGTTGCCGGGCGCCTTGGCGAAACAGGGCAGGTCCCATTCACACAGCGCCGCGCGAAAGGCCGTGGCCTGAAGCTCCGCATTGGCGATGAGCATCTCCACGCCACCGATGCCGTCGAGCCAGGAACAGGCAGCATCCAGCGCCGCCACCAGGCCGATGGCGGGCGTCCAGGCGGTGCCGTTGTCCTGGTGGGCTTTCAGTTCCGTGCGGAGATCAAAGTAGAAGCGCGGCAGGTGGGGTTCATGCAATTGCGCCAGGTAACGGGGGCTTATGGCGATGAAGGCGAGGCCGGGTTGCAGCCCCAGGGCTTTCTGGGAACCGCAGACCAAGGCATCGATTCCGTCCTCCATGCGGATGTCGTGGACGCCCACGCCGGTGATGCCATCCACCAGGATCAGGCAGTCTGATTGAGCCTCGCGCACCACCGCTGCCAGGGCCTTCACCGGGTGGCGCACGCCGGTGCTGCTCTCGTGTTCCTGGATGCAGAAGGCCGCGAGCCTGGGCGCGTTTTTCAGAGCGTCCCGCAACTGCTGTTCGGTGAAAGTCTCGCCGTAGGGCGACTGGACCTCCACGACCGTCAGGCCATAGGCCTTGGCGATCTTCAAAAATCGTTCGCCGAATTTCCCGGCGTGGGCCACCAGCACCGTGTCGCCGGGCTTGGCGGCATTCACCAGCGAGGCCTCCAGCGCGGCGGTGCCGCTGCCCGAAAGGATCACCACTTCTTCGCCTTCCTTCAGTCGGTAGAACCGGCGGAGACCCTTCAGGGCGCTGCAGAACAGCGCCCTGAAGGCTGGGGTCCGATGGTGGACCGTGGCCATGGATTGGGCGGAAAGACCCTCCGGCAAGAGCGGAGTGGGGCCGGGGGTCAGAAGGCGGGGCTTCGCGAGCATGGGCTCTCCTGACTGAACCACAAGGCTGCCGCCAGATGGTTCCCAGTGCAAGCGGTGCCAAAAAATATTCTTCCCGCTAAGCTGGATTGTTTGGCCGCTCACAAGTGCGAGGTCCGCGCGTTCCATCCCGGGTGGCGGTCAGCGTTTCGGTTTCCCCGGCTGTGTGGGCCTATCCGAACGGGTGGCGTGGTCTGTGATGAGGGCCACGTTCATCAGCAGTTCCGCCACGGGCAGATCGATGATGCGGTCCATGCGGCAGGCCTCCACGAATTCGATTTCGGGGCGGTCCCAGGTGAGGATTTCATAGGCCGCGACGATGCCTTCATGCTCGCGGTAGGCGGCGCTCACAACCTCGCCCTGGTGCAGGTACATCATGCCCACCCGGCCTTCGCTCTTGACCGTCAAGGTGCAGGTTTTCTGTTCCCAACTGAGCAATTGCAACAGGCTGCCCAGACTGATCCCCTTGACCAGGCCCTCGGCCTTCCGTTGGGCCGCTGCACGGATCTCTTCCATCAGCGTGGAGAGCCGGGGCGGTTTGGACAGGACGCGCAGGGCCCCGAGTTGCAGCGCATCCTGGCCAGCCTGGGTTTCGGACATGGCGGAGACCACCAGCACCGGAATGGACGGGTACTTCGCCGTGAGCTTGGTGATGAGCGTGAAGCCATCCATCACCGGCATGCTGAGGTCCGTCACCACCACGTCCACGTTGTTGGCCTTCAGCGCATCCAGGGCCTGCTGCCCATTCTCCGCCAGCAGGAACTTGAACTCGTGCAGGCCGCGCAGTCCGGCGCTATAGAAGCGCAGCGTACTGACTTCATCCTCCACGAACAGGACATTTTTCAAGGGGGCCGCGGCGGGTTCGTGGGAAGGACTGCGAGGAAGGGCCATGATGGAACAGGTTAGCGCAATCCCGGCCTATGGAAGAAAGCGGCATTCGCGGGTCCAAGACGGCCCTTTCCCTTCCTATCCCTTTTCTTTCCCTTTAGGGATCTTCCGGGCTGGCTTGGGCTCTCTGGCCAGAACTGCTTCCGCGGCGCGGCGGTCCTCGGGATGCTCCGTCATCCACTGCTCCGCCCAGGGGGCCACCTGGCCATCGACGTAGCGCATTTCCTTGCGCTTCTGGGCCACCAGCGACTCGATGACGGCCCGATGGATGTCCTCTGGCTTGGCAGGGATATGGCCCTCGAAGATGGGCAGGGCGAAATAGTTCCGCAGCGTCTGTTCCGCGGGCTTGCCCCAGACCGCGTAGGTGCGGTCCTGGGGCCCGCCCACGGGCTTATGCATGAGGTGCTCGCCGTACAGGTAGTAGAAGACCGCCTCGCCGTCGGACCAATTCCTGACCACGCCGAAGGCGCCTTTCAGCAACTCGTTTTGCAGGGCCAGGTCCAGGGGCTTGCCTGTCCGGAAATCCCAGGGGCCCACGTGGGCATGGGCGACGGAGGGATAGCCGAGTTCCGTGATCATCACGGGCCTGTTGAACCGCGCCTGGAGGGTGCGGGCCTTGTTCACGATCCACCACCATTCGTCGCGGATCTGTTCGGGCCTCGGATATTCGTCGTACTTGGCGATGGGGTCGTAGGTGTTGATGCCGATCACATCCAGGCAGCCGCCGAAGGTAAAGCTGTCGTGGCTATCGAAATTCACGCTGTAGACGATCTTGCCGTGGAAGCCCTTGCGGACTTCGGCCACCAGCGCGCACCAGCGCTCGGGAAAGGCCTGGGTGCTGGCCATCTCCGTGCCCACGCTGTACCACTCCACTCCGCCTTCCTGCGCCAGCGCCGCCAGGTGGACGTTGAAGGCGGTGTACTGCTGCCACCAGGTGTCCCAGTCCGAGGGGCGGATGTTCCCGCGCCACCACTTCTCTTTGTCCGCCTCATTCCGCAGGTTGATGGTGGGGAAAAACAGCATACGCAGGCCGCGCCCTCGGGCCTGCCGGAAGGTGCGCAGCAGGGCCGCATCGGTGGGGCTGCTGGTGGGGTGGCGCACCACTTCGTTGGAATCGTGGCGCTCCATGCGGTAGATGGCTTGCAGGCTCACGCAGGTGGCTCCCGTGGCCGCGATGCGGTCCAGCTCCTCCCGATAGTCGTAGTCAGGAAGCCCGGCATAGAGGCCCAGCACCATGCCTCTCGGCTGCGGTGTCAAACGCCGACGTTCCCGGAGGCGCGTGAACAGCAGCGCGGCGGGAAGGGCGAGGACCGCCGACCAGGCCAGCGCCTTTTTCAGCATCAGGCCGCGGGTTCCATCACGCGGCTTCGCCGGCTGCCACGACGCGGCTGCGCCCCCATCACGCGGCTGCGCCATTGGTGCGCTCGACCTTCACCTGGAGGATGCGGGGGCCTTCCATGCGCATCACCGTCAGCAGAGCGCCCTCAGCCTGGACCCGGTCCCCTTCGTGGGGCACCCGGCCCAGGCGCGACATCACCAGCCCGGCCACGGTGTCGAAGCCATCGCGCGCCCAGGAAAGGTCCATGCGCTGCTCCAGATCCTCCACGTGGACATGGCCCGCCACCAGGAAGATGCCCGGCTGCTGCTCCACCATGTCCGCGGGGCCTTCATGCTCATCGCGGATCTCGCCGAAGACTTCCTCCAGCAGGTCCTCCACAGTGACCAGTCCGGAAACGCCGCCGAACTCGTCCACCACGATGGCCATCTGGGCCCGCGCCCGTTGCAGTTCCCGCAACAGCTCCTCGATGGGCTTGCTCTCGGGTATGAAATAAGCTGGCTTCATGAGACTGCGCAGGTCCAGGTCTTCGGTTTCAGGATGCTGCAGCAGGTCCTTGAGCAGCAGGACGCCCACCACCTTGTCGATGCTGCCTTCGTGCAGCGGAATGCGCGAATGGCGGCTTTCCCGGAAGGCGGTCCAGGCCTCCCGGGCGGAGGCTTCGACCGATAGGGCCACGAGGCCCGTGCGGGGCATCATCACCTCGCGGGCCACGGTGTTCCCGAAATTCACCACATTGCGGATGAGGGCGCTGTCCGTTTCTTCCAGGATGCCCTCGGCCTCGCCCTCCTCCAGAAAGGCCGTCACGGCATCCTCGGTGACGTCCTCGTCATCCTCCTCCCGGGCTTTCTCCTCTTCGCCCCGCTGACGCTCGAAAACCCGTGCCACGGGTGCCACCAGGGGAATCAGGATGGGGCGGAAGGGCGCGTAAAAGGGAAAGAGCCGCACGATCCAGGCCGCTGGATTGCGAGCCGTGAGCAGGGTCGGCAGGGCCAAGTCCAGGGCCCAGACATAGAGCAGCGCTGCGGTGGCGAGGGTCCAACCGCCGCCGGGCAGCACCCCATGGAAGGGCCAGATCAACACCAGCAACACAGCCAGCAGGGCCTGGCTCCAAAGTTCCAACCCCATGCCCAGCACGTGGGGCCGGGCCAGCAAGCCCGCCAGCAGGGGATCCGCGATGGATTCCTCCTCCAGCAGGCGCCGCCGCTGGACCGAGGAAAGCGAATGGAAGGCCGCCAGCAGCGTGGCCATGACTCCCCGGTAGATGAGGATCGCGGCCACGGCCAGGCCCAGCCAGAGGTGGATGTTGCTGCTGCTTGGGTCAGTCACCGGATCAGGTTATCAGGGCTCTCGCCTGGTTTGAGGAGCGAGGAGCGAGGTTTGAGGAAAGTAGGTCCGCGCCGTTGGCGCGATCAGCAACGGGCCTCATAACCTCGTGTCCTAGCCCTACTCGCTCCGCCGTTGGATCTGTTCCCGGATCTTGGTGCGGGCCTCGTCGCTCAAATTCACCTGGCGCCGTTCGGCTTCGCGGAAATACTCAGCCGGGTCGCGGGTGAGGCCGTCGGCCGTGGGAGGCAGCTGTTTCCGGGTGCGCGCGGCATTCAAAAACACGTAGGGCTCCCGCGCCAGCTCAGGGCTGCGGAGGTAGTAGCGGAAAGTCCACCAGCCCCCCGCCAGGAACCAGAGGGCGAGGGCCGAGACGCCCAGGTGCTGCAATTGCCGCATCCTCTCCGGGGTCCGCCGGACCCCCTGCCACCAAAGGGCCACGGCAATGTTGGCGCCGATGATGAGGGCGGTGAGCAGCAGGGTCACCGGCCATCCCTGGGTGTTCCAGTCCAAGCCGGTAAAGTTCAGGACCGGCTGGGAAAGCAGCAGGCCGAAGATGAGATTGAGGTGCAGCAGGTACAGCAGCAGGGATTCCTTGCTCGCAGCGGCGATCCAGTTTTCACCCGCCCATTGACGGCGATGCCCCTCGATGAAACCCAGGCCGGCACCGCCCATGCAGATCCAGCCCAGACGGTCCGCCACGCTGGGCAAGGTCGTGTTGTGCAGGTGCTGCAGTTCCTCCCACGTCCACTGGCCGTTCAACAGCCAGGCCTTGGTGGCGGGGTCCTGGACCCAGGTGCCCTTCCAGAGCCACGCCTCCTTCGCATGGCTGCCCCAGAGCCAGAGGCCGCAGCCCGCGACGAAGAGGGCCAGCAGGAAGCGCCCTTCGCTCCAGGCGGCCTTGCCCTCCGCGGCCGTTTCCTGCCGGGCCCAGCGGTACATGCCGCCCAGGAAAGCGCCAAAGCTCACGAAAGCGAACCAGGGAAAGAGCGGGAAGAGGGCCTGCATGCCGCGGTCCACGTTGCCATTGAAGAGGCCCCGCACCGGAAGCCAGAGGCCGTCCGCCATGCCCTTCGCCCAGAGGTAGGGGGACACCAGGGGGATGTAGATGGCGAGCCCCAGGGCCACCAGCGTAAAGACCCGTGGCCGCCGCAGGGCCCGCGCCAGGCCCTGCAGCACCAGCAGTGAGTAGACGATGCACTGCATCACGTCGATCTTGAAGAGCTCGCGCCACTTCTGGGGCGTGGCGAGCACCGTCCATTCCGCCAGGGTGAGGCCCGGCGCGTGCAGCGCGTAGGCGCAGGCCAGGATGAAAAGGTAGCGTTTGAAGCTGTCCCAGAAGGGCCGCAGCGTGCCATCGGCGCGGAAAGTCGAAAGCACCAGGCTGAAGCCCGCGCATAAGAGGAAACTGGGCGCCACCAGGCCGTTCAGGTAGTTGAGCCAATCGGGGCGCAGGCCCAGCCGCAGCCACACGTTCACGGCGTGGACTTCCATCATCACCAGCACCGCCCAGCCCCGCAGCTGGTCCACCCAGTCGCAGCGCTTGGATGGCGCCAGGTCTTCCCACAGGGCTTGGCTCATTTGGTTTCCAGGAATAGACCAGCCTGACTGAATCCACCCTAGGGCGCAAAGCGGGGGCCCGACCCCCGGGCCCATGAACCGCTCCCCTGCCCTCCCTTTACCTCGTGAGGCTTGGGAAGTCGACCGTCCCCTGATACCCTTTGCGGATTGTCAGCCCCCCATACCGCAGTTACTGGAGGTTCCTTCATGTCGGGACTTTTCGCTAAGAAAGACTTGGCCAGGCTCATCGCCGACGCCAATGATCCCAATGCCGCCGAAGGTGGCCACGCGGGGACGCTCAAGCGCACCCTGGGCGCCTTCAATCTCACGACACTGGGCATCGGCGCCATCATCGGCGCGGGCATCTTTTCGCTGACAGGCACCGCGGCGGCCTATTACGCCGGCCCCGGGATCGTGTACAGCTTCGTCATCGGCGGCATCCTGTGCGCGCTGGCTGGCGTCTGCTACGCGGAGATGGCGGCCATGGTGCCGGTATCAGGCTCCGCCTACGCCTACAGCTACGCCACCATGGGTGAATTCATCGCCTGGATCATCGGCTGGGACCTGATCCTGGAATACGCCTTCGGCGCCGTCACGGTCTCCGTGTCCTGGTCCGGCTACCTCCTGTCCATGCTCCAGAAGACCCTGGGCATCCACCTGTCCGACGGAATGCTGCGCTTCACCGAGGGCCCTTGGGGCAACCTCGTGACGCTGTCGGACGGAACCCAGGTGCATGGGCTCTGGAACATCCCCGCCACCTTCGTGGCGCTGCTGGTGGCGTCCATCCTGTACCGGGGCATGAAGGAATCCGCCTTCGTGAACAACCTCATCGTCATCGTGAAAGTTTCCATTGTGCTGCTCTTCATCGCCCTGGGCTGGGCGGTGGTGGATCATGCCAACTGGATCGGCAACCCTGCGGTCACCGGCTTCTCAAGCCTGGTGCCCCCGGTGGGGCCCAGCATCCGGGCGGGCCAGAACATCATCAGCTACGGCTGGCCCGGCGTCCTCACCGGGGCGGGCGTGGTGTTCTTCGCCTACATCGGCTTCGACGCGGTCTCCACCACGGCTCAGGAGTGCAAGAACCCCACCCGGGACCTGCCCATCGGCATCCTGGGCTCCCTGGTGATCTGCACGATCCTTTACATCCTCATGGCCCTGGTGCTGACGGGCGTGGTGCCCTACAAGCAGTTGGGCGTATCGGATCCCGTGGCGGTGGGCATCGACAAGATCGTGGCCCTGCGCCACTGGAGCGCCGCTTCGGCCAAGTCCTTCACCTTCCTGGTGAAGCTGGGCGCATTGAGCGGCCTGACCTCCGTGATCCTAGTGATGATGATGGGCCAGACCCGCATCTTCTACGCCATGAGCAAGGATGGCCTGCTGCCCTGGTTCGGCACCGCCCATAAGACTTTCGGAACTCCCCACCGCGCCACCGTCGTCACAGGCCTCTTCGTCGCAGTCTGCGGAGGTCTGATGCCCATGAGCCTGGTGGGTGAGCTGGTGTCCATCGGTACCCTGCTGGCCTTCGTGCTGGTGTGCATCGGTGTACCCATCCTGCGCATCAACAATCCCGATGTCGCGCGGCCCTTCAAGGTCCCCGGCGGCACCCTCGGCGCGATCCTCATCGGTGGTGCTGGCGCGGCCGCCTGCCTCTGGGTGATGACTGGCCTTCCCAAGGACACCTGGCTGCGGCTCATCATCTGGCTGATCATCGGTTTCGTGATCTATTTCGGTTACGGGAAGAAACACAGCAAGCTCAATAATGGCGCCACCGCATGACCTTGCGGTTCCTGCCGCCGGAAAAGCTCCCCTTCCCGGGAGCTTTTTTGCGCCTGCGGAGCGAAGGAACGCTCTGCCGCGGCTGCCTGGGCCAGCTCGATGACCGCGCCGAAGCGGGTCTCTGCGGCCGCTGCTGGCAGGGCCTGGCTCCTCTGCCCGAGGGCCGTTGCAAGCGCTGCGCCCTGACCCATGGCGAGGACCGCGAATGCCCCGAACCCGTGGCCTGGACCCGCGGCGATGCGCTCTGGGACTACCACGGCGGCCGGCCCGCCCTGGGAGCCATGTTGATGCCTGGCATCAAGGCTGGCGAGTGGGGCTGGCGGGCGGCCTTGCTGGGCCGCGCCTGCCAAAGGGACTTGCAAGGATTCGCGGCAGACGTGGACTTGGTCACCGCGGTGCCCGCTCATCCCTGGCGCCGTTGGGCGCGCGGTTTTGATCTGGCGGAGGACTTGGCCCGGCTCACCGCCGCATCCTGCGGAACGTCATTCACCTCGCTCCTGCGGAAAACCCTTCGGAGCCCCCGCCAGACCGGGCGCCCTGAGAGTCAGCGCAGACGCTTGCCCCAGAAGGCCTTCGCCCTTCGGACCGGGTCGGAGGTCGAAGGGAAGTTGATCCTGGTGGTGGACGATGTGTGGACCACGGGCACCACGTTGCTGCGCTGCGCTCAACTCCTCACGAAGGCTGGAGCGGCGGAGGTCCGGGTGTTGACGTTATTCCGGGCCCTCTAAAATAACGAAGGCCATGGCCACGTCGCCGTCATGGCTGATGGAGGCATGAAGCCGCGTGATGCCACGTTCATGCAACAGCCCCGTGAGCGCGCCTTCGGACCAGAGTCGACCGTTCACATAGCGCAGCTCCTTCCATGACCAGCCCGAGAGCCCCAGCCCCAGGGCCTTTCCGAAGGCTTCCCGCAGGGCCCAGCGCCCCGCCAGTCGCTCCGCCAGTCGCCCCCGGTTGCCCTGCAACAGGTAGCTGCCTTCATCCAGATGAAGGAATTTGGACGCACACTTTTCGGGGCCGAAGCGTTCCACCAGATGCTGCCACCGGGAAGGCGGACACAGGTCTGTGCCGAGGCCGAGGATCATCGGAACCTTGGGGGCTGTGGGCTGTGGGCGGTGGGATTAGGTTGAGGCGGGTTGGAAGACCCCCGCGCCACAGGCGTGGTCCTTTCACGCCCGTGGCCCAACGAGCAGAGCCCACCGCCCATCACAACTCCCTCGCGAACCAGCGGTCGCAGCCGCCATGGCCCGTGGCGCCCATGGGGGCGCAGAGCTTCTGGAACCCGACTTTTGCATAGAGGCGCATGGCGGCGTCCATGCCCGTCAGCGTCTCCAGGTAGCAGGTGACGTAGCCCAGCTCCTTGGCCACGACGAGGCAATGGCGCAGGAGTTGCTCGCCCAGGCCGGTGCCCCGGGCTGCGGCCAGGAAGTACATCTTGCGCAGTTCGCAGACGCCCGGCTCGCCGCCATCCAACTGGGCGATGCCGCCCCCGCCGAGGACGCGGCCCCCGGGCGATTCCACGACGAAGTAGGCGGCGCCCGGAACGGAATAGGCGGCGCACATGGCGTCCACTTCCGGATCATGGATGGCGAAGCCGGGCCCATCGGCGCCAAATTCAGGCATCACTGCGCGGATGATGGCGGCCACGGCCGGGTCGTCCTCGGGGCGGATGGGGCGGAAGGTCAGCTCGGCGGGCATGGCCTAATTGAAACCACAGATGGGCCTCCGTGGACAATGACAATCCCAGGACCTGCCGAGGGCACAAGGTCAGAAGTCGAGCCCTTCGGCCCTCAACCCGAGCACCGGGAAAGCCGCCCGTTGCGCGCGCACCGCGGCCGCCTCGATCTCCGCGAAGATGACCGCTTCACCCCCAGCTGTGTCCGCAAGGACGCTGCCATCGGGACCGACGACCATGGAGCCGCCGCAGAATTGCGTGCCGTCTTCGGCCGGACCCACTCGATTGGCCAGCACTAGGTAGGCCTGGTTCTCCAGGGCCCGGGCCCGGGCCAGGAGACGCAGGGCCTCGCCACGGGGATGGGGCCATTCGGACACCACGAGGAACAGTTCCGCGCCCTCCGCCGCATCCCGCCGGTACAGCTCCGGAAAGCGTAGGTCGAAGCAGATGCTCAAGGCCGTTTCCACGCCGCCGAGGGCCAGACGTACGCGCCGGGTCCCCGCGGCCAGATGCAGGTGTTCCTGCATAGGCCGGAAGAGGTGGCCCTTGTCGTACAGCACCGGATCGGATCCATCGGGCGAAAACACCCAGAGGCGGTTCACCAACTGTCCTTCGCCATTGAGGCTGATCATGCTCCCGGCGATGGCGGCGCGCTGGTTGGAGGCCAGCTCTTGCAATTGGGTGCAGAGGCTCGGGGTGGTCTCCTCTGCCACAGCCCGCCAGCAATCGTGGGCGTAGCCGGTGGTCCACAGCTCCGGCAGCACGTAGAGCTCCGCGCCGGGATGCGCCAGCATCAACGCCGTGGCGTGCTGGCAATTCGCCACCGGCTCCCCGTCGACGATCTGCATCTGCACCACCGCCACGCGCATGTCAGCGCAGTCCTTCCACCGCTGGAACTCCTGTCAGTGCCTGCCGCAGCGCCAATGCGCCATGGCGCACCATCCCGGTGTCGCAGCTGAAGGCGAAGCGGATGGCATCGTGGCAGGTCTCGCCGAAGGCGTCCCCCGGCGCGCTGCCGATGCCCTGCTGGGCCAGCCATTCCGACAGCTCGTCGGCGTTGGCGAGGCCCAGGCGGGCATAGAGGCTGGGGTCCAATTGCGCCCAGAGGCAGAAGCCGCCCTTGGGGGCGAAGGGGCGCAGGCCCTCGATGCCCTGGAGCGCCTCCAGCAGCAGCGACCGCCGCAGCGCGTACTCCGCCTGCATCTCCGCCAGCTGGTCCTGGGGCCCCTCCAGGGCCGCCAGGGCGGCCCACTGGGCCACGCTGTTGACGCCATTGATGGTGCAGCGCAGCAACTTCGGTATGCGCCCTTGGAGCGTTGGGCTGGTGGTGACGATGCAGCCCACCCTGAGGCCGCTCATGGCGTAGGACTTGGAGAAGGAGTAGACGCTGATGATCTGCTCCAGGTAGTGCGGTGCCAGCGAGGCGATGGAGTGGTGGTGGTTGGGCGCGTAGAGTACGTCCTCGTAGGCCTCATCGCTGATGATCCAGAGGCCGCGTTCCTCGGCGATGGCGGCGATCTCCAGCAAGGTCTCCTTCGAAAGCACGGCCCCGGTGGGGTTGTGGGGCGTGTTCAAGAAGATGGCCTTGGTGCGGGGCGTAAGGCGCGCGCGGATGTCGGCGAGGTCGTACTCGAAGCCCTGCTCGAATTTCAGCGGCACGCCCACCGGCACGCCGCCCGCGAGCTTGATGTTCTCCACCACCTCGGTCCACATGGGGTCCGGCACGATGACCTCATCCCCCTCCGCCAGCAGGCAGGAGAAGGTGACGAAGAGCGCGTGCATGGCGCCGTTGGTGACGAAGACATCGTTCTCCGTGACCGCGGCGATTCCATTCTTCCGCCGCAGCTTGTCCCGCAGGGCGACCCGCAGCTGGGGGATGCCGTCATTGGGGATGTAGTGCGTCTTTCCGGCGGCGGCGGCGGCCTGCAGGGCCTGGAGCACGTGCGGAGCGAGGGAGAAGCTGGGGTCGCCGGATTCGAGCCGGTACACGGTCTGGCCAGCGGCCTGCGCTTTCATTAACTGTTCGCGGATGACGACGATCTTGCCTAGAGAAATGTTGTCCAGCGACTCGGAGAGTGCCACAGGAATCCTTGTGAGTTGAGGTTCTTGAGATATCGGCCGATCTTCATCGGTCCGTTTCCAGGAGCTCGCTGATGCAAATTATGCACAGCTTGGAAGCTTCATTCACAAGCAGGAATCCCATCGGTATTGCCGCCGCACAAAACTACGCCCAGCGGTTCCTGATCGGGTGGCACCCAGGCCCCGGACATGAGCGCCGCCAAGGCCGTGGCCCCTCCAGGCTCCACCACGAGGCGCGCCGATTCCCACAGCCACCGCTGAGCCGACAGGATGGCGAATTCCTCCACCAGCACACTGGGGCCGACGCGACCCTGAAGGATCGACCACGGTAAACAACCCAGGCTTGGGGGCCCTAAGCTGGTGCTGGCGCAGCCTTCGGATTTCACCCCAACGGGATGGCCCGCCGCTTGAGCTTCAAAGAGGCCCGGACACCCGAATGGTTCCGCGGGGACGACCGAGGCCACACCTTCAAGCGCGATGGCACAACCCGCGGCCAATCCGCCTCCACCCACCGCCATGAGCCAACGGCGGACCTCCGGAGCCTGCACCCCCAGTTCCAAACCCAGCGTCCCTTGCCCCGCGATGACATCGCCCTGGTCATAGGGATGGATCAAGGGAAGGCCCGAAACTCTCGCCCTTTCCTCGGCGGCTAGAAATGCCTCTTTGGGTGAAGCGCCTTCCAATCGGACATCGGCGCCCAGACCTTTCATACCCGCCACCTTGAGACGCGCCGCCGAAGTGGGGACAAAGATGGTGGCGTGTTTGCCCAAGGTGGCTGCGGCGTGGGCCACCGCGAGACCGTGGTTGCCACCGGAGCACGCGAGCACTTTTTCGGCCCTGCTTTGCAGCAGCGCATTGAAGGCGCCGCGCACCTTGAAGACCCCGGTGACCTGGAGCAATTCCAGCTTGAAGCACACCTCTCGAAAGCCCAGGGGCGTGGGCACGGAGAGTCGCATCACGGGGGTGCGGCGCACATGGGGGCGCAGCCTTTCCCGCGCCCGGTGCAGGTCGTCCAGACTCAGTGTCGCGGTTGATACATCGGATTCCAGGGCGCCCATGGGCTCACCTTCCATTTTGTTGAACACAACGACCTTTGAATTTGATTTCCCCATTCAGGAAGTTGAATTTGCCTACCCCTGTAGCCATGCGGGCCAGGGGAAATTGATCCGTGTTCATCGGTGGTTCCAGGAGTTCTGAATGTTCAGCCGCTTTTGCCGTTGGGACTTCGGTCGTAGGGTGGTGACCTGCGCTGCCGACTGATGCACGGTTTGCAAACGGTGCATTTTGGCCAGGGTGCTGCGGGGCTCTGAAACCACCAATTTTTGTCTCTGTCCCCGCCAATCCCCGTGTGTCACCGGCAAATAGCTTTTTTCAGCCGGGGATGAACGGGGACAAAAAAATGAAAAACCAAAGCCATTTCAACCACGGGTGGACTCCGATAAGGAAAGGGGATTTTGCTTTTCCCCGCTTTTCCCTGCTTTTCTCTGCTTCCCTCGGCGCCTTCGCTACCCTCCGCGTGGTGTGGTTTTCCTTATCCGTGTGAATCCGTGTAATCCATGGCCCGAACAAAACCCGTGGCGATTCCAAAATCGAAAAGGCCAGCCACGCATGACACGGATTCCCACGGATTCAAAAGGACATCTGGGATTGAGTTTTTTCTACCTTCCTTGGCCCACGATTTAGTCTTGGCTTGCGGGCAGTCAAAATTAGTTTGTCGCTCATGCCTTCACCGTCACTTTGCCCGCCCGTTTTTGAATCAGCGGCGTGAGCCAACCGCGCTCGGTTTCGGCCCTGCCCCTCACCACGCGGGCATAGAGGTCCTGCACTTCCCGCGTGACGGGGCCGCCAGTCCAGCTGCGTTCATCCAGGGCGCTGACGGCACTCACTTCAGCGCTGGTGCCCGTGAGAAAGACTTCGTCCGCGGCTTTCAATTCTTCCAATCCCACGGGCCGCGAGTCAGCCCCCGTGAGCGCCATGATCGTATCGCGGGTGATCCCCGGGAGCGCGTCGCCATGCTGTACGGCCGTGAGGCGGCCCTGCTGCACCAGAAAGACATTTTCGCCGGTGCACTCCACCACCTGACTGGTGGCATCCACAAACAAGGCCTCCTCGAAGCCCGCCCGGGTGGCTTCGAGCTTGGCCAGGACTGAATTCACGTAGCCGCCGCAAAGTTTCAAAGGCGGCAATGCCGCTGATGGATTCCGGCGGAAAGAGCTGGTGCGAAGGCGCACGCCATGGACTTCTCCGGCCTCGCCCAAATGATTGCGCCAGGGCAGCGCCGCCACCAGCTGGCGCACGTTCAGCCCCGCCACGTCGAGGCCCAGGCCGCCGGTCTCATAAAAAACCAGCGGCCTGAGGTAGGCCTCCTTCAAGCCACTGGCCGCAAGGACGTCCAGACACCCGCGATGGAGCGCCACCAAATCCACCTCCATGGCCAAGGCCGCCGCCCCACGCTCCAAGCGGTCCAGGTGGTCCTGGAGCCGGAAGAGGGCGGGGCCCTGTGGCGTGTCGTAGGCGCGGACGCCCTCGAAGACCCCGGTGCCGTAGTGGAGCCCGTGGGCCAGGGGCGAGATGGACGCCGAGCCCGCTACCACTAGGCGGTCATCCAACCAGATTTGCATGATGGCTCCGAAGGAAAGGCTACGGGCTTTGGGCCTTAGGCCGTGGGCCGCGAAGCTGGCGCATGACGGATGCTTTCGCGTTTCTTATTCGCGCTATTCGTGGTTTAAAAAACTTTTGGTTCTTCACAGATTTGCGGGAGCTGTCGTGTGGCCATGCGGTTTCAGGGGGAAACAACACCGTAGCGCCCCAAAAAGCACCACGCGGAGGGTAGCGGAGGAATCAGTGGGCAGGATCGATCTGCATTTCGTCATTTTTGGGATCGCCGTGGGCCGCGATTCCAGCAATAGCATCCACATGCCCGGGCTCACCAGCGGCACCTAAGCGGGCTTTCGAGCAAGAAATCCAGGATCTTTTCTCCGCGACCCTCCGCTTCCCTCCGCGTAGTTGGCTTTTCACTCAATTCCGTGAAGAACCAAACTTTTGAACGCAACTTGGTATCAGGCGCCAGCCACTGGTGTGGCGTTCGATACTTCGACGGGGTCCAGGAAGGGCATCTTGGCCCGCAGTCCGCGCCCCACCTGTTCCAGGAGCTGGTCCTGTCCGGCGGCCCGCTGGGCCTCGAACCAGGGCCGCCCTTTTTTGTTCTCTTCGATCCAGGCCTGGGCGTAGCGGCCGTCCTGGATCTCCCCTAGGATGCGGCGCATCTCGTCCCGCGTTGCCTGGGTCACCAGGCGCGGGCCTCCGGTATAGTCGCCGTATTCTGCCGTGTCGCTGATGGAGTAGCGCATGTAGCTGAGGCCGCCGCGGTACATGAGGTCCACGATGAGCTTGAGTTCATGCAGGCATTCGAAATAGGCGATCTCCGGCTGGTAGCCCGCTTCCACCAGAGTCTCGAAGCCCGCCTTCACCAGTTCACTCATGCCGCCGCAGAGGACCGCCTTCTCACCAAAGAGGTCGGTTTCGGTTTCTTCCTTGAACGTCGTTTCCAGCACGCCCGCGCGGGTGAGCCCCAGGGCTTTGGCATAGCTCAGCGCCAGGGCCCTGGCGTGTCCGCTGAAGTCCTGATGCACCGCCACCAGGGCCGGCGTGCCGCTGCCTTCCACGAAGAGCTCCCGCACCCTGTGGCCGGGACTCTTGGGAGCCACCATGCTCACGTCCACATGCCCAGGCACATCAATGCAGCCGTAGCGGATGTTGAAGCCGTGGGCGAACATCAGTGTCTTGCCCTTGGCCAGGTGCGGCACCACGTGGGTGTTGAACAGTTCCGCCTGAGCCGTGTCCGGGGCCAGCACCATCACCACCTCCGCCCAGGCGCAGGCTTCGGAAAGGCCCAGCACCTGCAGTCCTTCGGCTTCGGCCATGGCTTTGGAACGGCTGCCCGCCAATAGGCCCACCCGCACGTCCACGCCGCTGTCCCGCAGGTTCAAGGCATGGGCATGGCCCTGCGATCCGTAGCCCAGGATAGCCACGCGTTTCGAGCAGATGAGCGCCAGGTCGGCGTCGCGATCATAGAAAAGGGTGGCCATAAGGGCTCCTCGAGAAAGGGGTGGGGTGGAAGTGATGGCATCAGTCAGAGATCAAACCGACATCGCCAGGGGCGGATAATCTACCTCGGGCCGTTTGAGCGGCACGACGGTGGGCAGCGTGCCGCGGGCCATCGCCAGGGCCCCGGTGCGGCTGAGTTCCATCAACCCGTAGGGGCGCAGAGCATCGGCCAGGGCTGAGATTTTTTCAGCACTGCCGCTGCATTCCAGCACCACGGAATCCTCCGCCACGTCGACCACCTGGGCCCGGAAGGCCTGGCCCACCAGCAGCACCTGGCCCCTTGTGGTAGCCGGGGCGGAGACTCGCAGCAGTGCCAGGTAGCGCACCACCGATGGACGCTCCGAGAGGATTTCCACCCGCAGCACATTCAGCAGCTTTTCCAGATGGGCGGCCACGCGGCGGGCCCCGGTCTCATCGCTCTCCACCACCATGGTCATGCGCGACGTGCCGGAGGTTTCGGCAGGCCCGACGGTGAGGGAATGGATGTTGAACGCCCGCCGTCGCACCAGGGAAGTCACGCGGTTCAGGACGCCGGGTTCATCGTCAGTGGTGGCTACGAGGATATGGGCCATAAGGGCTCCGTGGAATGGCAGTGGGCAGTGGGATTCGGATTCAGGACTCGGTATTCAGGACTCGGGACTCAGGACTCATTAAATGTCCGCACCGGTTTCGGCGAGGACTGAAGGCGTTGCGGGAATCGGCCGGCGGATCATGGCATCCAGCGCGGCCCCCGCCGGCACCATGGGGAAGACCGTGTCCTCCTGCTCCACCCGGAAATCGATGAGGAAGGGGCCTTCACAGGCCCGCGCGGTTTCGATGGCCCGCACGGCCGCTTCACGGGTGCTGACGCTCAGTCCTTCGATGCCGAAAGCCGCCGCCAGCTTCACGAAATCCGGGCTGAGGATGGGTGTGCTTGAGTAGCGCCGCTCGTAGAAGAACTCCTGCCACTGGCGCACCATGCCCAGGTAGCCGTTGTTGATGATGGCGATGTTCACCTTCAGGCCTTCCTGGACCAGCGTCATCAGTTCCGGCATGGTCATTTGGAACCCGCCGTCCCCGGCCACCACCCAGACCTCTTTGTCGGGCCGAGCGATTTTGGCACCCAGGGCCGCGGGCAGCGCGAAACCCATGGTGCCCAGGCCTCCGCTGGTGATGAGGCTGCGAGGCTCCTCGTGGTGGTAGTACTGGGCCTCCCACATCTGGTGCTGGCCCACATCCGTGACGACGATCGCGGTGCCCTCCGTGAGCCGCCAGAGGTCGTGGATGACGTGGGCCGCGAAGAGCCGGCCTTCATCAGGCATGGATTGGATGTCCCGCACGGCGGCAGCCCCCTTCAGGGCTTCGATCCGGCCCAGCCACTCCCGGTGGTCGTGGAAATCCAACTCCGGAAGCAACTTATCCAGGAAGGCCCGCAGGTCCCCGGCCACCCCCAGATCCACAGGCACGTTCTTCCCTAGTTCCGCGGGATCGATGTCGATGTGGATCTTCTTGGCATGTTGGGCGTAGGTGGCCAAGGTGCCCGTCACGCGATCATCGAAGCGCATCCCGAAGGCCAGCAGCAGATCCGCTTCCTGGATGGCCTGGTTTACCCAGGCCTCCCCATGCATGCCCATCATGCCTAGGTTCAGCGGGTGCTGGGCCGGGACAGCGCCGATGCCGAGCAAGGTCGTGGCCATGGGGGTCCGGGTGCGCGCCGCAAAGGCCAACACCTGTTCTTTTGCGCCGCTCAACTCGATGCCATGGCCCGCGAGGATGAGGGGCCTTGCCGCACCCCGGATGAGGTCCAGGGCCGCTGTCACCTGTTCTTCGGTGAAAGCCGGAAGGCTGCACCGCAGGTGGCGGGTGGGTTCCGCGCCCTCCCAATCCAATTCCGTTTTCGCTTGCTGCGCGTCCTTGGTGATATCCACCAGCACGGGGCCGGGGCGGCCCTGCCGCGCCACCGCGAAAGCTTCCCGCAGGACCGGGGCGATGTCCTCCGCGCGGGTGACCAGGTAGTTGTGCTTGGTGACCGGCAGCGTGACGCCCGTGACATCGACCTCCTGGAACGCGTCGGTGCCCAGCAAGCGCGAGCCCACCTGCCCGGTGATGGCCACCATGGGAATGGAATCCATCAGCGCGTTGGCGAGACCCGTCACCAGGTTCGTGGCGCCGGGCCCCGAGGTGGCGATGACCACGCCAACCCGTCCCGAAGCCCGGGCATAGCCGTCTGCCATATGGGCAGCCCCCTGCTCGTGGCGCACCAGCACGTGGCGGATCGGATAATCCAGCAGGGCGTCGTAGGCCGGCAGGATGGCGCCTCCGGGGTAGCCGAAGACCGTGTCCACGCCCAGGCGCACCAGGCATTCCCAAAGGATCTGGGCACCGCTCAACTGCATGGGAACTCCGGATGGATGCGCAGACAGAACTTTCCTGAAGCCCGCGTATTCGAGGTGATGAGGGGTGAGGTTGTGAGCTGTGAGGAGTTGAGCTTTATTCAAAAGAATGAAAAAACCACGCAGACTCATCGCGGGCCGGAAGGCAGCCAAGGAACTGGTTCACCACCAAGAACACCAAGCCGCATCACCAATGGCTTTGTCTCAAATCGCTTCGCAAGGCGCGACGCGGATCACATTAGGAGCCCTTAGTGAATCGCCTGTGCTTCTCTGGCGGTTCAGTTAGGGCCCTTTTTTCCCTTGGGCACCAAGGCGTGAGGCCGTCGCCGGGCCGCCTGCGTTTCATCCGCGCAGCTGGCACATGATGAATGTCTTGGCTTTTCTTGGTGTCCTTGGTGTCTTGGTGGTTCATCTTTTTGACCTCGTATTGGTATAAGGAAGAAGTCAGGCGAAGGCCAAGGAGGCCCCTTCCGATGCGGAGGTCGCGGATTTGGCGTAGCGGGACATGACGCCCCTAGGGACGTGGGTAGGACGGGGTGACCAAGCGGTCCGACGCCGGGCCAGTTCCTCGGAAGCCACTTCAAGATTTAGTTGCCGCGCCGCCACGTCGAAGGTGATCAGGTCACCCTCCCGGACCAGGGCGATGGGCCCGCCTACGGCGGCTTCGGGCGACACATGGCCTGCCATGAACCCATGGGTCGCGCCGGAAAAGCGGCCATCCGTCAGCAGGGCCACGGATTCCCCGAGGCCCGCGCCGTGCAGGGCCGCCGTCACCGCCAACATCTCCCGCATGCCCGGGCCGCCGCGGGGGCCTTCATACCGGATCACCAGCACATCGCCATCTTTGACATGGCCCGCCCGCACATATTCAAAGGCCGCTTCCTCCCGGTCGAAAACCCGCGCAGGGCCACGATGGTAGCGGCGCCCATGGCCCGCCAGCTTCACCACGGAACCTTCCGGGGCGAGGCTGCCTTTCAGGATCGCCAACCCGCCCGTGGACTGGACAGGATGGTCCCAATCCCGCACCACGCATTGTCCGGGGCGCTCCACCACATCGGCAAGGGACTCCCCCAGGCTTATGCCATCGACCGTCAAGGGGCTCGGGTCCAACAAGCCCTTGTCCAGAAGGCGTTTGGCGACGAGGCCCACGCCCCCGGCCCGGTGCAGGTCCGCCGCCACGAAACGGCCGCCGGGCTTGAGGTCCGCCAGGATGGGGGTGCGTTCGTTAACGCGGTCGAAGGTCTCGAGATCCAGGTCCACGCCAGCTTCCTTGGCCAGGGCCAGCAGATGGAGCACCGCATTGGTGGAGCCGCCCGTGGCGGCCACGCAGGCAATGGCATTTTCAAAGGCGGCGCGGTTCAGGATGTGGCTGGGACGGAGATCTCTGCACACCAGCTCCATGACCTTGCGGCCCGCGGCCTCCGCCACGTCCTTCCGCTCCTGTTCCTCGGCCGGGGCCCCGGCGCTGCCCAAGGGCGAGAGGCCCAGCACCTCGAAGGCGGTGGCCATGGTGTTGGCCGTGAACTGCCCCCCGCAGGCCCCGGCACCAGGGCAGGCATTGTCTTCCAGATCACGGTAGCGCGCGGGCGCCATGCCCACCTGACCCACGGCCTCGAAGACATCCTGGATGGTGACGTCGCGCCCCTCCACGCAACCGGGTGCCGTGGGCCCTCCATAGAGCACCAGACCTGGCAGGTCCAAGCGCACCAAGGCCATGGCCACGCCGGGGTGGGTCTTGTCGCAGCCCGCCAGGCAGACCAAGCCATCGAATGGGTAGGCGCGGCCTACCAACTCTATTGAATCTGCTATTAAATCTCTGCTTATTAAAGATGTAAACATTCCTTCAGTACCCATGGTTATACCATCTGATACTGAAACTGTATTAAATTCCATGGGTGTGCCGCCGGCCTTCCGGATGCCTAATTTCACATATTCGGCGAGTTCACGAAGGTGGAGGTTGCAGGGCCCGATTTCGGTCCACGTATTCGCCACGGCGATGATTGGCTTGGCCAAGTCCTCGTCATTGAAGCCAGCGGCCTTCAACATGGCCCGGGCCGGTGCGCGGCGGTGGCCTTCCACCAGGGGTCGGCTGCGGAGGGGCGGAAACCGGCCACCGGAATCGGCGTGATGGCCATCGGCCTGGGCCTTGTAGCCGCTCTGGCCCATGGACCAGCCGGTGGTATCGGCGGTGATGTCGGTGCTGTTCTGGGAATGCGGCGGGGTATCCATGGAATCCTCGAAGGTTCGGGATGCCGCGGAGCCCAAAAAAAAGCCCCGCGACCGGAGTGAGGGGCGGGGTGGGGAGCTGATCGGATGTGTTCGTTCCGTCTAGGGGTCCCCCACCTCGCCGCTAATAATTACGACGACCAGTACCACCTCGCTAATGACGGAGCCGCTCTGCAGGCCGAATCGGCCCGAGAGGGACAGCGCATGCCGCGAGTAGGTGGTGGGGAACTTCATGCCGTCAAGCTTAACCCCGGGTCATCACATGTCAAGTTCAAATCATAAAATAAACACATAATTCATTTTTTCACTCCGTGAGGGCCACCAACCCACGACTGGCGCCGCTCCAGGCCAATTCCGAGAAGCGGCGGCGGATGCGGCTCCCCAGATCGGTGGTGCCCACCGGAAGCCGGGCTTCCCGCAGGTCCGGGGTTCCATAGCCCTCCGCCAGCACGCTCCGAGTGGCCTCTTCTAGCAGCCTCGCTTCGGTGTCCAGACGGAGGGTATGCCGCAGCAGCAGCGCCGCTGAAAGGATGGCTCCCACCGGATTGGCAATGCCGCGGCCTGCGATGTCCGGCGCGGAGCCATGCACGGGTTCGAAGAGATCCACGGAACCGCCCAGGCTGGCCGAAGGAAGCAGTCCCAAAGATCCCGGCAGCACCGCGGCCTCGTCGCTCAGGATGTCGCCAAAGAGGTTCTCCGTCAGCAGCACATCGAAGCTCGCGGGGCGCATCACCAGGGCCATGGCGCAGCTGTCCACGTACTGGTGGTCCAGAGCCACATCCGGAAAATCCTTGGCGACGCGCTCCACCACCGCGCGCCAGAGCTGCGAGCTCTCCAATACGTTGGCCTTGTCCACGGACGTGACCTTGCGGCGGCGGTCCCGGGCCAGCTCGAAGGCCATCCGCGCCACGCGCTCCACTTCTGTATCGGTATAGGCCAACGTGTTGAAGCCGCGGCTCGCGTCGAGGCCCCTGGGTTCGCCGAAATAGAGCCCTCCCGCCAGTTCCCGAACGATGAGCAGGTCCGTGCCCCGCACGATGGACGGCTTCAACGGCGAAGCGTCCAGTAGCCCCTCCTCCACCCGCACCGGCCTCAGATTGGCGAACACGCCCAACCCTTTGCGCAACGCCAACAACCCGGATTCCGGCCGCAGATGCGCAGGCAGTGCATCGTGCTTCGGCGAACCCACGGCTCCCAGCAGCACCGCGCGGCTGGCGAGGCAGGCGTCCAGTGTTGCGTCGGGTAGAGGCACGCCTTCCACATCCAGGGCCGCGCCTCCGATGGCATGGCAGGTGAAATCAAAGTCGTGGAAAAACTCCTGTGCCACGGTCTCCAGGCAAGCCACAGCTTCAGCGGTGACTTCCGGCCCCACGCCATCTCCTGGAAGCACGGCGATGCGGGTGGGCGAAAGAGCTGGCGCGCTCATGAAGCCACTTCCTGGGAGCGCTTGGCTAGAACAAAGGGCAGCAGGCCACCGGCGGCCAGCAGCTCCTTCGCAAAATCCGTGAGGGGCACAAAGCGGGAGTCACAACCGCGGGTGTGGTTGCGCAAGAGACCCTGCTCCAGATCCACCTCCAGGTCGTCGCCGCTGGCGGCCAACTCCGCAGCGCCGACGCATTCGATGGCCAGAAAGCCATTGTTGAGGGCGTTGCGGAAAAAAATCCGGGAAAAACTCTGGGCGATGACAACCTTCACACCGGCGCCGCGCAGGGCCCATACGGCGTGTTCCCGTGAAGACCCGCAGCCGAAATCCTCCCCGGCCACCAGGATGTCGCCAGGTTTCACCCGCCCCACGAAGCCATCGTCGATGTCCTCCATGGCGTGGCGCGCCAGCTCGGCCTCGTCATGGACGTTGAGATGCCGGGCGGGAATGATCTCGTCGGTGTTGATGTGGGGCCGGCCGTAGACATGGGCCTTGCCGCGCAGGAGGGTCTGGATGTCAGGCATGGTGGGATCCTTCGGAGGTGCGTGCGGTTGAGCCTGGGTGTGGATGCATATACCCAGCCGCATAATAAAAATTTGAACCACCAAGACACCAAGAGCGCCAAGAACACCGAGAAAAGCCAAAGGCATCCGTCATGCGCCAGCTTCGCGGACGAAATTCATGCGGCTCGACGACGGCCTCACGCTTCGAGCGATCCGCGCCGGGCCGCCTGAACTTCCGGGCTTTCAGCACGCAGGCGCGACGCGCCTCGTGAAGCGGTTGTTGGCCGGAGCCAATGATGATGAAACTTGGTGTTCTCGTGTCTTGGTGGTTCATCTTTTCACCTGGCTGGTATTTGGAAAGATCATACGTGATGGCAACTGCCCCTGAGGTTAGACGCCCCAGAGGTAGTCGTCGGTGCCCGTGGGCGCCAAAACGGGGCGGTCGAGGCGCGGCAGGTAGTCCCGGGGATCGGCGATGACCCCGGCGATGGCCGTCGCGGCGGCGGTGGCGGGGCTCGCCAGGAAGACTTCGCTCTTCGTGGAGCCCATGCGGCCGATGAAATTGCGGTTCGTGGTGGAAAGGCATTTTTCGTCGGGCCCCAGCACGCCCATGTGGCCGCCTAGGCAGGCGCCACAGGTGGCCGTGGACACCACGCAGCCCGCGTCCGCGAAGATCGCGAGCAGCCCTTCCCGCATGGCCTGTTTCCAGACCTCCGTGGTGGCGGGCACCACAATGGCGCGGGTCCCGGCGGCCACCTTGTTTCCCGCCAGGATGGAGGCCGCCACGCGCAGATCCTCGATGCGGCCATTGGTGCAGGACCCGATGTACACCTGATCCATTCTCACCGGGCCCACCTCGCCGATGCAGCGGCCGTTGGAGGGCAGGTGCGGCAGAGCCACCATGGGCTCCAGGTCCGACACCTGGATGCGGTGGCGGGAGGCGTAGTGCGCCTCGCCATCGGATTCGAAAATGCGGAAGGCGTCCTGGGTCCGCGCCTTCACGTAGTCCTGGGCCACGTGGTCCGCGGCCATGATGCCGCTCTTGCCGCCGGCTTCGATGGCCATGTTCGTGATGGTGAAGCGGGCCTCCATGGAGAGGCTGGGCAGCGCGCTGCCTCCGTACTCCATGGCCATGTAGCGGGCGCCATCCACGCCGATCCGCGCAATGATGCTGAGGATGATGTCCTTGGAGTAGACGCCGAAGGGCAGTGCGCCTTCTAAATCGAAGCGCATGGTTTCGGGCACCTTGAACCAAAGTTCCCCCGTGGCCAGGGCCGCCGCGAGGTCCGTGGAGCCGATCCCCGTGGCGAAAGTGCCCAGGGCTCCCATGGTGGTGGTGTGGCTGTCCCCGCAGACGATGGTCTGGCCCGGTAGCACGTGCCCCTGCTCCGGCGCCAAGGCGTGGCAGATGCCGTGGTTGCCCACCTCGTAGTAGCGCTGGATGCCCTGCTCCTCGCGCCACTTCCGCAGCTGGGAGGCCAGTTCCGCGCTGCGGATGTCCTTGTTGGGCACGAAGTGGTCCGGCGTCACAAGGATCTTTGAAGGATCGAAGACCTTGTGGATGCCCAGTTTCCTGAGCATGGCCACCGCCGGGGGCGTGGTGACTTCATGGCAGATGATGAGGTCCAGCGATGCATTGATGATCTCGCCCGGCACCACGTGCTCGCGGCCGCAGTGATCCGCAAGGATTTTTTCGGTGATGGTCATGGGGGGTTGGGTCATGAAAGTTCCTGGTGAAGCGGGGATGGGCTGCAGGCTGTGGGCTATGGGCTATCAGGCCCAGGACCCAGAACCACATCTTCAGGCGCTGGCCGCGGATTGGAGCGCCCGGCTCCCTCTGGCGTAGAGCAGTTTGTTGACGGCGTTCAGGTAGGCCCGGGCCGAGGCATCCACGATGTCCGTGCTGGCGGCCTTGCCCGAGGCGGCCGAACCGCCGAAATCCACGTGCACGAAGACCTCGCCCACAGCGTCGGCGCCCATGGTGATGGAGCGCACGGCGTAGTCCAACAGGGTTCCCCGCAAGCCCGTGAGCTTATCGATGGCGGTGCACACCGCGTTCACCGGACCATCGCCGGGGGCCGTTTCCGTGGACTCGACCTCCCCGTCCCACAACGTCACCAACGCCGTGGAGGTCGCGGACGTCCCAGCGGTGGCCTGCACCGCCCGCAGCTTCCAGACCTCGGGAATCTGCGCGAGGCCATCCTGCACGATGGCCAGCAGATCCTCTTCGAAGATCTCTTTCTTCTGATCCGCCAGCTTGATGAAGATCTTGTAAGCCTTTTCCAACTCGGCTTTCGACAGGGTGAAGCCCATCTCCTTGAACCGCTGGTCCAGGGCATGGCGGCCGGAATGCTTGCCCAGCACCAGGCTTTGCGTCCTCGCCCCCACGGATTCCGGCGTCATGATCTCGTAGGTGCGGCGGTGCTGGAGCACGCCGTGCTGGTGGATGCCCGCCTCGTGGGCGAAGGCGTTGCGACCCACGATGGCCTTGTTGGGCTGCACGTGGACGCCCGTGATGTTGGACAACAGCTGGCTGCTGCGGGTGATCTGCTCGGGCACCACTCCGGTCCCGAAAGGCAGGCGGTCGCCGCGCACTTGGAGGGCCATGACCACTTCTTCCAGGGAGGCATTGCCCGCCCGCTCGCCGATGCCGTTGATGGTGCATTCCACCTGCCGCGCACCGGCCTCCACCGCCGCCAGGGAGTTGGCCACGGCCAGGCCCAGATCGTCGTGGCAGTGGACGCTGAGCACGGCCTTCGAAAGATCCGGCACGCGCGCCAGCAAGGTGCGGATGAGCTGGCTGAATTCGCTCGGGATGGCGTAGCCCACCGTGTCCGGGATGTTCACCACGGTGGCGCCCGCTTCGATGACGGCCGCCACCACCTGGCAGAGATAATCCACATCCGTGCGGGTGGCATCCTCGGCGGAGAACTCCACATCGGCGGTCAGGGATTTGGCCATGCGCACGCCCGCCACGGCCATCTCCAGGGCCTCGGCCCGGGTTTTGTTCAGCTTGTGGTGGAGGTGGATGTCCGAGGTGGCCAGGAAGGTGTGGAGGCGGGGCCGCGCCGCCCCCCGCAGGGCCTCCCAGGCCCGGGTGATGTCCTGGGGCAAGGCCCGGCAGAGGCCGGCGATGATGGGCCTGCGGCAAGCCCGGGCCACCGCCTGCACCGCCGCGAAATCATCCTCTGAGGCGACGGGGAAGCCCGCCTCGATGATGTCCACGCCCAGCAAGTCCAGCTGCCTGGCCATACGCACTTTTTCATCCACGTTCATGCTGCAGCCCGGCGACTGCTCCCCGTCCCGCAGGGTCGTATCGAAGATCGACACCCTCGCCTGGCCCATGAAGCACCTCGCCCAAAACCCAAGGCTAGTGTCGGCATCGTACAAAATATAATTTATTATTTTTACAATTTCATTAATTTATTTTATTATTCTCTATGGACCTCGGCCAATTGGAAGCTTTCCTCCACGTGGCCCGCGAGAAGAGCTTCTCCCGGGCGGCGGACAAACTCTTCCGGACCCAGCCCGCCCTGAGCATCGCCATCAAAAAGCTCGAGGAAGAGCTGGGCGAGGCCCTCTTCGATCGCAGCACTAAGGGCGGGTCGCTCACCGAAGCCGGCCATACCCTGCTCTCCTACGCCCAGCGCATGTTGAACCTGAGGGAAGAAGCCCTGGAAGCCGTGGGCGAGTACCGTCGGATGCTCGGCGGTCGGCTCGTCATTGGCGCCAATGAGAGCACCTCCCTGTACCTGCTGCCTCCCCTGCTGCTGCGCTACCGCTCCGCCTTTCCGCAGATCAAGATCCAGGTGGAGCGCCACCTTTCGGAACGACTGCCCGGCGAGGTGCTGGAGCGCAACCTGGACTTCGGTTTCCTGTCCTTCGATCCGCCCCAATCCGGCCTGGAGTCCCTGGCGGTGCACACGGATGAACTCGTCCTGGTGGTGCCGCCGGGCCATCCCTTCGCGCGCCGCGACCACGTGACCATCCGCGAGTTGGGCAAGGTCACCTTCGTGGCCCACAACGCGCGGACACCAGCCCGGACCCGGATCTTCGAGCTCTTCGCCAAGCACCGCACGCCCCTGAACATCGCCATCGAGTTGGCCACCCTGGAGACCATCAAGGACTTCGTGCGCCTGGGGGAGGGCCTGGCGATCCTGCCGCGGCTCTCGGTGCAAGACGCCCTAGGCGCAGGCACTTTGATCGAAGTCCCGGTGAAGGGCATGCGCATCGAGAAGACGCTCCGCATGGTGTACCGCCGCGAGGACACGCTCTCCCACGCGGCCAAAGCCTTTCTGTCGCTCGTGCGGGACGAGAGCGAATCGCTGGCCCTCAACCCAACGCGTCCATGATCCCTACTCCGGCCAGTAATGCTTGGGATAGCGCCGCGACAACCCCGGCCGGATCTCCTTGTACACCCGCTCCCAAAACCCCTTGAGGTCTGTGGTCACCTGCACGGCCCGCATGTTGGGGGCGAGCAGATGCAGCACCAGGGGCACCGCGCCGCCGGCGATGGTGGGGCATTTCTTGAGGCCCCAGAATTCCTGTAGCCGCGCTTCGATCCAGGGGGACTCGCCGTCGTAGTGGATCTTGGCGGGGCGGCCCTTGGGCAGCTGCACCGTGTCGGGCGCCCAGGCCTCCAGCAGTTGCGCCGCCGCTTCGCCCAGCATCGATTTCAAGGACCAGGCCCAGTCGATGGCCTTCAGGTCCTTCAACGACACGGCCCCTGCGCAGGCTTGGGCGAGCAGCCGGTGGCGGAAGTGCTCGCGGTCCGGCAGACCCAGGTCGTCCCGGTGCTTGGCCAGGAAGGCGGCGCGATCCAGCAGCCGGTCCACCTTCTCCTGGTCTTCGCCCAGGCCCTTCCGCAGCAGCGCCTCCGCCAACACATCCGCGACGCCTGGCTGATCAGCTTGCGCGGGACCCCGGCTTTCATCGATGCACAAATCCTCGAACCAGAGCCGGGAGATGCGCTCCACACGATCCTTGGCCGCGTTGAACAGCAGTTCTTCGGTGTCCTTGATCCGGTCAGGAAAGGCCTCCAGCAGCCAATCCGCCTCGCACAAGGAAGCGAGCCGCACCTTGGTTTCACTCCCCGCGCCCCGTTTGATCTGGTCGGCTTCCAGGGCCAGCAGCAAATCCGACTTCACCCGGCTGCGGGGATCCAGGGTCGCCCCGCCGCCGCCCATGAACGCCACGGTGATTCCGCCGCCGCGCCGGGCCAGGCGATCCGGATAGGCCCACAGCAGAGCCTTGAGCAGAAGGGTCTCGGCCTCAGCGGGCTCTTCCTGAACCCGGACCTCCCGCAGCAGGCTCCTGGTGGCCTGGTGGGCGCGGTGCACCGCAGCGCCGTCCAGGCCTGCGGCTCGGCAGGCACCGGCACTGAAGTTGGCCGCCTCGGCCTCATGGTATTGATCCAGGCGCAGCAACAGATCCGACGGCACCGGCCTTCCTGAGCTAGGCTGCGCGCGGTCCAGGGTCTGGCGCGCTTCCAAGTCCCCCGACTCCAGCAAAGCCGCTGCCAACCGCGCCAGGCGCGGGATTCCGGACGCGTCGCCAGCCACCACCAGCCGCCCCAGCCTCGGATGCACTGGCTCTTTGAGCATGGCCCGGCCCACGGACGTGAGCGCACCGGCGGCGTCCAGGGCGCCCAGCCAGCGCAACAGCTTTTCCGCCGCCTCCAGGGCGGCTTCGGGCGGCGCTTCGAACCAGGCCAGTTCGGAGGGCGAAGCAATGCCGAGGCCATGGAGGGATAGCAGCGACTCGGCGAGATCCGCCCGCTGCAGCTCCGGCGTATCGAAGGCCGGACGGGCATTGAGGTCGCTTTCGGTGAACAACCGCACACAGATGCCCGGTCCCGTGCGGCCGGCGCGGCCGGCGCGCTGGATGCACCGGGCCTGGCTGATGCGCGTCGTTCGCAGGCTCGGCAGGCCGCTCCAGGGCGAGTGCTGAGCCTCGCGGCCCAGTCCTGAATCCACCACCGCGCCGATGCCATCCAGGGTGACGGAGCTCTCCGCCACGTTGGTGCTCAGGATGATTTTGAATGGATCGGATGGCGCGATGGCCTGGGATTGCGCGTCGGCGCTCAGTTCGCCGTGCAATGGGAAGATGCGCAACCCGAGACGCTGGACGACCCCCTCGCAGCTCTTGAGGCAGGCGCGGATCTCCGCAGCCCCGGGCAGGAAGACCAGGATGTGGCCCTTCAAACCCTCCACGTAGAGCCGCTCCACGGCCTCCGCCACCAGCATCTGCACAGGCCGGTCGTCCGGGCGCGCCTGATGGCTCAGCTCCACCGGGTAGGCGCGCCCCTGGCTGCGATGGATGGGCGCCTCCAGGAACGAAGCCACCGGCCCTGCGTCCAGGGTGGCCGACATGACCAGCAGGCGCAGGTCCGGGCGGGCGGCCTGCTGGAGCCGCCGCAGCAGCGAGATGGCCAGGTCGGTGTGGAGGTGCCGCTCGTGGAATTCATCCAGCACCACCGCGGCGATGCCGTTCAGATGCGGATCGGATTGCAGCCGCCGCAGCAGCAGGCCCTCAGTGACAAAGCGGATGCGCGTCGCCTTCGACACTTTCTGTTCAAAGCGCACGGCGTAGCCGATCCGCTCACCGAGGGGCTCCCCAAGTTCGTCGGCCACGCGCATGGCTGCCAGCCGGGCGGCCAATCTGCGGGGCTCCAGCACCCAGCATTCGCCATCGGCCAGCAGCCCGCTGTCCAGCAGGGCCCGGGGCACGCGGGTGGTCTTGCCCGCGCCGGGATCCGCCGTGAGCAGCAAGTTCGGGTTCCGCTGAAGCGAGGCCAGGATCTCCGGCAACAGCGGGTCGATGGGGAGGGGCGGGAGCGCCGGCATCAACTGCGCGAGAGCTTCTTCAGCGTCTTGGGCAGCCGGTTCAGGGCCGCCTGGGCCTCCACCCATTCTTTGTGCGGCCGCGCCGGGTAGCCCGTGACGAAGCTGCCTTCGGGCAGGCTCTTGGCCACCACGCTGCCGCCGCCCACGATGCTGCGGGCGCCGATCTCGATGTGGCCCACCACGCCGACTTTCCCCGCCAGGGTCACGTAGTCGCCGATCTTCGCGGAGCCGCTGATGCCCGTCATGCTCACGATGAGGCAGTGCTCGCCGATCTGCACGTTGTGGGCGACCTGGCACTGGTTGTCCACCTTGGTGCCGGCGCCGATGCGGGTGGGCCCCAGCACGCCCCGGTCCACGGTGACACAGGCGCCGATTTCCACTTCATCGCCCACCTCCACCCAACCCACCTGGGGGATTTTTTCGTGCCGGCCATCCACCAGCACGTAGCCATAGCCGTCGCTGCCCAGCACGCTGTTGGCGTGGATGCGCACGTTCCGTCCAAGTTTGGTGTGCCGGTAAAGCACCACGCCGGAGAAGAGTTCGCAGCCGGTCCCGAGCACGCAGTCAGCTCCGATGTGGACGCCGGGATGCAGCACACAGCCCTCACCGATGCGGGTGCCCGCGCCGATGGTGACGCCCGGGGCAATGCGGGTACGGGCGTGGATTGCGGCCGAGGGTTGGATGGGCGTCTGCTCCCAGACAGGCAAAGGCTCCGGATGCAGCCAGCCGATGCATTGGGCGAAGGCCCAGTAGGGGTTCTCCACCACCAGCACTGGCCGATCACCCAGGTCCGTCTTGGGGTCCACCAGGATGAGGCCCGCTTCGGCTGCCAGGGCTTTGGCGGCGTATTTTTGATTGGCCAGGAAGCTCAAGGCCCCCGCCCCCGCTTCATCCAGGGGCCGCACTTCGTTAAGCGGGCGTTCCGGGGGACAATGGAGCAGCGTGCCCTTCAGCCGCTGCGCCAATTCCTGGGCCGTGATGCTTCCTTCGCGCATGGTCTCCCCCGCATCGAGCCTGCCACGCTCCGCGGCCTGCCGCCAATTCCAGATTGCCTTCACCGACCCATGACTGCACCCGCCCCGACCCCAGATGCCCCCATCCATAACCTCGAAGGCAACGCTGCGCCCGCCGAGCGCCGGTGGATGCTCATCTCCCTGGGCCTGCTCACAGCCTTCCTGCTCTACTCGGTCTGGACGGTCCAGCGCCTCACCGCGCACGGCAAACTCGCCTCCGCGTCGGCGGTGGACCATGGGCCTCTGCCCGAGGCCGTCCAAAAGCAGGTGCTGGAACTGGTGGCGCCCCATCTGGAGCATGCCCAGCTGCTGGAACTGCATACGGGCCGGGTGCGGGAATTCCGCATCACCGGGACACCTAGGGAGCTGCTGTCGCAGGAATTCTATGGGGCCTTCCGCCCCCTGGTGGTGACCCGGCTCATGCCCCTCCTGCGGCCCTACGGCGAGATCATCAGTTTCGAGATCAAGTCTCTGGATCTGCCTCCGGCACGGCTCCGTGAGATTCCGGAAGCAGGCGCCACCGACTCCAAGAAGGAATCCTGATGCATCCCTATCTTTTTCACATCGGCAGCTTCGGCATTGGCACCTACGGCCTGATGATGGCGCTGGCCTTCTTCGCGGCGCTGGCCCTGGCCCGGCGCCAGGGCGATCTGGACGGCCTCTCCCACGACGCCGTCACGGACATGGCCATTTCGGTGCTCATCGCCGGCGTGGTGGGCTCCAAGGCCCTCATGATCATCGTCGGCCTGCTCACGCCCGTGGGGGGCGAGGGACACATGGCCTTCGCCGATATTTTCACGGTGGGCATGCTCAGGGCCGGCGGCGCCATTCATGGTGGCATCCTCGCCGCGGCCATCGTCTTCTTCTGGAAGATGCGCCCCAAGGCGGGGCTGCCCCTGCGCAAGACCGGCGACGCGCTGGTGCCAGCGGTGGCGCTGGGCCAGGCCATCGGCCGCCTCGGCTGTTTCATGGCGGGCTGCTGCTATGGCACCAGCTGCGACCTGCCCTGGGCCGTGACCTTCACCAGCACCGACGCCCACGAACTCTCCGGAACGCCGCTCTTCGAGCACATCCATCCCGTGCAGCTCTACCATTTCGGCACCAACTTGCTCATATGCGGAATCCTGCTCCTGGCCCGACGGAAACGGAAATTCGAAGGACAGATCTTTTCGCTCTACTTCATCCTTGAAGGGCTCGGCCGCATCATCGTGGAGATCTGGCGGGGCGATCTGGACCGCGGCGCCTGGCTCGGCCTGGCCTGGCTCTCCACGGGGCGCCTCACGGCCCTGGGCTTCATCGCCATCGGCCTTCTGATCTGGGCCTTCTCGTGGAACCGTCCCCCCTACACCCAACCGAAAGCAGCCTGATGCGCATCCAACTCGACGCCAGCCATCCGCGGCTCGACCGCTTCCTCTCGGAAAGCCTTCCCCAAGTACCCCGCAACAAATGGGATGACTGGATCCGCGAAGGCCGGGTGACCCTTAATGGCGCGGTGCCCTCCAAGGGCGGCGTGAAGCTGAAAATCGGGGATGTGATCGAGACCGAACTGCCGGACATGACGCCCCCGGCCCGGCACCTGGTCGCGGAAACCATCGACCTGCCCACGCTCTTCGAGGACGCCCAGCTCTGGATCGTGGACAAGCCTTCGGGCCTGGTGGCGCACCCCGGCCCCGGCCATTCTGGCGGCACCGTGGTGAACGCCCTGTTGGGGCGCCTGAAGGCCGCGGCCACGACCCTGGCTGTGGACTCCACCCAAGACAGCGATGAAACCGAGGAAGAGGAAGCCCCCCGCGGCTGGCCGGGGCTCGTGCACCGCCTGGACCGCTACACCTCGGGCTGCCTCTGCCTGACCAAAACTGCGGAAGCCCAAGCCTCCCTGCAGGCGCAGTTCCGGGAACGCGGCGTGGAGAAGCGATACCTGGCCATGGTCCGCCATTCGCCGAAACTGCCCCAGCTGGGTTCGCTGCTCATTGACGCACCCATCGCCCGTCACCGCGTCGACCGCATGCGCATGACCATAGCCGCGTCGGGGCGGCCTTCCCTGACGCGCATCCGCATCGTGTCCCGCACGCCCAGCGTGGCGCTGGTGGAGTGCGAACTGCTGACGGGCCGCACCCACCAGATCCGGGCCCACCTCCAGCACCTGCGGGCCCCGCTGCTGGGTGATGGCCTCTACGGCGGCCCCATGCGCTGGCAGGACACGGACAAGCAGCCCCTCGAGCTGCCCCACCCCTTCCTCCATGCCTGGAAGCTGGCGGTGGACCACCCCATCAGCGGCGGGCGCATCAGCGTGGAAGCGCCCATCCCCGAGGAGTTTCGCGAGATCGCCGCGCGGCTGGGATTGGCCTTGCCGGAGTGAAGCTTAATTCACCACGACGGTCACCGTCGCGGTGACGGTGGGATCGGCGGCGCTGGTGGCGGTGAGTTTGTAGGTGCCGGGTTCCAGGGGTGCCGTGTAGGCTCCGCCGTCGGCAAAGGTCCCGGCCTCGGCCTTCCAGAGCACCTCGGTGCGGGCGAGGCCCTTGATCCTCACCGTGAAGGCCTGGGCTTGTCCCGGCCGCAGGTTGGCGGAAGCGGGCTCGGGCTTAAACAGCGGTAGCACGCGGAGCTCCCGCTGCACCTTGATGCTGGAGCCATCGGCCCGCTGGGCGCGGATCACCAGCTGGTAGGTGCCGGCGTGGTTGGGGGCGAGGTAGGTCGTGCTGAAGCCCTTGGTGCTGATGAGGCCGCCGCCGTTGTAGTCCGGCAGCAGCCATTCGGGCTCCCCCGCCAGATCTTCCTGGGGCACCACGCGCAAGGCCAAGCGTTCACCCACCTGCGCCACGGGGGGATCAGGCTCCAAGAGCAAAGCCTCGGGCGCGCTGCTGCCACAGCCCACCAGAAAAGCGGCGAGGGCCAGCGCAGGAAGCACCCGGGGAGAAAGCGTCAAGAAAGATCTCACGTCTGAATTATGCCAGCCCCACCCCTATGGTTCCATGATTTCGGGCATACTTCCTCCATCTCAATCCACCCATGAGGTCGCCATGTCCTGGATGGTCATTTGCCTATCGCTGATGCCCCAGGCCGACAGCCCCTGGCTCGAGCGGCCGGAGATCTACATTCCGGGCGCCATTGGGGGCCTGGCGGTCACGACCCTGCTGTGTCTATGGGTCATCAAGCTGCCCTCGGCCTTTCGCGCCCGGAAGGGTGGCGTGCTCGACCCGATCCAGCTGGAAGAACTGATGCCGGGGGTGAAGCCCGTGGTGGTGGACCTGCGCTCCAAAGCGGAGTTCATGGGGAAAAACGGCCACATCCGCAGCTCCATCAGCATCCCCCTGGGCGAGTTGAGCCGACGCCTGGGCGAGATTGAAAAAGAAGCCAAGGGAAGACCTATCGTTCTAGTGGACGAGACCGACGAGCTGTCCCATCAGGCCAAGCCCATCCTCGAAGCCCAAGGCCACACCTGGCTTTACGTGCTCAAGGGCGGGCTGCGCGCCTGGCGTTCCCACAATCTCCCGGTCTACAAGCCGAATCACTGAGGCCCTGGCCTTAACGTGGCGCATGGGCAGGTCAGCCCAGAAACCCCAACAACAGACTGCCCAGGCCCTGCGAGGCCTCTTCGCCTTGAGGCACCTGCCCGTTGGGTGTGAGGTGGTTGATGAATTCCGGCAGCAGGGCCCCCAGACCGCTGCGCACGGACGCGAGGGTCAGGCCCGACTGCTGGACGATGGCCTCCATCTGCTCGCCACCGAAAGCCTGCTGGACTTGGCTGGCATCCAGGGGGATGTTCTCCCCGGTGCCCACCCAGGAAGCCACGTGCTCCCCCAGTCCGTTTTGCTGGAATTGGCCCAGGAGGCCCTGAAGCCCGCCGGGATGGTTTTGGATCATCCCGAGGACTGCGGTGAGGAGTCGCGCCTTCGCATCACCGCCCTGCTCGCTTCCGCCCATCATCTGGTCCGCGAGGTCCATCAAACCCATGACGTTCTCCTTGGAATCAGTGTTCAGTATGATCTCGGACAATTCACCGGGGAACCCCTTCGGAGCCCGCCATGGCCAGATCCATCTACTCAGTGCACCCCGCCGTGGCCTATACGCAGGCCATCATATCGAACCTTGCAGCCAAGACCGGCCGCACCCTGGAGGCCTGGCTGGCCCATAGCCGGAAGCTGGGTCCCAAAGACCTGAAGGCCCTCCAGGCCTGGCTGAAGCAGGAGGGCCTTGGAGCCACCCAAGCCTGGATCGTGGCGGAGCGCGCCCTGGTCCCGGATCCCAGCCATGCGTTCCTGGAAGACACGCCGGAGGGATACTTGGCGGCCGCCGAGGGCTACGTGGAAGCGATGTTCGCTGGCAAGAAAGCACCCTTGAAGCCACTCTACGAAGCGCTCCTCAACCTGGGCCTCGCTCTGGGGAAAGACGTCAAAGCCAGCCCCTGCCAGACCATCGTCCCCCTCTACCGCCACCACGTGTTCGCGCAGATCAAGCCCACCACCCAGACCCGCATTGACTTGGGACTGGCGCTGGGGGACCTGCCCGGGAAGGGCCGCCTCATCGAAACCGGCGGCTTTGCCAAGAAGGACCGCATCACCCACCGCCTCGAAGTGAAATCCTCGAACGACCTGGATGAGAAGTTGAAGGGTTGGCTGGCGCAGGCCTATGCGATGGACGGCACTTAGGCCCTTGGCCTCCCAACGAAGGCCCCCGGATTCCAAAGCACCGACAACCCATCGATACGGTCGCGGTCGTCAAAGCGGAACACCCACACGCCCTGGTCCGTGGAACCGGCTGCATCCTCCTTGTCCATGGTGAGGAGCACCGCCAACTGGTCCCGTCGGCCGAGCACCTGTAAAGGTATCAGGCGCCGGATGCCCACGGTGTCCCGGGCGCTCCGGAAGATGCCACGCACCGTGGCGGTGCCGGCGGAAGCGATGCGGCTGACGGAACCGTAGTAGGCCACCTCTGGCGAGAAGAGCGCCATGTGGGCCTCCTCATCCCCTGCGTTGAAGGTCTGGAAGTAGGCCTTCAGCACGGCCAGGATCTGGGCCTCCACCTGCGCCGGTGCAAGGTCCGCAGCGGCCTGAAACCGATGGCCCTGCAGGAGCATCGGCTGGGCATCCCACAATTCAGTGAGTCGCTCCACCCGACCTTTGGAATCGAAGTGGAAAAGCCAGATGCCCCCGTGTCCGGCCCTGGAGTTTTCATCAAAGTAGAGGTCCACCAACACCGCCACTTCGGGACCCACGCCGAAAGTCTGATAGGGCTCCTGCCTGAGATCCGGATAGTGGGACCGCAGGGTGCGGTAGGCTCCCCGCAGGGCGTCGTGACCCCGGCCCTGGACGGCCGACAAGCTGCCCGAAAATAAAACCTCCGGCGCCAGACAGGCAGCGAAGGTTTCCTCGTCGCCGCAGCTCACGGCGCGGAAATAGGTATCGATGGTGGCTTGGAGGTGGGAGTCCAGCATTGCGGAACCCCGGCGGCCTTGGTGCCTGGAAAGTACGCAAAAGCATGGTGCCTCAAACCCCTCCAAGGAAGGTGCTCTTTAGGAAGGGCCGGGATCACGGGACTCGGGCCACTTGTACCATCACCAGATCCAGGGCCTTGCCCAGGTCCTGGGGATGCAGGCCCACCAGGAAGCCGCGGCTGCCTCCATTGAGGTAGATCCGGGGCAGGTCCAGGATGGTTGCCTCCATGAGCACGGGCATGGCCTTGAGCGTGCCCAGAGGTGAAGTCCCACCCACCAGGTACCCGCTGTGCCTTTGAGCAGTCTCCGGGGCGCAGGGCTGCACCAACCTGGCCCCGGTCTGGCGCGCCAGTTCCTTGGTGCTCACCTCCCGGTCGCCGTGCATAAGGATGATGAGCGGCGCGCCCTGCTCGTCTTCCATGACGAGAGTCTTGATGACGCAGTGCTCCGCCACCCCCAGAGCCTCGGCCGAAACCCGCGTGCCGCCGTGATCTTCGTAGCGATACAGGTGTTCAGTGAAGGGAATCCCCTGCTCCTTCAGCAGGCGGGTGGCATTGGTGGACGGAGCCTTGCTCATGGAATCACCATAGTGGGTTCCTGGCCGAAGTCGGAATTTGCAAAATTAGATGTTTAAACATATATTTTGCAAGGGCCTTTGGCCCTGACTGGTGCACACATGCGTCAACCCTCCCTCTTCGTTTCCCATGGTTCCCCGATGCTGGCCCTGGACCGGGGCCCCTACAGCGCGGCCATGCACGCCTTCGCCAAGGGCCTGCCGGCCCGGCCCAAGGCCATCCTCGCGGTGTCCGCCCACTGGCAGGCCCACCTTCCTTTGGGCATCACCACGGGCGAAAGCCCCGGCATCATCCACGATTTCGGCGGCTTCCCCGAAGCTCTCTACCGGTTGGACTATCCGGCCTCTGGCGACCCCTCCCTGGCCGGCGAGGTCGCCGACCTGCTGGCTCGCGCGGATTTCACTCCCGTCGCGGATCCCCACCGGGGCTTCGACCACGGCATCTGGACCGTGTTGCGCCATGCCTTCCCGAATGCGGACATCCCGGTGGTGCAGGTCACGCTGCCCAGGGTCGACCCGGCACGTTTGGCGGCGCTGGGCCAGGCCCTGGCGCCACTCCGGGACCGGAATGTGCTCGTCTTCGGGAGCGGCGGCCTGGTCCACAACCTGCGCCGCGTGGACTGGGATGCGGAGGACGGCGCCGTCGACCCCTGGGCGCTGGAAGCCGAAGCGTGGTTCATGGAGCGGCTGGAGGGCGGCCGGCGGGAAGAGCTCTTCCGCCACCGAGAACTGTTGGCGCTGAGTTCCCTGGCCGCGCCCACCACCGAGCATCTGGATCCCCTGTTTGTGGCCCTCGGTGCCGCCGCCCCCGGAGAAGCGCTGACCACCGTCTTCGAGGGGTTCCAACTGGGGAGCCTCTCGCTGCGGAGCCTCGCTTGGGGATGAAGGCATGCTGCCCTCGTTGACCCCGCCGCGGTTGCGTCGTAGCGTGGTCCCGTGCCTTCCAACCTTTCCCCTACTGCCCTGGTCACCGGCGGTAACCGTGGCATTGGCCTGGAAGTGGCGCGCCAGTTGGCAATGCGGGGATGCAAGGTATTTCTCGGCGTGCGCCGCATCCCCGAAGGACAAAGGGCCATCGAAGATCTGATCGGTCTGGGCCTCCACGCCGAGGTCCTGGAAATGGACGTCACCAACGAGGAATCCGTTCTCGCGGCCGCCCAGGGCCTCGCCTCAAGCACGGGGAGTCTGGACGTGCTCGTCAATAATGCAGCCATTCTCATCGACGAAGGCCGGACCATCCTGGACCTTGATTCCATGACTCTTCACCGCACCCTCGAAACCAACGTGGCGGGCCCTCTGCGGTTGATCCAGGCCTGTCTGCCCCACCTGGGAAAGGGCGCCCGCATCATCAACATCAGCAGCGGGGGTGGGCAGCTCAGCTCGCCCTCGGATTGGTCGCCTGCCTACTGCATTTCCAAAACCGCGCTCAATGCCGTGACCGTTCAGATGGCCCTCGCCCTTAAATCCAGAGGCATCGTGGTGAATGCCGCCTGCCCCGGCTGGGTGCGCACGGACATGGGCGGGAGCGCTGCTCCTCGCTCAGCGCAGGAAGGCGCGGCGGGCATCGTGTGGCTGGCCCTCGACGCGCCCGCCAGCCTCACCGGAGGCTTCTTCCGGGACGGAATTCCCATTCCATGGTGACCCATGAACTCTGCTGAAATCCTCGCGTCCCTGCGGGCCTCGGGAAAGGTGGGCACCGCGAAGATCTTCCGGCGCCATGGCGCCACCGGCGAGGTCCTCGGCGTCCTCTACTCGGATATGACGAAGCTCCAGAAGCGCATCCGCTGCGACCACGCCATGGCCAAGGCCTTGTGGGCGAGCGGGGTGCATGAAGCGAAGGTGCTGGCCACCCTGGTCGCCGACCCCGCCAAAGCCACCCGCGTGGAGATCGATGGGTGGCTGAAGGCCTGCGACAGCTACCCCATGGTGGACGCCTTCACTACGTTCGTGGCCCGAACGCCCCATGCGGAAGCCTGCGTGAAGGCCTGGCTGGCATCCAAGCACGAGTGGACCAGCAGCGCCGCCTGGGGTCTGGTGAGCCGCGCGGCCCAGGAACCGAGCGCCCAGGCCGATGAGCTGTTCGAGGCTTTCCTCCACCGCATCGAACAGGACATCAACGCCGCCCCCAACCGCACCCGCCACTCCATGAATGGGGCCCTCATCGGCATCGGCTCGCGCAACGACCAGCTCCGCGACCAGGCCTTGGCCTCGGCCCGGCGCATCGGCAAGGTGGAGGTCGACCACGGTGCCACGGACTGCGAAACGCCCGATGCCACGGCGTACATCCTTAAAATCTGGGCCCGTCGGGCGAAGCAGGCCAAGGGCTAGGCCTCAGGCCCACCCCAGCTCCGCGAGGCGCGCCTCACCGATGCCGAAATGATGGGCCACCTCATGCAAGACTGTGGTGATCACCTGGTAGCGCAGCTGCTCCAGGTCATCGCAGTGGGCCAGCAGGGGGCCCTTGTAAAGGGTGATGCGGTCGGGAAAGGCGGCGGGATCGTGGGTGCGTTCGGTCAACGGGATTCCGATGTAAAGGCCGAACAGGATATGCCCCGACCGGAGCTGGACTGCGCGCGCTACCTCGGGCAGAGGCTCCTCCTCGATGACGACTTCAACGTTGTCCAGGTAGTCGCGGAACTCCATGGGAATCAGGGCCAGCGCCTCGGCCACCAACTCCTTGAAAACCTCATCCGGCACGTCCATGGTTCAGCTCCGCTACCGCCCCCATTCTGCGCCCAAGCAGCGCAGGACCTTTGAACCGACGACAGGTGGTTGATTGCAAATTTTTCAACCTGCGTGGACATCATCCGCCGTCAGCCTTCGGACCCGCCTCCTCGGCGGTGGGCTCCTCCCCAAGGGCTTCCGCCTCGGGGTTCAATTTGTGCATCACCTTCCGGTAGTACTCCGGCCGGGTTTCGCGCACATGGTCGGCGGAAGTCTTGCCGGTGAGCCAGGCTTGGTCCATGGGATACACGTCCGGATCGAAGATCACCAGGTACCAGTGCCACACCAGGATGGAAAGCGTCGCCAGGATGGCTTCGTACCAATGGGCGGTGGTGGCGGCGTCCGTCACCCATTTCGGGAAGACGCTCAGGCTCCAGTTGTTGGCCCAAAGCAGGAGTCCCGTCACGGCCATCACGATGGTGCCCCACATGAAGGCCCAGTACTCCATTTTCTCGGCATAGCCGAACATGCCAAAGGTGGGCCGGGTTTTGATGAGGCCAAGGTTGAAGCGGAACATGTTGAAGATGTCCTTGGCGTCCTGCCAGCCGGGGAGCAGCTGCGGAAGGATGACCCGGTCACGCTTCACGAAGGCGACGTGGACCAGGTGGTAGACAGTTGCCACAGTTATGATGACGGCGGCGATGCGATGGAGGATGCCCCGCAGGGCCGGCGCGAAGTTGAAGCAAAGCTTGACCCAGCCGGCCTCGGGGAATTTCAGCGCGAAGCCCGTGACCACCAGCGAAATGAAGCTCAGCACCACCATCCCGTGGGTGATCCTGAATTTCAAGTTCATGCGCGGGAATTGCTCGCCGGTGCCATGGGTGTGCTTGCCACGCCGCAGCTTGGCGAAGAAGTCCAGGCCGTTGTGCAGGAGCATGAAGCCGATGGTGAGGGGGATCAGCCACAGGTAGGTAAGGCGGATCCAGCGCACCGAGACGTGCTCCGTCATGGTGGCGGACCCCAGGTGCACCCGCCCGATGGCGAAGCGCTGGTTGACGCCAGGATGGCAGCGCCCGCAGGTCTGGGTGAGATTCTTGGGATTGATGGTGGAGCGTGGATCGCTGGAGGCCAGGATGTTGTGGATGCCGTGGCAGGAAGCACAGTTCGCGACGGTCTGGGAACCACCCCGGGAAGCCAGGCCATGGAAACTGTCCTGGAAACTCGGGAGCTTGTCCTGGGACAGGTTGTAGCGGGCCGCGAGGCGTTCGTCCGCGTGGCAGCGCCCGCAGGTGACGGTGGAGACCCGGGCGGGATTCACCAGGGAGCCGGCTTCGGCGGGCGCGAGGATGTTGTGTTCGCCATGGCAGCTCGTGCAGTCCGGCGCGGCCTTCGAGCCGGCCTTCACCGCGAGGCCGTGCACGCTCTGGGAATAGGCCTCCAGCACGTCCGAGTGGCATTTCCCGCAGGTCTGCGCCACCACCTTGTGGCCGGTCCGGGACTTGTCATCCTTTCCCGAAAGGATGCGATGACTGCCGTGGCAGTCGAAACAGGAAGCCGCATTGTTGTCCCCGCGGGCCACCGCGCGGCCATGGACGCTCAGGCGGTAGGCCTCCACGGGCTTGGCAAAGGGGATCTTGTGGCGGGCCAGGAAATCGGGATTGGAATGGCAGGCGCCGCAGGTGTCGGCCATGTTCTGCTTGGCGATCTTGGAGGCTGGATCGCTGCCGGGAAGGATCTCGTGGGGCGCACCGTGGCAGGAGGTGCAGCTGGCCCCATCGGGCATGCCGCTCTTCCTGGCATTGCCATGGACGCTTTTTGCGTATTCCTTGGATTCTTCCGCATGGCAGGCGGCGCAGCTCACCTTGGGCGGCTTGTCCGCATGGGGCAGCGTTCCGATGGTGGCGTGGCAGTCCCGGCAGCCGAGGCTGCCATGGATGCTCTTCTCGAAACGCGGAAGATCCACCTCGTGGCACGCGGCGCACTCCTGGCCCTTCGCGGGCGGGGCGGCGGGCGACGCCGTCGACAGCAGCAGGGAAAGCATTCCAGCCAGGGCGAAGGACATGGGCGCCTCGAGGATGGGCCGCCGTGCGAAGCCGCAGTGCCCTTGGGTTTCATTTTGCTTTCAGGCAAACCGCATTCCGTCACATTGGCGTGCCACCGGGGCACTTGTGATCTAGATCCGTTCCATTCCGGGCGGCCGGATGCAGGCCGCATGGCATAGGTCACAACTGCCCCAACCCCCTGGAAATGCGGCGATTCCCGCGAGGGAAGACCCTATGCTGATCCGTGTTGAAACATGAACCCAGGGGGACCTGAATGATGAAGAACCTGTTCGCGAAGATCTCGCGGAATCCCGTGAGCCTCCTGGGCGTGGTGGTCACCACGGTCAGCGCCATCATCTTCCTGACGCTATTCGCCATCGAGCTGGTGGGCTTCAGCGGCGGACCCTACGTGGGAATCATGGCCTTCCTGATCGTCCCCGCGTTCTTCGTGGGCGGCCTGCTCCTCATCCCGTTCGGGATCTGGCGCGCCCGGCGGAAGGCGAAACAGGCCGCAGAGCGCGGCGAAGAAGCCGCGCCCGAGGCCTTCCCGGTCATCGATTTGAACGTCGTGAAGGTCCGCAAGACCCTGCTCTTCTTCGCAGCCCTCTCCATAGTCAACGTGATCATCGTCTCCACCGCCACCTATAAGGGTGTCGAGGTGATGGGCACGACCAAATTTTGCGGCACCGCGTGCCACAGCGTCATGGCGCCCGAGTACACCACCTACCAGCGCTCTCCCCACGCCCGGGTGAAGTGCGTGGAATGCCACATCGGCTCGGGCGCGAGCTGGTTCGTAAAATCAAAGCTCTCCGGCTCCTGGCAGCTGGTCTCGGTGCTGTTCAACCTCTATGAACGCCCCATCCCGACCCCCGTCCACAACCTGCGCCCGGCCCGGGACACTTGCGAGCAGTGCCACTGGCCCACCAAGTTCGTGGGCGACCGCCTGAAGGTCATCACCAAGTTCGACGAAGACGAGAAGAACACCGAGAAGAAGACCGCCGTCCTGCTCCATGTGGGCGGCAGCATGGGTTCCACCTCCCGGGGCATCCACTGGCATGTGGACCGCGGCGTCCACGTGAGCTACGCCTCCGACGAGAAGCGCGAAACCATCGGCGACGTGGAACTGACCTTGCCCGACGGCACCCACCGGATCTACAAGGCCTCAACCGCCCCCGCCAAGCCCGCGAAGGCCATGCGGAACATGGACTGCATCGACTGCCACAACCGCCCTTCGCACATCTACCGGTTGCCGGATGAAGAGATCGACGCCGCTCTTTTTGACGGCCGCATCGACCGCAGTCTGCCCTTCATTCATCGGGAGGCCATGAAGGCCCTGAAGGCTCCTTACGCCACCCGCGAGGAGGCCCAGGAGAAGATCCGTCTCGCCATCCAAGGCTTCTACTCGGCCACTTATCCCGACCTGGCGAAGACCAAGTCCCAGGCCATCGAAGCCGCGGTGAAAAGCTTGCAGGGCATCTACACTTCCAACGTGTGGCCCAGCATGAAGATCGCCTGGGGCGCCTACCCGAGCTACCTCGGGCACACCACCGCGACCGGCTGCTTCCGCTGCCACGACGACGAACACAAATCCGCCGAGGGGCGGAAGATCTCCCAGGACTGCTCGCTGTGCCATTCGGTGCTGGCGCAGGACGAGGCCGATCCGAAAATCCTGAAGGACCTGCTGCAGCCCTGAACGGGCCAACCCTTCGGGCAAAACAAAGCGGCGCGGAGTTGATCCGCGCCGCTGTTGTTCTAGGGTTCGAAGGGGCTATTTCTTGTAGTCCTTGAGCCAGTTCAGATCGACCTTGTCGGCCTTGTTCTTTGCTTTGCAGTCCATCAGGAACTTGCCCATGTCGGTGAGGTTCTTGGCGTCGTTCTTTTCGCCCGCATGGCAAGACTTGCAGTTCTCGACATTCTTGAAGCCCAGCTTCTGGGCTTCTTTGACCCAGGTCAGTTTCGCGGAGGCCGGCAGCGCGCACATGAATGCCGCAGCGGCCAGTAACAGGGTGGTACGACGCATGGCGTCTCCTGAGTGGAATGACCCTTGGGGAGTCCCAGGGCCAGGGTTTGGGAACTGTGCTTGGTGGAACCGGCGCGTGCGGGAACGGGAGCCTCAGCAGCAGGAATATCCGCGCGGAATGCCGACTGTACCCATCCCGGTCTTCGGTGCCTGCACCGGGTGGAGGGACGCATGCAGCATGGCGCCGTCGTCCTGAGATTCCTGCGACCCAGATCACAACTCGGCTGTTCGGCAAAGGCTGCGATGCCTTGTAAATCTGTCGATCAGCCCATGAATCTGCGGAGCACCGCAGGGAAATCCGCGTGGTCGTGACCAAGCTCACACTTTCGGCCTCCAGGGGTCCAATTCAGTTCTTTCCGTTGACTCCGTCGAAGAGTGAGTAGAACTTTCCTTAAAACATCCTTACAAAGCCCCCGGATGTTATTTATGTAGGAGCGTCCGTGACCGTAGGGCTCCTTTTTGACGCGACACGTTGCATCGGCTGCGGTGCCTGCGCTTCGGCGTGCAAGGAGCAGAACAAGCTCCCAGGCCCCGTGGAGGAGGAAACCAGCGCCTATACCTGGACCACGGTCAAGCCCGTGGGCGACATCTACTCGCGGCGGCTCTGCATGCACTGCCTGGTGCCGACCTGCGCCTCCGTCTGCCCCGTGGGCGCGCTGCACAAGACGCCTGAAGGCCCCGTGATCTACGCCGAGGACAAATGCATGGGTTGCCGCTACTGCATGATGGCCTGTCCCTTCGACGTGCCTAAGTACCAGTGGGACAAGGCGGTGCCCATCATTGGCAAATGCATCATGTGCACCAGCCGAGTGAAGAAGGGCGAGCCCACCGCCTGCGCGGCCGCATGCCCTGCTGAAGCGACGATCTTCGGCAGCCGCGCCGATCTCATCCGTGAAGCCAAGGATCGCCTCCGGAAGAATCCCACGGGCTATGTGGACCACCTGTACGGGCTGACGGAAGCGGGCGGTACATCCGTGCTGATGCTGTCCAACCAGCTCTTCGAAAAGCTTGGCCTGAAGGCGAACCTCCCCAGCGAGCCGCCCGCCATGCGGACGTGGCAGGTGCTCTCGAACATCCCCGACTTCGTGGCCGTCTGGGGCGTCTTCCTCTACGGCGTCCACTGGATCACGGCACGCCGGGAGGTGGTCGCCGCCTATGAGCCACCACGGCAGGGCCCGGACATCCAGGACGATTCGCACATGGGGAGGCCCTCATGAATACTACCGTCGCGCTCCCCTCGAAACGCTTCCATTTCGGGTTCTGGACCACCGTGTTCGGCTTGGTCTTCGTGCCCTTCTGCTTTGTCACGGTGCTGCGCTTCTACAAGGGCCTTGGCGCCGTCACACACCTGAGCGACAAGTTCCCCTGGGGGCTCTGGATCGGATTCGACCTGCTGTGCGGCGTCGGCCTGGCCGCCGGCGCCTTCACGCTGACGGCGGTGGTGCATCTCTTCAATCTCAAGAAATTCGAACCCATCGTGCGGCCCACGATCCTCACGGGATTCCTGGGCTACATCTTCGTGATCACGGCCCTCATGTTCGACCTGGGCCAGCCCTGGCGCATCTGGCACGCCATCGTCTACTGGAATCCCCACTCGGTCATGTTCGAAGTGGCCTGGTGCGTGATGCTCTACACCACCGTACTCGCGGTGGAATTCGCGCCGGTGGTGCTGGAGCGCTTCGGCTTCCACACGCCCATCAAGATCATCCATGCGGTGATCACGCCGTTGGTCATCCTTGGCGTGCTGCTCTCCACGCTGCACCAGTCCTCCCTGGGCACGCTCTACCTCATCGTGCCCTCCAAACTGCACCCGCTTTGGTACTCGCAGCTGCTGCCGCTCTTCTTCTACATCTCGGCCATCGGCGCGGGCATCGGCATGGTGATCCTGGAATCCTACCTGAGCCAGCGGGCCTTCGGCCGCCACCTGGAGATGGACCTGCTGGAGCCCCTGGCCCGCGCCATGGTCGTGGCGCTGGGCATCTACGGCCTGATGCGCCTCCAGTCCATCCACCGGAACGGCGCCTTCGGGGCCATCACGGACTTCACCTACGAGGGCCGCATGTTCCTGGTGGAATTCGTGCTCGGCGTGGTGCTGCCCGTGGCCCTGCTCTCCTTCCGCCGCCTGCGGACCAATCCCCGGTGGCTGGTGACCGGAGCCTTCCTGGCGGTGCTGGGTTTCGTGGTGAACCGGCTCAACGTCAGCATCACCGGCATGGAGGGCGCGGCCGGTATCCGCTACGTGCCAGCGCTGGCGGAGATCATCGTGTCCGTCGGCCTGGTGGGCATCGGCATGGCGGCCTTCGCGCTGGCGGTGAGGTACCTGAAGATCTTCCCCGAGCGCAGCCCGCTCGGCGAGGGCGGGGCAGAAGGGGGTTGACCGGATGCGGACGCGCATCGGCACCAGGCTGATCTTGGGCGCCGGACTCGTGACGGCGACCGTCATCGGCCTCATGACCGCGTCCATCCTGCGCACCCACGCAGCCCAGCTCGTCTCCGAGCGCACCCGCAGCGCCAACCAGCTCAGCGAGACCATCAAGAGCAGCACGCACTTCGACATGCTCGAGAACCGCCGCGAAAACCTGCACCGGCAGATTCGAGCCATTGGCAGCCTGCAGGGCGAGGGCATCCGCAAGGTCCGCCTCTTCAACAAGGAGGGGCAGATCATGTTCTCCTCGGACAAGGGGGAAATCGGCACGACCCTCGATACGCACGGCGAAGCCTGCTACGCCTGCCATGCCGAAGGCCAACCCCTGGAGAAGCTGGGCATCCAGGCCCGCGCGCGCATCTTCCCCGGCCCGGACGGCCAGCGGGTGCTGGGCATCATCAACCCCATCCCCAACGAGGCCTCCTGCTCCACCGCGGAGTGCCACGCCCACAGTCCCTCCCAGCGGATCCTCGGCGTCCTGGACGTCAATGTCTCCATGGCGGAGGCCGACGCGGAAATCGCCCGCAGCCGCGTGCTGATGGGGGCCCTGGCGTTGCTGGCCTTCCTGGCCAGCAGCCTGATCCTCTGGTGGCTCAACCGGCAGCTCGTGCTCAAACCCGTCACCGCGCTGCTGGCGGGCACCCGGCGCGTGGCGGAGGGCGACCTCACCACCACCATCCCCATCACGGCACAGAACGAGCTCGGCGACCTGGCCACCGCCTTCAACCAGATGACCCACCGCATGGCGGAGACCCAGCTCCAGCTCGCCCAGGCGGACAAGCTCGCCTCGGTGGGGCGCCTGGCCGCGGGCATCGCCCATGAGATCAACAACCCCCTCACGGGGGTCCTCAGCTACGCCTCGCTGCTGAAGAAGCGCTTCGAGGCGGACTCGGCCGTGAGCGACGACCTGGACATCATCATCCGCGAGACCATCCGCTGCCGGGGCATCATCCGCGGCCTGCTGGACTTCGCGCGGCCCACGCCGCCCTCCCGCAAGCCCACGGACCTGAACGAGGTGGTGCGCCATGCGGTGGCGGTGGTGATGAAACAACTCCAGATGAGCCACGTGAACCTCGCCCTGGAGCTGGCGGAAGACCTGCCCTTCGCCTACGCCGACGCCAACCAGATCCAGCAGGTGATAGTCAACCTGCTGCTGAACGCCGCGGACGCCATCGGCCCTGACGGGGGCGAAATCCGCCTGGGTTCCCGCGCCCTCCCGGAGCGCATCGAACTGAGCATCGAAGACAACGGCCGAGGCATACCAGCGGACAACCTGCCCCAGCTGTTCGAGCCTTTCTTTTCAACCAAGGGCACGCGCGGCACGGGTCTGGGCCTCGCCGTGACCTGGGGCATCATCGAGAGCCACGCCGGCAGCATCGACGTCCAGAGCGAGCCGGAGCACGGCGCGCGCTTCACCATCAGCCTTCCCTTGAGGCCCCCACCCGCCTCGGCGCAGGCCGCAACCGAAACCCCATCTGCCTAGGAGGCCACCATGACCGCCCTTCTCATCCTAATAATGTTCGTCGCCTTCGCCGGCATCGATTTCCTGGTGCGCGACAGCGCGCGCCGTCTGAAGGTGAAACGCGAGCGGCAGGCCCGGGAGGCCGTGCTGAACCTGTCGGTGCGCCTGAATTTCACCCACGAGGCCAAATCCCTGAAGCGCGTGGAAGTGGCCCACCCCAAGGCGCGCATCCTCGCCGTGGACGACGAGCCCGTGGTGCTCGATTCCTTCCGGCGCATCCTGGTGCTGGAAGGCTATAACGTCGACACCGTGGAAACCGGCCCGGAAGCCCTCGGGCTCGTGCAGCGCCACGACTACGATTTCGTGTTCACCGACATGAAGATGCCGGACATGAGCGGCGTCGAACTCGTGAAGGCCGTGAAGCATCTGCGCCCCGACGTGGACGTGGTCGTCATCACCGGCTACGGGACCATCGAGACCGCCGTCGAGACGCTGCAGCACGGCGCCGCTGAGTACGTGCAGAAGCCTTTCACCGCCGACGAGCTGGCGGAGTTCGCCCGGAAGCTGCTGATCAAGCGCGAAGCCAGGCTCGAAGCCCAGCGCCTGCCGGCCGTGCGCGTCGTCAGCCCGGCCACCGCCGAAACCATTCCCGCCAATGAATACTGCGTTCCTGGGGGCGCCTTCATCGCGCCGGGCCACACCTGGGCCCGCATCGAGCCCAACGGCCAGGTCCGGATCGGCGTCGACGACTTCGCCCGGAAAGCGCTGGGGCCCATCAATGAAGTGGTCACTCCCAGCCACGGACAGACGGTCAAGCGGGGCGACACGCTCTTCACGTTGAAGCATGGCTCCGAATTCGTGCACTTCGCGGCGCCCCTCAGCGGCCGCGTGACCTCCGAGAACAGCGGCCTTCAGTCCGACGCGACCCCGGTCATCACCAGCCCCTACGACCGTGGGTGGATCTGCATGCTGCAGCCGAGCGACCTCACGCGGGAGCTGCCCGGCCTGCGCATTGGCAAGCCCGTGGTGGCCTGGTACCAGGACGAGATCAAGCGCCTGCGGGAGACTCAGGCGCCCCAATCCCCGGACCTGGGACACCTGGACATGGCCGCCTTCGAACAGCAGTTCCTCGAACCCGCCGCGAAGGCCTGAATCTTCACCCGAGGGCGCGGAAACGCGTGCCTCGGGACACTTCCAGCCCGAACTGGCGGTCCAGCACCTCAATCATTTCCTCGTCGTCCAGCTCGCGGGTCTCCTGAAGACGCCCGCGGCTGATTGTATAGGTGCGGTTGCGCAGCACGTAGCGCGCCTCCGGAGTCGGCAGCTGGGCGGTCAGGGTGGCGATGAAGCGGGATTGAGGATGGGTGCTGGTGTACCAGTTGCCCATCTCGAAATCGACGGCTTCCCCGCCTTCGGGGGCGAAGGCATAGAGGTCGAACCAGCCCTCCGCCCGGAGGCTCTGGAGCACCCGGAGCGGCCCTTCAGGAATGACGCGGTAGGTCTCCAGGAATTGGGCATGGTGATTACCATCCAAAGGCACCGGGTGGAGGAGGCCCTCACCACCGAAGCCCACGTCGCACAGGTGTTCGGCGCCTCCGGCCTGGACCAGCAGCAGCATGTGCGTGCGCGGCAGCACCCCTGCGGCGCCCAGGCGGACCCGCGCTTCGCATGGCTTCAATTCGAAGCCGAGGGCCTTCAGCGCGGTCATGAACAGCGTGTTCTGCTCGAAGCAGTAGCCCCCGCGCTTGCGGTACACAAGCTTTTCCTGGATAGAGGCCAAGTCCAACCGGATGGGCAGGCCCATCTGGATGTCGAGGTTCTCGAAGGGGATGGTGGAGGCATGCGCCAGATGGAGACCCCGCAGCGTCGCGGCCGTGGCTTCCAGGGCGCCCAGGTATCCGATTCGCCCGAGATAGGCCTTGAGGTCGAAGCCGCCTTCCATCTCAGGGCTCCCCGAAACCCGGCGCGGCCCCATCCACCAGCTGCACGTGGAGGTTTTGGAGCAGCGCGGCGTCGAGGGTCACGCCATCGAGTGTCTCGAGGGCAGGCATGCCGGCGTCGGATAAGAACTCCGTGGCCTGGTCGAGGGAACGAACCCGCAGCACCATCGACGCCACTTCATCTTTCCCCCAAGGCACCAGCCGCAGGATCAGTTGGTCGCCGACGCGCCAGGCCGCCGCGTCGGCGGCAGGGACGTCCCTCAAGAAGCGCGACCACGCCGGGGCGGCCTCCTCCACATCGCGCACGCCCACATGGATTTCCTGAATTCCCTCGACCCCGAGCGCTCCGCCCGCCGCGGCCCTGAAGGCTTCCAGGTGCCCCGCTTGCCAGGCATCGTGGTCGAACTGGTATTCCGCCAGGAACACCACCCCCGGCGGGTCGAGCAGGCCCTTCACCTCCAGATCCGTCCAATTCTCGGTGGCCTGCCCGCCGCCGAAGGGGACCCCCCACTCAGACAGCACACCGATGGCTTCTGAGACCGGCATGGTGGGTTCGAAGGCGAGGCCGCCCAGTCGCGCTTGACCTGTTTCGAAATCCCAACCATCGCGGTGGCCGAAGCGCAATTCCTTGAACCGGCAGAATTCCAGGTTCACGTTGCCCGCGCACACGCCGCCGCTCCAGAGGCCGCCGTAGTCGCCGAATTCCCAGGCCACCGGCAGGCCGAACCCTTCGCTGAAGAGCCGGTACAGGGCCGTCGGATCCTCTGCCTCGATCATCACGTGGTCGAGGTTCCGCACCACCGGGTACAACTGGCTCATGAGGGTCTCCAGAGGAAGGAGAGGACGCAGATCAATCTGCCAGGGTACTCAGATCGCCGGGATCCTGTCCCAGGGCCTCGGCCTTCAGGGCGCGGCGCACGATCTTGCCGCTCCGGGTCTTCGGCAGGCTGGCCCTCAGTTCGATCTCCGCAGGCATGGCGATGGGCCCCAGGTCCTCCCGCACATGGTCCTTCAGGCTCGCGATGAGCCCAGGGCCCGCCACCATGCCGGGCTTGAGTACGACGAAGGCCTTGATGCATTCGCCCTTGATGGGATCCGGGAGGCCCACCACGGCGCTCTCGGCCACGGAAGGGTGGCGCAGCAGGCTGCTCTCCACATCCGCGGTGCCGATGCGATGGCCGGCCACGTTGAGCACATCATCGGCGCGGCCCAGCACGGCGAAGTAGCCGTCGGCATCGCGCACCGCCACATCCCCCGCGGCGTAGCAGCCCGGGAAATCCCGCCAGTAGGCTTCGTAGCGCGAGGGGTCGTTCCAGACCGTGCGCAGCATGTAGGGCAGCGGCGCCGAGATGACCAGCAAGCCGCCCTGGCCGTCGGGCGCCACGCTCCCGTCGGGGTTCAGGACGGCGGCGCGCACCCCGGGCATGGCCTTGCCCACCTTCCCGGGACGGGCCTCGAAGGTGGGCATGGTGCCCAGCACCGGTCCGGCGATTTCCGTCTGCCACCAGTTGTCCACCACCATGCCGCCGCTCTGGCCGACCAGGTGCTTCTGGGCCCAACGGTGGGCCTCGGGGTTCAATGGCTCTCCGGCGCAGGCCACCATCCGCAGGCGGGAAAGGTCGTACTTGTCCGGCACGGCGCCGCCGTAGCTCATCCACATGCGGATGGCCGTGGGGGCCGTGAACATCAGGTTGATGCCGAAGCGCTCGCAGAGTTCCCAGGCCACGTCGGGGCTGGGATGGTCCGGCGCGCCCTCCCGGCAGAACACCGTGGCGCCGATGCTGAGGGGCCCATACACGATGAAGCTGTGGCCCACAGCCCAGCCGATGTCCGAGGTGGACCAGTAGATGTCGCGGTCCTGGATCTGGTAGAAGGCCTTGGACAGGTAGGTCACGCCCACCAGGTACCCGCCCGTGGCGTGCACGACGCCCTTGGGGCGGCCCGTAGTGCCCGAGGTGTAGAGGATGTAGAGCGGGTGCTCCGCCTCCACCATCTCCGGCTCGCAGTGGATTTCCCCGGGCTCCTGGCTGTCGTAGAAATCCAGCTCCCGCTCCGAGGCGAAGCTGCAGGGCTCGTCGCCGGGGTGCGAGCCGCGGCGGTGCACCACCACGTGCTCCACAAAGGTGAGGTCGCGGACGGCTTCGTCCACGATGGGTTTCAAGGGCACCGCCTTGCCGCGGCGGTAGGTGAAGTCCGAGCAGACCACCACCTTGGCGCCGGCATCCTCGATGCGGGCCATGAGCGCTCCGGTGCCGATGCCCGCGTAGACCACCGAATGGATGGCCCCGAGCCGGGCGCAGGCCAGCATCGCCACGATGCCTTCAGGGGTGATGGGCATGTAGATGATCACCCGGTCGCCCTTCACCACGCCCAGCCGCTTCAGGGTGTTGGCGAAGCGGTTCACTTCCCGGAAGAGGCGGTTGTAGGTGAGGGTGCGCTCCTCGCCATTTTCTCCCACCCAGATGATGGCGGCCTTGTTGCGGCGCCAGGTGGCCACGTGGCGGTCGATGCAGTTCACGGTGGCGTTCAGCAAGCCGCCTTCGAACCAGGCATGGTAGGGCGGGTCGAAGCGCAGCACCCGGTCCCAGGGCCTGTGCCAAGTGAGCGCCAAGGCCTTTTCCCCCCAGAAGACCTCGGGATCGGCGGTGGCCCGCCCGCATTCGGCGTCGTAGTCCACCGCCGCCTCTTCCATCAACCAAGGGGACGGCGGGATGGGCGCCTCGCCCCTTAGAAGGCTCTCCAGCTTGGCGGCCTGGGCGTTGTCCATCGGAAGATCGCGAGGCTCGGGCACGGGACCCCTCTTCGGCTTCCAAATCGGAATCCTGGAATGCCCTTTGTACTCCAAAGCCTTGGCGGTTTACCAGGAAATCACCGGGGTATCACGGGCCCGATTCCTGCGTCCAGTGAACTGGAGACCTTCCCTCCGAGGTGTCCCGATGTCCCCACGCCATGACCGTACCCTATCTGCCGTCGCCCTTATGATCCTGCCGATACTGATGCAGTGCGGCGGATCCAAAACCAGTCCGCTGGACCCCAATGCAGTCGCGTACTCCTTTGTCACGGTGGGTTGCAACCGGGTAGACAAGGGAGATTGGGCTCCTGGCAATGGGAATCCAAGTTCCGCCAATAGCGTGCAGCTGCTCCAGACCTACACCGACGCCTCCGCCATCGCTCCACCTCCCAACACTTTCTTCTTCACGGGCGACATGACCTTGGGTTATGTGAATGATGACGGAACTGTGCTCAAGGGCCAGTTGGACGGCTGGGCCAACCTCTACAAGAACCATCAGCTGGCGGCCAAAACGGTCATGGTCCCCGTGCCTGGCAATCACGAGGTGCTATACAAGGATTCGACGGGCACGGGCTTTGCGCCCGCCATGCACCCCATCTGGCGCACCTGGCTGGCCTCGAACAGTTTCGATAGGTACGCCGGAAACGGTCCCACCAGCGCTGCGCCCAATGTCGACAATCTCATGGATGACCAGAGCAAGTTCACTTACTCCTTCAATGTCGGGAATATCCACTTCGTCTGCGTGAATACGGATACCTGGACCAGCGCCTACACCATCGGCAGCCTGGCCATGAACTGGATTACCCAGGACATCCAGGCAGCCCAAGCCAATGCGGCTGTCGGGCACATCTTTGTATTCGGCCACAAGCCCATCCAGCAGGCAACGGGCTCTATCTCATCCGACGGCACCATTGCCGCGGCCTTCCAAACGCCGATGACCACGCTGCTGCGGTCAAATAATAAGGTCAAGGCCTACTTCTGCGCACACGCCCACCAGTACGATGCCACCCCACTAGGCGGGGCTGGCGGTCCACTCCAGGTGGTTACTGGGAACGGCGGCAGCAAGCTGGAAACCTACTGGACTCCGGCCACCGGGACCTATTTTGGCTTCACCCTTGTACGGGTCTACCGAAGCGGCCGTGTGAGCTACACGCCCTTTTCCCGCCCGGTGCCCAGCCCCTCCTATTTGGGAGTCACCGTACCCGCCACCGCCCAAACGGAAGTGGACCTGGTGCGCTAACGGGCCCTCCAGGCTTCGAGGTTCCGGCGGATCTGCCGGGCGTGGACTTCCAAGTGCTCGGCGTAGATCCGCAACCAGTCGTTGTCGGAGTAGGGCCCGCTGTCGGTGTGGCGCCCGACGCGGCCCCAGGCCTCTGCCGGCAAGCGCCTGAGCATGGTGACGGTGTGGGCCCGCACCGCCTCGATGGTGCGGAAGGCCAGCTCCACGTCCTGGCCATGGTAGTCAAAGCGGCGCGCCCATTCGTTTTCGTCGTAGCCAATGATGAGGGGCTCCTTTTCCGCCAGCAGGAGGCGGATGCGCGTGGCGCCGTAGGTTTCAGAGTCGGCGCAGTGGACGACGATCTCATGGCCCGACCACCGGCCCTCCCCCGGGCGCCACTGCCGTGCCTCAGCCGGAACTTCCGACCAGGCGGCCCGCAGCAGCGACGGCCCCGAGCCATAGCGCTTGAGATAGGCATCCAGTTCCGACATCCCCAGGGCCATGCCCCACCTCCGCTTTGATGGAAGCACAAGGGTATCGGCCCGCACCCCATGGTTGACAGGGTGAAAAGTCGCGCTCGATGGAATAGGATCGGAACCACCCTTCTGGAGGCACTGTGGGACGGCTGATTCTGGCGGTCATCATCGGGTATATCGTGCTCGCCCTCCTGGTCATGGCAATCACGCCGGTGGTCTCTAAAATTTTATTGGGCACCGCCACGCCCAGCGAACCGACGTCCCTTACCGGCCTGTACCTGTCCACGAATCTGGCCAGCGGCTTCTTGGCGGCGCTGGCCGGGGGCTACGTGGCAGCACTGGTAGGCCGGGGGCAAACCGCCGCCAGGATCCTCAGCGGCTTGGTATTGCTCGCTGGAATCGTCTTCGGCCTCCTTGCCAAAACCGGTCCTCAGCCCCAGTGGTACCTCCTGGTGCTCCCAATCCTGGGCGGAGCGGGAGTCTTCCTGGGCGGCTGGTTGCGCGGCGGGCCGTGATCATCAGGGGTTTCACGGCTTCCTCTCCACGGAGGGACGGACCGACCGCCGCAGACAGACCCCTGGTCGAAGGGCAGCCGATTTTTGCGCTCCGCTTAAAGGCAGAATCGACGGGCTGGCCCCGCCCACGCGTGTTAATTTGAAAAGTCTCTCACCTGCACACAAATTCCATAGGGAGTTCGGATGTTCCACCTGATTTGGAAATTCATCCTTGGCCTGATCATCGGCTTCGCGGCGCGCTTCCTGCTGCCGGGCCACGACCCCATCGGCTTCTGGATGACCGGCCTCGTGGGCGTGATCGGTTCCTTCGGTGGACATTTCCTCGCCAGCGCCGTGGGCTTGGAATCCGGCGAGAAGCCCAGCGGCAGGTTCTTCAGTGCCCTCATCAGCATCGCGGGGGCGGTCCTGCTGCTGCTCGCGCTGCGCTACTTCCGGCACTAGGCGGCAAGGCTCCCCATGGCGCCGCTCGCCACCCTCGCGGGCATCCTCGGCCTCTCCGTGGTGTCGGGGATCAACCTGTATCTCGCGGTCGTGACGGTAGGGCTGGCCGAGCGCTACCACTGGATCTCAGGGCTTCCATCGGAATTGCATGTGCTGGCCCATCCGGCAGTGCTCATCGCCGCGGGTCTGCTTTTCCTGATCGAGTTCTTCGCGGACAAGGTCCCCTTCGTCACGGTTCTCTGGGACGGCATTCATACGTTTGTGAGGCCCGCCGGTGGCGCGCTACTGGCCCTGGGCGCCGCCGGCAACCTCCACCCCACCGTCCAGGTCATCGCGATGCTCGCCGGAGGCACCATCGCCCTGGGCACCCACGGCTCCAAGATGGGCTTCCGACTGCTGGCCCACACGGCACCGGAACCCACCACCCATGGCCTCATCAGCCTGGCGGAAGACGTGGGCGTGGTCGGACTGCTGGCCCTGGCCTACAGCCATCCCTACGTGGCGATCCCCGTGCTGGTGGCGCTGATCTTCTCCATCGCCCTGATGCTGCCCCTGCTCTTTCGCGTCCTGCATTTCCTGCTGGCGGGCTTCGCGGGCCGGATCATGTCCTGGGTCCGGAGTGCCGGGCGCTACGAGGTTTCCGAATGGGCGGAGCTGGCGATCCTCGAGCTGGATTCCCGGGGCACCCAGCAGGTGGTGCGGGCCTTCGCCCGCAAGGTGAAGGGCGCCCCCCGGTTGAAGGACGGCTTCCTGGCCCACTTGGGCGGCCGCTGGCACTTTCTGCACCGGGGCCTGCTCAAAACCAAGTCCATCGCCATGGATGAGGGCGGCATCGACCCCCTGCGGGTGACCAAGGGCCTGCTTTGGGATTCCCTGGTCTTCCTGCGGGGGGGCAAGGCCCAGGTTTTCTTCTTGCCTAAGGATTGGGCCAGGGCCTTCCATGGCGAGGGTGGAAAACCGTCCCGAAACCTTAAAGAGGTGTTCTGAAGCGGGCGTCAAAATTCATCCATCGTCTTGCGAGGCTTCCTGCTAGGTTGATGGGATGCTGCCCCCTAGGAGTTCGGATGGCCTTCCGCCTTTTTAGCCCCACAGCCCTGATGCTCGCGAGCCTCTCCGGCTTGGCCCAGACCCCGATTCCAGCCCCGGCTCCCGCTCCTCAGGCGTCCGGCACGCCCAGCGGCCCAGGTGCCGGTCCACGTGCCAACACGCCCGCCGAGGCCGAGCCCAAGCCCTACGACAAGGTCATCACGGCGGAATTCAAGACCCAGTCGGGCCTGTTCAAGGTCCACCAGCACAAGGGCAAACTCTATTTCGAAATCCCGAAGGCCGATCTTGGCAAGGAGCTGCTGCTGGTGGCCACCGCCGTGAATACGCCCGTGGGCGTGGACCACGCGGGCAAGGAGATCAATGACGAAGTGATCCGCTGGGTGGTGCAGGAGAACAAGGTCTACCTCACCCAGGTTTCCCACGCGGTGGTGTCGGATCCTGCCAAGCCCATCGCCGCGGCGGTGACCAACTCCAACCAGGACGCGATCCTCATGAGCTTCCCCGTGGAGGCCTTCGCCAAGGATGGTTCGCCGGTCATCGAAGTCACCAAGCTCTTCACCAATGAAGTGGGCGATTTCACCGCTCGCACGCTTCTCAACGCCCAAACGCTGGACGCGGGGCGCAGTTTCGTGGATCGGGTGAAGGCCTTCCCCGGCAACGTGCAGGTGGATGCGGTGCAGACTTACACCATGAGCGCCCTGCCGCCGGGGACGCCGCCGGTCCCCGGGATGCCCAGCCTTCCACCTAAAAGCGGTTCGGTGAAGGTGGCCTATTCCTTCGTGGCGCTCCCCGACAAGCCCATGCTGCCGAGGCTCATGGATGACCGCGTAGGCTACTTCTCCGTGCGCAACGTGGACTACGGGCGGGACGAGCACGAGGCCAAACGGCGCAGCTATATCACCCGCTGGAAGCTGGAAAAGAAGGATCCCAATGCGGCCTTAAGCGAGCCTGTGAAACCCATCGTCTGGTACATCGACAGCGCCACGCCGACCCAGTGGGTGCCCTACATCAAGAAAGGCGTGGAGGCCTGGAACGTGGCCTTCGAAGCTGCGGGTTTCAAGAATGCGGTGCAGGCCCGCAGCTTCCCCACCAAGGAACAGGATCCGCAATTCGACTCGAGCGATGTGCGCTACTCCATCATCCGCTGGGTGCCCTCGCCCATCGCTGCGACCCTGCACGCGATTCACTACCACGAAGAGCGAAACCACCAAGGCCGAGGCAATGAGATTTTGTTCCCCAACCTGCTTGCACAATCACCCAAACGAAATGGCAAGGTACGATGCCGTGAACGCCTTGGCGGACTTCTCAAGTATTACCACCAAGCCGC